>JBHLRQ010000008.1:0-56504 GCA_048882385.1 Candidatus Thorarchaeota archaeon | reverse complement strand
CTTGTCTGGGTCCATAGACATCTTGACACGCAATGGTCAATAGCACTTGAACTAAAAGAAGATCACAAGTTGATTACATCAGGTCCTTACAAGAGCATCCGGCATCCAATGTACCTGGGAATATTCATCTATACTCTCGGAATAGCTTTGGTTGCTTCAGATATCCTTGTTTTCATCTTCTTTATGTTCTCAATCTGGGTTAACTACAGGAGAATTCCTGTTGAAGAGCAGATGATGATCGATGAATTTGGTGAAGAATACTTGGAGTACATGAAGCGTTCTGGGAAACTATTTCCTCCCTTTGGTAGAAAGTAGATAAAGAAATACTCAAAACACAGATAGTTCCGTAGGGAGTGAATTCAAATGAAAACATGGAAGATTACATTGGCAATAATCCTTCTAATTATTGGACTATTTGTACTCTATTTGTTCTATCGAATCCTAACAATGGAACCGCTTCCCATAACATGATGAATAAAGACAAGAAAACAATCACTGTATGAACATGGTCTAATGTCGCTTGATAGAGATATGTCTTGTTTTACATCCAGACATATCAATTTCATTTCTGGATATTACTTGTGTAAATCACACCTCTAGCATATTATGTTGCACTGACCTGAATTGCTCGTCTCTGGAAAATAAAACCCAAGAACATAACAAGCCAACCAATTGCGTGAGTGCTTATTGTGACCACGCTTAAATCACTGATGAATGAATCATAGCCAGGTAGCTGAAACAGCATACCAATACCGAGTATAAACTCGCCAACAAACCAAATCAACACCCCGATTTCTGTTAACCATATCCACGGCACACGAGGGGTTCCTTGAACACGCTCTTGTCTTGTGTAACGGAATGCGGCATAAAGGGGTATTATGCCCAGATAGATAACTACAGTGATAACTTCGAGAGCCAAAAACGTTTCAATGAAAACTGAAGGCACTGAACTAAAGGCAATGAACATCATTAGTTCATAGATTAATGGTAGAATGAGAGCAGCAACAAGTATCCATTTCCTCTCACTGAGGAGATCAGGGAATGCCCATATGAACATGTATACAAAAATCATGAACAACCAAAGTCCTCTCATACCGAACTCGACATGGCGGCCCCAACGTATCCAGTCAATAATAGGGATTATTCCCATCCGGGTTATTGTTGTAACAATCCATCCTACTATCACAAAGAGAGATACTAAAAATCCTACAATCGATAGGTTTCTACTTCTACCAGTACCAACTATGATACCCCATATCATCAGGATAAGAAGCAAAATCAGTGCTAGTGAACCTAGAAGTCCAAAAGCATCTACAAGCAATACATTTTGCATTTACGCATCCTCCACTTGAACCATATCTATAGTTCAGGTTGTATTTAAATTGATTCGTCATTTATTTAATCAAAATAATATTATTTCAATCTGAAATATTGGATTTGATTGATATATCATCAATCTTATTTTTTGCGAAATGGCTTCATCTTGAATTTCAAAATCTATCAATCTTAGAGATTGATATTTGATGCCCCTGACATAGCACTCTTAAGATGTATGAATTGCGGTTAGCATGGTACGATAATAATGACTGAAACAGAGAATCCGAGCTGGGACCTCTCTCAGCTTGTGAAGATTGATGATCCTGCGTACATTGAAGAAAGAATGACAGCTGCGGTAAAGGAAATGGAGGAATTCCGGGAGAGATATCATGGCAAGATTGTTTCTTTCAATGCAAAGCAGGTTTATGACATGTTGGATGAACTAGACAAACTGGAGCTTGAGTATGAAGGTCCATTTGTCTATTCTCAACTTGCGTATTCTGCAGATATGAACAAGGAAGTCAACAAGCACCTATTTGGCGTCTTCAGAAATTCCGCCTCGGCATTCCTACAAAACTACGCATTCGTAGATTTGGAGTTAGGTGAGTTACTCGCTAAGAAACCAGAGATTGTGGATGATCCTGCCATTGGAGAGTACAAACATAAGCTCGAGAGGATTCAGCGTAAAATCCCTCACATGCTCTCAGAAGCTGAAGAACAAGTCATTATTGCGAAAGACCAGAACGGTGTTCAAGCTTGGCAAATACTTCAAGGAGATTGGCTAGCATCGCAAACATATGACATAGAGATTGATGGTGAGATGAAGACACTGCCTTACGGTGAAATCGTTGGATTATATGAGCACCCTGATAGAGACCTTAGGAAACGAGCTCACGAGATTGTCTATGAGGGTCTTTCAAAAGACGATATTGTTTGGTCATCAGCTCTCCGCTCTGTGTTTGCTGATCACTTAACAATGCGCAAATTGAGGAAATGGCCGTCTCCAATGACACAGAGTTTCATAGCAAACGATGTGGATGAGGCAACCATTACAGCATTGATGAATACAATCGAGAAGAATGTTGGATCATTCCAGAGGTATCTAAAATTAAAAGCAAAAGCCATGGGACTTAAAATTCTAGGGAACTGGGATATTGAAGCACCATTGCCAAACGTCCCCACTAAGAAGTATACTTGGGAAGAAGCGAGAAAGCTCAATGTTGACTCGTACACCCAGTTCGACAAGGAGAGTGGACAGTGGATTGATGAGATGTATGAAAAACATCATATCGATGCTTTGGTCAGGAATGGAAAGAGGTCCGGAGCCTTCTGTGCTACTTGGCATTCAGGAGAAAGTGCGTATGTTCTTCAGAGTTTCACAGGAACAATGGGAGATGTTTACACTAGTGCTCATGAGTTAGGACACGCTCTCCATGCATATCTAGGAACTCGTGCTCAAAAACCATCCAATTATGAGATAGGGAGTTGCATTGCTGAAACAGGTTCAAACTTCGGAGAGCTCTTACTCACCGAGAAGCTTCTTGCTTCAATAGACTCGAAAGATGAGAAGAAATCTATCCTTGCCTCTGTACTCGACAGTTTCATAGGAAGTGCACAGCAAGTTTCTACACGAGTTTGGTTCGAAACCAGCTTGTATGAAGCCATTCAGAAAGGAAAATTCCTTGATGGAGATACAATATCTGACCTCTGGGTGAAAGCAAGAACGAAAATGTATGGTGATTCTGTGGAATGGCTTCCAGTCATGCGTTGGTGGTGGACATTCAAGTTGCACTTCTACATGGCAAACTATCGTTACTACAACTATCCATATGTCTACGCCCAGTTGTTTGTCTATGCTATGTACAAGCTCTACAAGGAGCAAGGTAAGGAATTCGTGCCAAAATTCAAAGCATTCCTCGCCGCAGGTTCAAGCAAATCACCAAGAGAGCTTGCTGCAGACATTGGCTTTGACATAACTACCGAAGAGTTCTGGCAGAAAGGAATTGATCAGTTCATGGAATTTGTTGACCTGTTTGAAGAAACTCTATAATTGAGATAGGAAGGAGTTCAATAACTCCTTCCAAACATTCCTTTTTTCAACTAATTGTTTAGCCGATTATGTCGTAAGACTTTCCCTGGCAGTTCATCATTCTGCCCCTTCTCATTTACAACTGATATTCCATTTACAATGACATGATGAATCCCTTCAGGAAACTGGTGAGGATTCATGAAGGTAGCTCTGTCGATTATTGTATTGGGATCAAAGATAACAATGTCTGCCCAGTTTCCTGCTTTCAAGAAACCTCTATCTTGCAGGTTTAGAGTTTTGGCTGGAAAACCTGTCATCTTGTAGATAGCTTCGCTGAGTGTGAGTATGCCCTTCTCTCTGACATAATGACCCAGAATACGCGGGTATGTTCCATAATACCTTGGATGAGGTTTTCCATGACTCAGTATTCCAGTAGGTGCAACGCCTGAACCATCAGTCCCAATCATTGTATACTTCCCTTTCATAATCCGCTCAATGTCCTCATCACCCATACTCTCCATTGTCATTGTGACTTCAGCATTTTCGTCTAATAACAACTCGAAAAGAGTATCATATTCATCTGCATATCCACGTAGTTCAGTAATTTCTTTCAGACTCAGTCCTTCGATATCCTTCCATTTGTCAGTCTTTACAGAAGCTATAAAGATACGGTCCCATCCAGCCTCGTGTTTGATGTTTTCCCAATCTTGGGTTTGCTCGATGTCTTTCTTGATTTTCGATACAGTCTCGGAATCCCTTAGCCTCTCAAGGAGTTTTTCTGCACCGCCCTCATGAACCCATGGAGGAAGAATGGAAATCAGTGAAGTGCTACCCCGATTATACGGGTACTGATCACACTTTATACTAATGCCTCGTTCATTTGCTTCTGAGATGAGTCTGAGTGTTTCTCTGCTTGTTCCCCAGAAATGTTTCCCAGCAACTTTATGATGTGCAATTTGTCCTCCGTCACATCCAGATGCTTTGACTATATCAATAACCTCCTGTACGGCTTTAACAACAGTGTCTCCTTCACCTCTGATATGGGAAAAGTACAATCCTCTGAACTCAGCAACAATTTTCGATAACTCAATTATCTCGTCAGTAGTGGCATAGACTTGAGGCGGATAGATTAGACCAGTACTCAAACCAACAGCTCCTGCCTCCATAGCTTCCCGAGTGTAGTTTTTCATTTCTTCAAGTTCTTCTCTTCTCGGTGATCGATTTTCGTATCCCGGGCCCCCTGCAATTCGAATCGCCCCGAAGCCTACTAGGTTGACGATATTTGATGAAATTCTATTTCTTTCAAGAAATCCAAGATATGAATCGAAAGTTCTCCATTTAATTTCAAGCTTGGCTCCAGGCGGGGCGAATATCTCAAAACCCTTTCGTAACATGTCAATCCGATTTTCATTGACAGGAGCTAACGAAAATCCACAGTTTCCAATGACTGATGTCGTAATACCTTGTCTGATTGTTGATTCGAGTCTGTTGTCAAATGGAAGTGACATGTCGGAGTGACTGTGCATGTCAATAAATCCTGGACAAACAACCAGTCCATTGGAATCAATAACAAAACTAGCTTCCGTTTTGAGATTCGATGCAATCTGATTTATTTTCCCCTCTTTTACAGAGATGTCACGTCTAATAGGTTCTGATCCAGAGCCATCATAGATGATGCCATTTTGAATTAGGATGTCTACCTCTTCCACTATCCAACCTCCTCCAAAAATTCCCTCAGCCTATCAGGATAGAGAGGTAATCCTTCTTCATCAATGTCCTCAAGGGTTTTCCAATAGGCTAATACCTTCCTTGGTGTTTCGATACCGTCAAGACCTTCAATCACATCCTTGGAATACAGTAACTGATTAACAAAATCAGCTTCATATAACAAGACAATCTCATGACCTGTTTCATCTTGAACCTCGAAGATGTTCTCTAATGTCCCGAGGTATCGAACGTTTTTGATTTCAGCAAATATCTCTTCTCGAAACTCACGCTTGACAGCATCTTCGCCGTATTCTCCGTATTCTATCTCTCCACCTAAGGGACGATAGAACTTGTCATCTGGTGTAGGCCATTCATAATACTCCACAAGGAATCTGGGTCCATTCCTAATAATGCATACAGCGATTGGCCGTACGTTGGGAAATACCATTTGTAGTTTCAAGGATTTGGTCCTATCTAAACACATCGATGAGATAGTGTTTCAGGTTCACAAGCTAATAATTCGGAAACATCAAAAGCACTCAAATGAATCTGCAATTAATGATGGAGAGAATCCATAATTGAGAGATGTAGAAATAATAACGACCAAGACACAGTATAAGGCAGGAGATGCTGTTGAAGGTCATGTTATCGTGAGGTGTGATGACGACTTCAAACATAATGGAATCCGTATCACCTTCAAAGGGAGAGAACACACTCAAGTTGTTGTTAGTCATGGAAAGACCTCAACAACTTATACCGATGAGCATGTCTACTTTGACGAAACCGTGTATTTGGAAGAAGCTGGAGTCATGCAACCAGGTGAGAAAGTGCTGGAGTTCCGATTTTTGTTTCCTGACGACCCTGAAAGCATTCTAACAAGTTATGAAGGACGAAATGGATGGATTCAATACAGCTTAGAAGCAGTTGTAGAGAGATCCTTAGCTATAGATCCCAAAGAGAAGGTGTTTCTTGATTTCAGACAAGCAATGATAAAACCTAGCCCGATATCGCAACGTGATTTCGCTGAAAAAGACGGTTATTCTGTTCTGGATGTAGAGATGGAAGACACCATCTTCTGCATTGGTGACTCGATTCCTTTGAGGTTTCGTGTGGCTCATGATGTGAAGATTCGTGAAGTTCGTGCGGCATTGATTTCAAACGAGTTTGTAATTGCCCAGGGACACAAAAGAAGCTCAAAGAGGACACTTGTCAAAAAGAAACTTGATGATGACTTTGTACAAAGAGACAGGTGGATGGATGTTACACTTGAAACAGATGAATCCATGCAGTCCACATTTGACCGTCCAATTATCCGCAATACCATATTTGTCAAGGTTACTCTCAATATACCCTGGGCACGAGATAAGATAGTCGAGATTCCTATCACCCTAGGTCATTGCGATGCTCGAACAGACCTGTCCTATGATATCTTTGATCTCTGACTGATGTTTCCAGTAAACTTGAAGCCATTTTTCCCGCAGATCTTTTTGTATCCTATCAAAGACTTTGAAACCGGCGGCGTAAATCCTCACCTTCTTATACGTGAGAATGTTGTATCTATGACAATCGCTAAACGAGGATTGTGAGATGAGCAATCGGTCAAAGATTATTCGACTGAGTGTACTAGCTCTAATCTGTTTACTTACAATAACACCTATGCAGAGTTCAGCTGCGTTAGTCTGGACTGAGTATTTTGATGAACTAGATGCAGACATTTGGACGTATCAATCCTGTCAGATTATAGATGGACAGTTACGTGGGACCCATGCAGATCATGCTTCAGCAGTGATTCTCTATCGTGAGAGCACGGTAGCTGTTGGTACATGGAAATTCGAACTTAATGAAACAGGGGAGTGGGGAGAAGAGCTGGATATCTGTCGGTTCTGGATTCTTAGTCCACTCCAACCAGAGGTCCCTGACTGGGAATACTATGCACTGAGTATTGTTCACGCGGGTGGAGCGGCTGGTCAAAGACTTTCTTATACTATTGAGAAATATGTTGACAATAATCCAAAGGTGATACTCGATAGCTATCTCGGTGAAGCAATGGAAACAACAGTTGGAACATTCCATCAGTTTATGATTACTAGGGATGCTGGAGGTCAAATCACAGTATATCTAAACTCAACCCTGATCATGCAGGCAACTGATACCGCCTTAGACTCGACTGGTTGGTTTGGATTCTACACTTGGGATGATTGGGCACTTGACAACATCGAGGTTTATGACACCATTGAAACAGGTCTGAACTTGCCTTTGGTATTGTCAATTGGAGCTGGCGGCGTGATAATAGTAGCAGCCATACTCATCTATCAATACAAACGAAGATAGCTAACTGCACTCATTTCCAACTAACATGTGGAGATTCCCAATTGCGTAGTGCAAGGGCTAGCTCTCCACAGTGATATGCAGTGTGTCTCAGTGCATACTGGAGTTTCTCAAGAATACATGAGAACCAATGGAAAGCATCTTTCTCAAGTAAATCCTGGTCAGAAGTGTTCTTTAGAAGGTCCGATAACTTTTCCTCGGTTTCGAGTATGTACTCTAGAACAAGATCTTTGGTTATCTTAGGCAGAATGTCTTTCTCAATACTTTCTTTGTCTTCCCATGAGAATCCAGCTCTTTTGCCCCAAATCATTCCTTCGTGATCATTCCTTGAGTAGAAATCCAGTGTTTCAACAATGTGATAAGCAGTGAGTGAAAAGAACCACTTCTCTGCACCATCATTCCATTTTGAGTTAGGGACTTTCTCGACAGCATCACTCGTCATGTTCAATCCTCTGACAAATTGACTCAAGATTGATTCAGCAATTATACTCATGATAAACACAAATTGGAGGTGTCTCTTTTGACACATAAAACATTACATAGACATTCAATAACAGCGAGTTTTTCTACGTCAAGTGACGAAGCGAAATAGCTTAAGTTTTTATTGAGGAATGATGTAATTTCTAAGTGTCATTGATTTGACTTTCATCTCACGGAACACTTCCTAGGAGTTTTCGGAGGAGAGAAATAAATAATGAATCGAAACGCAGTGATAGCAATCGTGTTGATTGCAATCATCGGTGTTGCTGGTTTTGGCGTCTATCTCATGATACAACCAGTAAACAATCCATATGAAGTTGCAATAGTATTTGCTACAGGTGGATTGGGTGACAAGTCGTTCAACGATGGAGTCTTTGAGGGCGCTACTAATGCACACGATGATTATAGTATCAACTTTACATATTCGGAACCGAATGTGATAGCGGACTATGAAACGTTCTTACGGCAGTACGCGTCGCATGCAGGATACATCCAGCCTTTTGATCTGATCATAAGTGTAGGCTTTGATCAAGCAGATGCTGTGATGGCTGTTGCCGATGATTATCCTGACCAAGAGTTCGCAATCATAGACATGTTCATCGATCCTGGCAACTATACCAACGTAGCCTCCGTCTTGTTTAGTGAAAATGAGGGATCGGCACTAGTTGGTGCAGTGGCAGGAATGATGACAAATACTGACAGCATTGGTTTCCTTGGTGGAATGGATATTGATTTGATCAGGAAATTCTACGCAGGGTATGTCTATGGTGCAAACCTGACCAATCCTGGTATTTCCTACACCGCACAATATGTTGGTGATTGGGCAGACATCGCAACTGGCAAAACAATGACTTCAGCTATGTATACAGGTGGAGCTGACATTGTATTTGCAGCCGCAGGTCGATCTGGTCTTGGTGCATTCGATGCCGCTAAGGAAGACAATGTTACCTCATCGACCCCACTATACGTTATTGGTGTGGATTCACCACAGATGTATCTTGGGTGTGCCGATCCAGACAATCCTGTAGCACCGACAGTTGCACTGACTTCAATGCTGAAGCGTGTTGATGTTGCAACCTATGACATCATGTACGATGCTGTTCTTGGTACATGGACTGGTGGTTTGATCTTCTATGGCTTGTTCAATGATGGTCATGACATAGAAATCAACACAGCCCTTCGCACACTTCCGACAGCAGTCCTAGACATGGTTGATATGATCAGGACAGGAATCATCAACGGAACTTATGTGGTTCCAACAGATGTATACTGGACATAGGTTCAAAAATAGTTGAAGAGGGGGTCATCCCCTCTCACCTTTCTTTTTCTTCCCTCATTGTTAAATATCAGTGTGGTCAACCAAGCGTAGCGTCAGAATCGGATATCGATGAGACACTACTATGGTGGAGGCAATGATGATTCACGCGGTCGAGCTTGAAAACATCAGCAAAACCTTTCCAGGCGACGTTGAAGCCAACAAGAATATCACTCTTAGAATTGAGGAGGGTGAAGTTCATGGTTTGTTGGGAGAGAATGGAGCGGGCAAGAGTACGCTGATGAATGTTTTGTACGGTCTCCTGTCTAAGGATGAAGGATCTGGTCCGATTACCATCAAAGGAGAACAAGTTAATCTCAGATCTCCAGAAGATGCAATTGCTAGAGGAGTTGGAATGGTTCATCAACACTTCAAACTAATCCCACCTCTAACAGTTACAGAAAATGTAATGATGGGAATGGAACCTGAGAGCGGTAAAGCAAACATCCAAGCGAGACTGGTTTTGCTTCTAATCTCAATCTTTATCGGAATTCTGTTACTGTATACATTTGGACTTCTGATTGGAGCAATAATGATCGGTCTCTATTTACTTGTAGTATTTGTTTCATTCAGGCTGAATTCTATCTTGACATACATAATTGTTAGACTGTCTCCATTGCTTGAACAATCTGGGGTGAAGGCGAGAATCGCGATGAGTATCGTTTCACTGTGCTCGATGGTCAAGTATGGAGTAGGAAACTTGATGCCAATGGGCTTCAAAGTTGCAGAGGAGAAAATAAAACAGATATCAGAAGAGAACGGTTTAGATATCGATCCTAGAGAGAAAATAATGAATCTGTCTGTTGGTTTGCAACAGAGAGTAGAAATCATCAAAGCGCTATACCGTGACGCAGAAATTCTGATACTGGATGAGCCTACCTCTGTACTAACTCCTCAAGAAGTGGATGAGTTATTTGTAACTTTGGAAAGATTCCGAGATGCAGGAAAAACAATCATACTGATCACACACAAGCTTCGTGAACCAATGATTTTGTGTGATAGAATCAGCGTTCTTCGTGATGGAGAACTCGTTGGGACAGTCAATAAAGAAGAAACTTCTCCTGAGGATTTAGCACAGATGATGGTTGGAAGACCAGTCGTTTTCAGGGTTGAAAAAGCGCCTCCAAAATTTGGTGATGTTGTCTTTTCAGTCAAAGATTTGGTAGTTGAAGATGCAAGAGGAGTCATCGCTGTAGATGGAGTTTCATTGGAAGTTCATGCTGGAGAAATCTACGGAATTGCTGGTGTAGAAGGGAATGGTCAAACAGAGCTCGTTGAAGGTCTCACAGGATTGATCAAACCAAAATCTGGTAAGGTCATGATGATGGGGAAGGACATTACTGGCAAATCTCCACGGACTATTAGAGCTGCTGGAATTGCTCATATCCCAGAGGACCGTCATAAAAGAGGTTTAGTTCTTCCCTTTACTATTGAGGAGAATCTAGTTTTAGGAGAACATTATAGAGAACCCTACGCGTCATCTAGAGGTATTCTCAATTTGAACAAAATTCACTCTAAGGCTGCAAAATTAGTTAACGACTATTCTGTAAAGGTTGGTAAAACAATGGATCCAGCTAGTACTTTGAGTGGTGGGAATCAACAGAAGTTAGTCGTTGCCCGTGAGCTCAGCTCCAATCCGCTCTTATTGATTGCTGCTCAACCCACTAGGGGTTTGGATGTCGGAGCAACAGAATATATTCACAATGTCCTCATTGCTCTGAGGGACTCTGGAGTTGCTGTTCTTCTTATTTCCGCAGAACTTGATGAGATTCGAAGTCTATCAGATACAATCGGTGTCATCTTTGATGGTCGTATTGTAGCAACCAAAGATCCAGAAATGACAACGGCTCAAGAACTCGGTCTGCTGATGGCAGGGCATTCAAATGCAGAGGAGGTTGTGTCATGACTGAACAGCAAGTAGAAGAAACATCAGCTACTAACGAAATCAGAGGAACATTGGACCGAACAGTGGCACGACTAACATCAAGAGAGTTCCTCAACACGATCATTGCCACAATCGCTTCAATCGTGATGGCACTTATCGTTGCAGCAATGATAATGCTTGCTACAGGTTATAACCCTCTGAATGCATTTAGTGCGTTATTCTTTGGAGCGATTCTTCAATTTGACCTAGTACTGTACAACGCAACCCCGCTACTTCTGGCAGGATTGTCTGTGGCTCTCGCTTTCAAATGTGGTCTGTTTAACATTGGTGCTGAGGGTCAACTTTACATCGGATCTATTGTCGCAACAGCTGTTGGATATATGATTGCATTACCTTTCGGTATACACCAAATCGTAGCACTTGGAGCGGGTGTACTTAGTGGTCTTCTCTATGGTCTTTTACCAGGAATACTTCGTGCATACAGAGGAGCTCATGAAGTTGTAACTACAATGATGCTTAGCTATTCATCAGTTCTGCTTACCCAGTGGCTTGTTTCACAGGGGCCAATGCATAATCCAGGGGACTCTCGGAGCGTTTCACCATTTATCTTTGATACAGCATTCCTACCCAAACTTTTTGGTAGTGCATTTCTAAACTGGGGATTCATAATTGCAGTGGGTTGTGTTATTCTTGTCGAGTTCTTCATCAATCGAACTGTCATGGGTTATGAGATGAGAGCAGTTGGACAGAATGAAGAAGCAGCTAAGACAGCTGGAATTAACTCTAAACGAAATATGGCTTTAGCTCTTGGATTAAGTGGCGGTCTTGCAGGACTCGCAGGATCTGAAGAGGTTCTTGGATACTATCACAGATTTTACGATCAGTGGTCGGGAGGAATAGGTTTTGATGGAATCACTGTAGCTGTATTAGGTAGAAACAATCCCTGGGGAGTACTGGGTGGGGCACTCTTCTTCGGAGCATTGAAAGCTGGTGGAGGATACATGCAGACCATTGCAGGTGTTCCAAGTGAGATGGTTGGAGTCATCCAAGGTCTAGTAGTTCTCTTTGTTGCAGCACCACGTCTAGTAGAGTGGTTAGCAAACAGAGGAATTGGCTATGCCCAGTGGATTGTTAAGAAACCAAAAGAAGGTGTACCAAGTATCATTGCATTAGCGTTTGGCATCATGACTGCCAATTTTGCAATGCTGATGTTGGCCACCCTAATGATAGCAAATGTCCTACTAGCTTTACTTGGTTTGCTAATCATTATAATGGGACTTGTAGTCATTGTTTTCCACTTGAAGATAGATGAACGAAGGTTTGGAGTGACTACAGCCACATTCATTCTTTGGTTGATAATGCTACTCACTGGCATGATGTTCATACCGATGGGAACAGTTTCTGTAGTAGCGATCATGACTGGATTTGGATTTGTGGTAACAATGCTTCTGGCATATACTGAAGATGCTACATCGATACAACTGGGAGGTGAGCAATAATGCAAATTTTTAATATCATCATGATTGCATGGCTCATCAAAGTGACATTACAGTTTTCAACCCCACTTGTTCTTACAGCCCTAGGTGGAATGTATAGCGAGCGAACAGGAGTGGTCAACATCGGTCTAGAAGGAATGATGTTGATCGGAGCATTCAGTGCAGTGGCTGCAACCTACTTTTCAGATAATCCATGGTTTGGCTTATTGGTCGCAGTCATCGCAGGAGGAGCACTTGCTGCAGTCCATGCGGTCGTTTGTGTAAAACTCAAGGGGGATCACATTGTAAGCGGCACAGGTGTGATTATTTTTGCTGGTGGCTTCACGACATTGATGCTTGAAGTAATTTGGGCAGCGAGAGGTGTTTCGGATGAAGTGACTCCTCTGCCGCAAGTAGTGATACCTCAACTGGGAAACAATACATTCCTTGGTGAAATCTTCGGTTCGTTGTCACCAATCATCTACATGATGTTCTTTGCAGTGTTCATAAGCTGGTTTATCATGTACAAGACGCCTATTGGACTTCGAATACGCGCCGCTGGGGAAGACCCAAGCGCACTAGACACCACTGGTGTCAATGTAGAAACAATTAGGATGATTGGAGTCATTCTGAGTGGCTGCCTAGCAGGTCTTGGTGGCGCATATCTCTCAATCGGATATGGTGCTCGATTTGGTAAGCTTATGACAGCAGGTAGAGGTTTTATTGCTCTGGCTGCATTGATATTCGGAAACTGGAAACCAATTGGATGTTTCATCGCTGGAACCTTCTTTGGATTTTTGTCAGGTCTTCAAATCTTCATTTCTCTAGCAGCACCTTCTCTCCTGCCGTACAATAACTTCATCCAAATGATACCATACCTCTTGGTAGTTATTGCATTAGCAGGAATTCGCAGATCAGTTCCACCTAAAGCAATTGCAAAACCATATGAGAAAGAAAAACGCGGCTGACGATCAAGACTGTATGGGCCATTCGACCAAAATGGTTGAAAATATTTACTTAGATAGAAGTAGAAGTAAAATTAAGTGTACTCATATTGGGACCCTTTTCTGTGAGCCTGCGTAGTGCCTTTAGGTTATATACTAATCATTGTATATAATGAGCGTGAGATTCCGATGATAATCGACCACTCTTCATCCAATCCTATCGAATTGAAAACAAGATTGTGTCAAATCATCATTGAGAGCAAGATCAGCTCAATAGAGAAACTAAGTAATTTAGCCGGAGCAGAGGAAGATGAAGCTTTCCAGGCACTCCAAGAACTCGTTTCTGAAGGTTCATTAAATGGGAAATTCACTGAGGACGGTAAACGATTCTTCCTATCTGATATCAAAGTGTCTAGTGCACCTGTGGTTGGTCCAGCTGATCCTGGTCTCGAAATCAAAGTTAAAGATACAAAGTTAGCTAAGTCTGTTTTCATAATGGGACTTGTATTGATTGCTAGTGGGTACATCATTAGGGGCTTAACGGGCATTAGTGAGCTAATTCAAAATGTCGGATTTGGAATTCTGATGGTTGGACTAGTAACTCTTATAGCTGGCTGGATGATGTTTAGCAGGAAGAACCCACCAGAAAACATTAGACTCTGAACCTTAATGATTACTCATAGACAACCAATCTAGGAAGTGTCTTTGCAGTCGATACAGCATTTGAAGCTTCTTTTGGCAATGGTGCAATACCCTCAAAACCTGTCTTCTCTATCCACTTTGACAAGTAGGACCGTAGCTCAGCTGGGTCATATCCTGCCATTTTATCGATTGTATCTATTCCAGCATCATAGTATAAGCGGGCACGAACTGTCCTTACAGCTCCAACGCGTGTTAAATCTGAAAGTTTGACAAATTCTAGTATTGATTCAATAGGAACTCCAGATTCTTCCGATAATCTCAATCTCATCTCAGGAGTCTTACCCTTGAGGATCATTTGGTCAACATTAATGATTCCCAGATTCTCAAGTTTTTTTACATAAGCTTGATTCACACCTCGAAATTTCCCAATTTGAAAGGGTATCTTCTTTATCTTACTTCCACGTAGTAGGCGTGAATGTTTTGCCATCTTTTCATTTTCGAGAAATGTGTAGAGAATTGAGAGAGCCCAAAGATGTTTGTTTGCTTTCTTTCCAGTAGTATCTTCAATCCACGATACAAAGCTCTCAAGTTCCTCAATCTCAGCCTCAGGAATTGAAATGCTTTCCTCGGAAAGAAAGGCTTCGAAGTCTTTGACTAGCTCAGTGATTTGCTTGATTGCGTTTTCTGATTTCTTACTTTTCTTTAAGTACATTTGAAAAGAGTCATCGTTCACAGGGAGCACACCGCTTTTCATTTGAGTTGGACAGTGTATTTCTTTCGGTCACTTGGATGATCGTAGAGGATTTTACTTAGATTGAACTGAATCAGTGTGAAATTGAGGTCATTAAATCCGGACCAATATTGCTTGAACCACGGAATCTTACCACTTAGTTCTTGTCGTGTATATTTATCGTCAATGATTTTTGCTTCTGCTGTTACTCTTATGCTTCCTGTTCCATTATCGGATAAAGGTGCTAGAGTAAATTCTACATTATTGTTCTGTTTAATTTGATTCACCTTATTCCACTCTGTTTTTGTTGCCATCCACAGATTGTCATTGTAAGCAATCAGAGAAAGTGGTCGAACACGTGGTTGTTCACCATCAATTGTACTAAGGTGTGCAAGTGGAAAGCCCTCAAAATATTCCCAAATTTCATCGAGTCCTATTGATTCTGGATATTCCTTCATTTTGCTCAAACAGATAATATGAGAGATTTCAAAAGAACTTCCTATCGGAGCAAGTTTTTATTTGATTAGGAGGACTGATATGGTGGTTCATTCACAAACATCAACCGGAGAATGTACAGATGCAGAATACCGTTGATCAAGCATTGGCATATTTTGGCTCCGAACATAATTGCTCACAATCTGTCTTCAGAGCTGTCCTTGAAAAATATGGAGTGTATTTTGATGAAGGCACAGCGGCGATGGCAGGACTAGGCGGTGGTGTTGGGCTTCAAGGCAATGTATGTGGAGCAGTATCTGGTGCTGTGGCTGCTTTTGGAATGCTAAATAATCCAAAATTCAGTGATTTTGAAGAGCATAAGAATGCGACATATACTTCAGCTGCGAAATTCATCTATAAATTCAAGAAGAAATTTGATACTATCATTTGCGATGAACTAACAGGAGTAAAAATGGCTGACAAGGATGCACGCGATGATGCTATTGAATCAGGTCATTTTCGTAAGACTTGTCCAAAGTTCGTCGAGGAAGCAGTACGGATTGTTTTAGATATAGAAAGCAAAGAGTAAAGGATTTGCTAATTGATGCGCTTTGGAGTACAGGTTGAACCTCAATTTGGTTATAGTTACAATGATGTTCTTGAGATATCCGAACAGGCATTAAATAATGAATTTGAGGTTGTTTGGTTTTCCGACCATTTTATGCTCAACGCAGATGCTACTGAGAAAATGCTTCTTGATCCATGGTTGCTGATGGCAGCCTTGGTACGAGATAATGAAAAGATAAGAGTTGGAAGTCTTGTATTTTGTAACAGCTATCGAAATCCTGCACTTCATGCAAAGATGGGCGCTACAATAGATGTCCTTTCAAAAGGCAGGTTAGAATTTGGTGTTGGAGCTGGCTGGAAAAAGCTCGAGTACAATGCATATGGATATGAATTTCCAGATTTTAAGACGAGATCAGAACAACTTGTCGAAGCCATCCAGATTATTCGGGGTGTTTGGACAGAGGAAAAATACTCTTTCAATGGGAAATTCTATCAAATTCACAACCTAGTTTCATTCCCAAAACCAATTCAAAGACCACATCCAACTATCTGGGTTGGTTCAAACAAGGGCGGTTCACGTATGATCGAAATAGCAGCAAGATTTGGGGATGGGATAAATGTTGCTTGGGATTTCAATCCAGAGAGGACAGAACCAATATTCAGTAGACTCGCTGAAGTTGCAGAAAAATATGATCGGAAACAAACGGAGATTCTCAAATCGGTTGGATGTTGGACACGGATTCTCAGATCTGAGTCAGAGATGGATGAAAGGATCAAAAAAGGTGCCGCTTCAAGAGGGATGGTCAATGAAGAATATCGGAAGAGAGTTGATTCTTCACTATGGGGCACTCCGCAAATGATTGTAGATAAACTTGCCATGTACAAAGATCAAGATGTATCAAACATCATCCTAATGTTTCCTTATGGTGAAGAGCTGGATCAATTAACGATGTTTGGAGACCATATTCTTCCATTACTCTAGGAGCTTAGAGAGTTTACAATTGGTCTTATTGATGATCCAGTCATTCAGGTGATCTTCATAATTTTGGCAATTGTCAAGATTTTTGGTAACTTCGCAACAGATTTTCTGTATGGTGTGCTGGATCCTAGGATCAAATATGGATGAGTTGTGTCAGCATATACACAATAGGGCAACCTTGTGGAAAGTTCGGTGATACAACTGCACTGAGCTTTTATCTTATAACCAATACCTAGCGGCTCTAGGTATAGGTGGAATGAATGGGACTACGCGAATACGTGATACGAAGGTGTGTCTACATGGCACTTCTGATAGTAGCCGTGGTGTGTTTCAATTTCTTTTTGTTCAGACTTCCTACGTTTCTGTTTGGGGCAAGTCCGATTAGTCTAATGTTGAGTGATGAGCTTCGTCGAAACTTGACTCAAGATCTCCTTGAACAGATGTACGCTAACTTTGGATTGGTTCCAGATCCGGACATCTTCGACTGGGTATACATGTTTTGGAGATATGTTGTGAACATGTTTACAGGTAACTTTGGAGTTTCATTTCTGACGCAGCGTCCTGTGATGTTCGAAATTGTATCTCGTTTACCCAATACCTTGTTATTGATGGGAACATCTGTCACAGTGGCAATCCTCCTTGGAATTTGGACAGGAGTTAGGGTCGCATCTGAGCCAGGATCAAAGAAAGATGTGTCAACAGTAACAGTTTCACTCTTCATTTACTCACTTCCACTCTTTTGGATGGGGATGCTTCTCCTTCTTATCTTTGGATTCGTATTACCAGAATGGACTGATGCGATGTGGGGCGTTCGAATAGGTCTACCTCAATATGGGACCATCAGCTATGAAGTATGGGAGACAGCACAGAACTCTCCCTTTGGTGCCTTGATTATAACAGGCGATGTACTTGTTCATCTCTTATTACCAATGATAACTATTGGAGTAGGGGCGTATGGTGGGTATTTCCTCTACATGAGAAACAATCTGATCACAGTTATGACAGAAGATTACATTCTTACTGCACGAGCAAAAGGTCTTGACGAAAAGCAGGTCCTGTACAAACATGGAATGAAAAACGCCATGTTACCAATGGTCACGGTAATCGCTTTGACCTTTGGCGGCATCATAAGCGGTACGACACTTGTTGAAACTGTCTTTACATGGCGAGGATTAGGTACTTACATCTTCAGCAGCACGATTGCACTGGATTATCCGGTAATGCAGGCAATATTCATGATCATCTCAATAACAGCAATCTTAGCAAACTTTGTTGCTGATTTACTATATGGTGCACTAGATCCACGAATCAAGTACGGATAAAAAATGGGAGAGAATCCCCAAATCAGGGGGATTCTATCTTGTATCTTCAAGCAGAGAGGTCATCTTCTAGCCATACTTCTGTCTTTGACTCACCCATCACTGGTTGTCTCACCTTAATGAGTATTATCAAAGAAACGACAAAGAACATCAGAACGCTCAGAAGTGCCAATTTGTTTGCCATTATCAAATCGAATCCAGCATCACCAGCAAGTTGTACTACAAATCCATAAACGAATGGTCCAAGGATTGCCGCAAACTTTCCAGTGAGAGCATAGAATCCATACATCTCAGATTTTTTCTCTTTAGGTACAAACTGGCCAAACATGCTTCGAGCCGTACTCTGAGCTGATCCCATTCCAACTCCAGCAATCATACCGACAACCCACCAAATGATTGGATCTGTACCAACAAACGCAATGACAAGTGCAACAACCCAAATCAATAATGTAATCATCAGAGTTGGCTTGGTTTTGATTCGGTCGGCTACATAACCAAAGATGAACGCACCCGGAATTGCCGCTAATTGAGTAACTGCAAAGAAAATGAGAATGTCTGTTGTGGAGAAAGCATAAACTGTTTCTCCATACAGAGCTGCATAGTATATAACAGTAGTAATTGCATCGCTAAATAAGAAGTATGCAACCATGTAAAGTCGAATGCCTTGATAATTCTTCAATTCTCTAAATGTTCTTGCGACTCTTTTGAATCCGACCATAGCGAGACTCATACCTTCCTCGTCAGGTCGAGCTGTCGGTGGGCGCTCTTCTAGATTGATAATACTAGGAATTGCGAAAACCAGGAAGAATATTGCGCCAAGCAGGAATGGTACTGTTGAATCTGTTCCAAGCGCTCTCACACTGACAAGTGCAATAATGATTGTCAACATAGCGCCTACATATCCAGCGGCAAAACCAATTCCTCCAATTCTTCCAATGGTCTTCTCAGTACTGATTTCAGGTAACCAAGCATTGTAGAATGGAAGTGCTCCTTGGAACCCAATGTTGGCAAGGATGAATATTACCCACGCCCACATCCAAACAGGAACTCCCAAGAATGGCGGAGATCCTCTAGTGGTGAAGAAGAGAAGTGAATTGAACACTATACACAAAGCAGTATAGAATGTGAGAAACTTCTTCTTGTTTCCAGAGAAATCTGCTATTGCCCCAAGAATGGGGGATGTCAAAGCAATTACAATCATTGTCATGGACCCAGCGTACCCCCAAAATGCAGTTCCCATGAAACCTCCATCAGCAAAAGCATCAGTCACCAGGTTTCGGAAAAATATGGGGAACAAAGCAGTTACCATTAAGACTGTAAAGCTAGTATTCGCGAAGTCAAACAAATACCAAGCTACTCGTTCTCTCCGAGTAGAAGGATCTTGTACAACGCTTGAGCTTGTTTCAGCCAAATCATCTTTCCTCCTTCTAAAATGGAATAATGATAGAGGGAAGTGGCAGGACAAAGCCTTCTATTTAACGCTCCGGATTTTAAAAATCACCCAGTTGGAAAGATTAAGAAGTAACACTACACCCATTCCACCAGAGGCTTCCAGAATGAATAAGGATGAGCTGCTTGAATTCAGTAAAGAGTGGCTTGCTGCGTGGACCGGCAATCAACCAGAGAAGCTCTTAACGTTTTATCATGAAGATGCGCTCTATATCGATCCTGCAAATAAAGAGGGTCTTAAGGGTCATCAAGACATAGGAATGTACTTTGAGAAGCTACTAGCGGTTTATCATGATTGGACCTGGGAGCCAATTGAAGTCTTTCCAATAAACACGGGTGCAATAGTGAAATGGAAGTGTTCTATTCCGGTAGGTCATGAGATCATCAACGAAATTGGATTGGACATTGTTGAGATAAAGGACCGACTAATAACACGAAATGAAGTATATTTTGATAGAACAAGGTTGGTTGCTGCGGTTAAGAAGCGGCGGAATCAACGATTGATCAATCTCTAAATCAGTTTCTCTATCCAGTTTTTCACATACTTATTGAAAATACTTGATTGTTCTAACATAACTGCATGGCCTGCTGAACTAATCACATGCATCTCTGAACCTTCAATCTTCTCATGGAGAAAAGTAGCATACTTTATGGGAGTCATAACATCTCCCTCTCCTACTATAATGAGTGTTGGAAGTTTGATCTTCGAAACAGATTCCATAATATCGAAATTATCACACATCTTGAAATCTCTACTGATAATTTCTGCGGGACATTTCATTACTTCTTTTCTTGAGGCATCGATAATTTCAGTTGATGTATCATCGTGAAACATGAAGTTCCCGATTGCTTCCACATATCCCTCAAAGTTGTTCTCAAGAAGATCAAATACTATTGGAGTTACTCTAAGTTTTGCTCCAGTTCCAACCAATATGATTCCGCTTAGATTATCAGGATTAGTAAGCGCATAGAGCTGAGTGAGTGCTCCACCCATGCTGTGGCCACCTAAGACAGGTTTGCTAAATTGACTGACAATCTCATGAATGTCTTCCAAATATGATCTCCTGATATCTTGCTCTGCCCTGTCTGTAGAACCTCCGTGACCATTCAATTCGATTGCTACAACGTGATAATCGTCAGAGAGACCTCGAAGTTGCATAAACCATGTTGCAGCTGACCCTCCTGCACCATGAACGAAAATGATTGTCTTCTTGGTTGGATCACCCATTTCGTCATAGTTGATTTGCATGGATTTTCTATTGTCACATCTACCTTTTAGATGGTTTGAAAGGATAAGGAATTTAAACACCTCTCAGTTGAAACACCAATCATGAAGACGCTCATTGCCTTTAGCACAAGATACGGTGCCACTGATAGCACATCAGAGGAGATAGCTAAAGTTCTTACAGAAGAAGGACTTGATGTCCGTGTTGCAAATCTCAAGAAGGAGAAAGTAAAGAACATCTCAGAGTACGATTTAATCATCGTTGGATCTGGTATGCAAATGGGAAGATGGTGTAAAGAATCTGAAAAGTTTCTGAATAAGTTCCAAGAAGAGCTACGAGAGAAGAAGACTGCGATTTTCATTTCATCTGGTTCACAAGTTATATTGGAATACGATAATCTGGTTGAAGAAATGGAAAATGAATGGCAGAAGAATCTTGTTGAAAAAGCTGAGAAGTACTCAATCAATCCAATTGTCTATGGTAGGTTTGGAGGTGTGTGGGACTGGAACAAGATGAGTTTCCTATTCAGGAAGACTTTGGTTCCATTTAAGATGAAACTTGAGGAAATTGGAATTGAAGAGCGTGAACAAGGAGTATACGATACTCGTAATTGGGATGAGATTCGAAACTGGGCTAAGGAATTAGCAGTTATGGCGAGATAGAGTATCGATGTAAACAATCGCGTTACTGCTGATGATTCACAGAGTGATATCTTCTCTATTCATGTTGCATATCGAAATACTCCAGATATCGCCAATTACGAAATTCGGAAACTTTAGGAACATAATGTTGTAGCATAACCTGTCACTCCATGATTGATTAGACTTAAACAGCAGTCAGTTGAAACAAAACAAAGATTGATGTCGCCAACAAAAAAGGTCTTGGTATGGTGGACCCCAAAATGACAGAGAAAGGTTATCGAAGAGAACCTGTTCCAAAATCCCGTAAACTCATTATCGAGATGTCTGATTTTGCTGTTAAGAAACATAGAATGGTTGGTCTATTTGAAGCAGATGTGACGGAAGCACGTAGGAAATTGCATGAATACAAGCAAGTAACAGGTGAATCAATATCATTCACTGGGTGGATTGCAGCTTGCGTGGGGAAGGCAGTTGATGAACACAAACAAGTTCATTCACTTATGATTGGAAAACACTTCATCATATTCGATGATGTTAATATCAACATACTCATCGAAACTACAATAGAAGGTCGTCCATATCCTGTCAATTTCATACTGAAATCCGCAAACACAAAGACTGTCAAGGAAATCAATCAAGAGATTCGGACTGCACAACAGAAAAAGGAAACCGATTATACTGAGGATAAGGAAAACCGCAGTATCAAAATGCTACTCTCAGCTCCAAAATTCCTGAGAGATCTTCTCTTCTGGCGAAAAGTACGCAAGGATCCATTTTTCATCAAAGAACGAATGGGAACGGTTTCGGTAACTTCCATAGGCAGATTCGCAAAGTCTGGAGGGTGGGCAATTCCAATAGGTCTATATTCACTCAGCATAGCAGTTGGTGGAATTGCTGAGAAACCAAGATTTGTAGATGAAAACATTGTAAATAGAGAGTTCTTAGCTTTGACTGTGACACTTGATCATGATGTTGTTGATGGTGCTCCCGCCACTCGATTTGTTTCGAGATTTATTGAACTCTTGGAGGAGGGATATGGTCTCCCATCCTCCTAGCTGGTCCTATCATTTCGGAATAATTTGAACCGTAGTGATTTTATTACGTTAATACAAATAAGCTATCTTTAAAACAGTTGTAAAACGGGATGCATTCAAGATGCCCCTTCACAACAAAAACTCCTTTCTTCTTTGTGTGGGAGGAGGAGTTCTCATGATCCTGTCAGGAGCTAGTGGTGCTATTGGAGTGATTGGTGAGCTTTCAGAAATACTTCAGTATTTCTTTGGTCTTCAATTTTTTACTACATTTGATAATTTCATGAGAGGACTTGCTCTCTGGGCTGCTTTAGGGGGGATGGTTGCCATTATAGGAGGCATCGTTC
Organism: Candidatus Thorarchaeota archaeon; assembly: GCA_048882385.1. Taxonomy (GTDB): domain Archaea; phylum Asgardarchaeota; class Thorarchaeia; order Thorarchaeales; family Thorarchaeaceae; genus SMTZ1-45. Next base: position 33,658 of record JBHLRQ010000008.1, on the reverse strand, counting down.
TAACTACTGAAAAAGTTCGGTTTGGTAGAATAGTCATTTTAGCTGGGATTACAGTTGGTGTAGTTGGGTTATTGATGACTCTAGTCCAGATGGCATCTACTGGTACATTCGTAATGGGTCTGTTGGAACAGCTTCAGCAGTCTCTTGGTTGGATTGGAGCAATAATGGCATTCATTGGAAGGATCATTGCAGAACAAAAACCCATTCTAGACAGAGATTGATCAGATATCGAAAATTGAAACTGACACCTCTAGGTTCTTCGCTGCTTGAATGCATTCTCTAAGAATACCTTCTTTGTCAACATCCATAGGAGCAAAAACTGCAACAAACCATACACCCTTGTTAGTCCCACAAATTAGACATATTGCACCATCTGGATTGATAGCAACAAATCCCTGTTCATTTGTTAATGCTGGAATGAATGAAACGTTCTTGAGAGTGAAGCTTGGTAAATGACCATTCCAAGCTTGAATTATCAAACTCACTTCATTGGCAATATCCATGTTGTCGCTGGCGTACGCAACCTTACCTTCGAATGAAAAAACACTGAATCCTGTTATCTCAGTATAATTACTCATAGCAATGTCAATTGTACGTTTGATTCTCATCACCATTATTGATTCAGAACTGAAACATCTCTAATGTTAAAATGCGTTTGTTGACTGTATTGTCAGTAGTAACTAGTTCAGATGCTTTCTGATGCAATCATGAGAGCCTTAGTTAGCAGAAGGGTGCGGTGGTGGAGTTCATCGTAACTGACACTGGCGACAAACCTGTTGTCCTTTGCTGCGAAACCATGACGAAGCGCTATATCTCTAAATCCACTATTTTGAATCTCTGAGGAAACAAGTCTGTAGGTGAACCATTCGTCAGTACCCTTCTCCTTAATTTGGCAGCTGACCTTGAATGAAGATCCATTCTCAAGCGTGACATTGAATCGTTTCCCTATCGTTTGCTTAACAACAGCTTTTGAACCAAGAATACCTCTGAGGATTGAAAGTGTGTACAGGGATGCGGGTCCTGGTAGGAAAGCCCAAGACCAGAATTTGAACACAACAACGAGTAAACCAACTGCAATAATAAGACCCAAATTATTGAAGGACGCAACAATTTGTAGACCAGCGGTAATGCCCTCGTCTGGGAGTCCAACAGGACCCAACCCTGCAATTCCAGAAGTATAGTACAGGAAGAATGTGATTGAGAAGACAATTATTAGAGCTGAGAGTGCAATCCTAATCCTGTCTTTGTAGAGGGCTTGTGCTTCAAGCAGGAGTTTGTTCTCCATTCACTCTTCCTCCAAAGCTTTTGTGTACATCTTTGTAGCGTGTTTCCCGTATACCCTACAGAGATTTACGAGAACAGACAGAAGAGGATGCTCATTGTTGATCCGAATCGCGTAGAGCTTCGGAGTGAGCTGATCTATCTGAATCATCTCATTCTCTTTCAGGTGCGAGATCACGCCCCTGTACAGACTTCTTGATTTTCCACTGTAGCCGATGAGTCGGCTTAGTTGAACACCACTCACGCTTCGAGGGTAGATATGAGCTAATGCCAACAAAATGGCTCTCCTTGTGTCATTAAGAGATGCCATCAGTTGCAGCAACTCATACATAGATGCGTTGATGGTGTCACTCTCCACTTTCCGCAAACCTACTATTACCTTGTTTGTGTCCATTTGAACACATTGATTTCTCGCATCAAGACAATACATTGTCTGAAGCTCAGTGATTTGACAGTCGTACTGGGAGTATATCTCTCTTACTAATTCCTAGCTGGAACTTCAAGTAGATATTTCGCGATTTTTAGATTGTAAACATCACGTAAAGTGTTAATAATGTAAAATCAACACTTTTGAATCAGAACCTTACATTTATGGAGGTATATGCTATTTCATCATTTTCGAGCAAATACTTCGGTTGGCTCATTGCTCTAGCTATAGTCCTACTTGGAGGTTGGTTCCTACTGCCAGATGGTTACAATGATTTGATAGCCATCTTTGCACCTCAGTTTGGTAACTATCTGAGGCCAACAATGGTCATGGTGAACCTGATACTCGTCAATCCTATGAGTAACTTCACTATGGTCGCCATTTGGGCAGGAGCTGGCTTTGTTGGAGGGGTTATGGCTGGAACCAAGAAAGGTGCCTTTGTTGTCGGTCTGATGGTCTGGCTCTCTTGTCTTGGCATAATTGCACTCTGTGCATATCTGCTATTTCAGTCAAGTATCTCAATGGGCTCATTCGTTGTCCCACCAGGTTCCTCAATTGTCGACATTCTTGGAATTCCTCTAATTCAAGGAATGATTGATCAAATTTTGCCACTGATCTCTGGAATGGGTATGGGTTTCGATTTGAGTTCAATAATGACACTTCTCACGCCACTATTGATCTGGTTTCTCACCCCGGTCATAGTCGTGATAGTGGCGGCCATCGTTGGAGCTGTAGTCCGACCCAAGGAGGAATTCTAGAATGAAACCAAACTATAAGCACGCATTTATCATAATTGCCTTGAGCTTTCTGTTGTCTGCACCTGTTGTATCTGCGGCTAACGCCGGTGCAGCGGTAGTAGCACAAGACATTGGAGAAGAGTTCTTTTTCGATCTCATTCAGAATGGTGCAGAAGTTGTTGCTGCAATGATAGGTCCTCAAGGAGAACCTGCTGTGGTCTACGGACAACTCGGTGTGCCATCTGCTCAACTGGGGCTGGAACAATCAGGTCCTGGTCAGATGTACGAAGGATGTGTTGTAACAGCTCTGATTGCAACTCACGGAGAGCTATTGGATTATATGCTGGACCTAGTTGGTCCGAATCTGTTCAACTTCACCGGAGCAGGTGATGGTGACTTCATGATCACTCAATTTGGTGAAGGCGGATTCGGTTTTGATTCAATATTCGATATGCTAGGGACAGACTTCAGTCTCCTCATTGATGTCTTCATCAATCTTGATAATGCAGTTGCTCAGGCAAACATGGCTGCAATAAGGACTCATCTGCAGACTCAATTCGACTTCTCTTTTGCTGAGCTTCTGAATCTACAAATTGATGAGGAGTTCATCGAAGGAATAGTAGGTGAACCTGTTGATTTACCATTCACTAGTATCAATGTCTTCATCTATCAGGTAACAAATCCATTTGAGGATGCTGTCAACAGTGTTCTTGATGTCATGGATCAGACTGGTTTCCTTGCTTCGATTGACAGTACTGTCTTCACCGGTGCAAGAGCGTCTGGGGCAGGGATTCTAGCAATTCCTGATATGGGAAACTTGATGGATCTGATTGGAGGTTTTGGTGGAAACACAACTCCCACACCAGCGTCATTCCTGCTTTCACAGATGCCAGAGCTTGATGGACCAATTGCTATTGCTGCGGCTGGCTATATCGGAGACCAAGAACTCTCAACATCGTCAGATGAACTCAAGATCTTTGAGGATCTACTGGGTAAATCGCCAAGTCAAACCGTGAACGGGTTGAGTTCAGGACAATCTCTTGTTGCTGCGTTTGTTCCTGTGAATGTCACTTCATATTCACCTGAAGATGAAGCGCTGAATAGAACATTCTACGACTCTAGTGCTGGAGTTGTCTTCTGGAATGCCTCATACTATACCAATCAGCCAGACTACATTCTGAGCTTCGAGCCTGGTAGTTTCCCACCCCTCGTAAGATTCGATCGGTCCTTCAATCCGGATACGATCACTATCGGTGGTTCAACGACAGTAACAGTTTCAGTGCATAACGAAGATTCTGAACCCATCTACAATGTTTCTGTTGTTGATAATATGATAGGAACCACCTATGAATCAGTGACCGTAGCAGGTACTCAGAGTGCGAACACTGCACAATTAGATGGTGGAAACTGGTTCAATACGACAACCTATACAGTGACATTCCCCAATGAGGGTGGTTATGCATTCGCACCAGCCATAATGAGCTACGAATACAACGGAACAACATACTACAAACAAACACACATTGATGGATTTACTGTCAGTTCAGACCCAATCAGTCTTCTGCAAGAAATGTTCAATGACGGTATGCCTTTCACGCTGGCTATCGTGGGTGTTGTGGGTTTGGGTGCCATTGTGAATATTGTGCTTATGGCTCGGGGTAAAGGCGGCGGCACATATCAAGTATAGTATCAGAATTGATCCGTGTTGAGAATTTCTCAACATGGATCTTCTCTCTTCTTTTTCTACATCATCTTTATCTTGAACCAAAAAACTGTCTTATTCATGCCTCTCAAGGATGAACTCAATGGTTTTCTAAGGTTACCTCGGACTTTCTTTGGGATACCAGAACCTGAGTCAGGAGACCCTGATGTTGGGATTATTGGTATACCATATGACATGACTTCTAGCTATATGCCTGGTCCCAGATTTGGACCAGATGCAATTCGACAAGCAACAGATAGCGAACGGTCTCATAGTTATCCTCTTTCTCTTAGAAGAAAAAAAGCGATAGAAGAGCCATTGACAAAGAAGATGACTCTTGAGGATGTTGGGGACTTGGAGGTAGTCCTGCGCCTTCCCGAAGCTGCTGCAATTGATATTTCTGAAGCCTGCAACAAGCTTGCTAAGAGAAACAGTTGCCTTCTCTTTCTGGGAGGAGACCATTTCATTTCCTATCCAATATTGAAAGGTCTCAAAAGGGGACGTCCCAGCCGGTATGGCTTGATTCATCTTGACGCTCATGCAGATCTTTATTCTGACATGGGAGGGTATCAGCTTTCCCACTCGACAGGTGTGAGGAGGATGGTTGACGACGGTTTAGTTCTGACTGAGGATATTGTAGCCTATGACCTTCGTTCTGCACTTCCCGAACAACGAAAGGAGATGACAGGGAATGCAAATCCAATTTTGACGAAGGATCAATTTCACACACGCGTCAAAGAGATAGGAAGACGTGTTGAATTTCTCTATGTCACAATTGATATTGATGTTCTTTCGCCACAAGTTGCTCCAGGAGTAAGCCATCCTGAATCTGGAGGTCTTTCAATGCAAGATCTTGTTGACCTTCTCAGATCCACATTCAAAACAGGCAAGGTTCGCTATGCAGATATTGTAGAGTTTAATCCTATGATCGACCCGACAGGAATTACCGCAATCGCTACTAGAGACATCGTCAAGGAAATATTAACCGGATTCGCTGGTCTATCGTAACTATTTTAAGTAGTAATTGCACATAATTTTATGACAAAAATGAACCTATCGAGTTTGAAGACCGCAGATGAAATCACATTTCGTGCAAGCGCTACACTTAGAGAGCTCGGTTTCGGAGCTCATGAAACTGCTGTGATTTTAGCTCTAAATACCAGAGAATCTGCGACTGTATCAGATCTGGCTGACGAAACAGGAATTCATCATGCCAATCTGTATTCGATACTCGATGCATTGGTCGGAAAGGGATATGTTGTTCTTCAAGAGGGAAGACCCAAAGTATACCAGTTTGCACCTCTCTCACACCTCAAAGAAGCATTGACATCAAAATTAAAGCAACTGTTCGATGACCTGATGAAACTCCAGGAGTTTCGAACTTCAACCACTACGATTCCAGCTTTAATCTACACAATTAGAGGAAGCAATGATGTTATGTCAAAGATGCTCTCTATGATTTCTAGAGCTAAAAACACGATTCTAATCGTAGCACCAAAAATAGAAGATTTAGGAGAGAGCGTCATAGCAACTTTGGATGACGCTGCAATTCAAGGCGTGAAAATCAGGGCGATCCTCGGAACTCAAAGTTCGTTCAAAATCCCTAACTTCCAACAGCGTATTAAGGGAGATACGCTAGCAATCGACATAGTGATTGACTCAGAGGAGGCTCTAATATCCATGCCAGATTTGAGTGTTTGTGGCTGGGCAGACAATCCACTGATTTCTATGCAACTCGAAGGCTTTCTCGAACAGACTTGGAAAATGTCAAAGAAGGTATGATTCATGGATGATTTCGATGTTATAGTAGCAGGTGCTGGTACCGGAGGCGCAACCACAGCTTACACCCTAGCAAAGAGAGGTCATACAGTACTTCTCATTGATAGAAAGGATAGAGATACAATTGGACACAAGACTTGTGGGGATGCTCTAGGCAATCACCATATCGAAGAGCTTAGAGAGCTCGTTGGTATTCCTGAACTCCCAGCAGGAATTGTCGAATATGAGGTGAATGGGATTGATCTAATTGCTCCTGACAGAGATCACAGGTTGAGAATGCAAGGTCCTACAACGACTGGAATGTCGTTCAATCGACACAAAATGGGTCAATGGTTTGTTGGACTTGCAGAGAGTGCAGGCGCAGAAGTGATGGCTTCCACTCGAGTAAAGAGGCTAGTCTTTGACGAAGGAAAGGTTGCTGGGGTGAAGCTTTCGCAAGATCGAGGACCAGAGAAAGATATCAGAGGGCGAATCGTTGTTGATGCCACAGGTGCAACAGGAATGCTCCGAATGCAACTTCCTGAATCCTCACCAGTGGAACGAAACATCGCTAGTGAGGACCGAATGGTTGCATGGCGTGATATCTATGAAACTCCTGATTTTGACTTTGAAACTCCAGATATTCTCGAAATCTTCTGGAATCAAGAAGAAACCCTAGGAGGATACACTTGGGTATTTCCACAGGGCAAAAACAGAGTCAATGTGGGTAATGGTGTTATGACCATCGAAGGACACCGTAATCCAAAAGACATCCAGTACGATTTTGTGAAGAAGACTTGGATGGACACATGGGGAGAACTAAAGGTTATTGATAGCAGTGGAGGAGTCGCACCAATTAGAAGACCAATCGATACTATGGTTGACGACAACTTCATGTTAGTTGGGGATGCTGCATGTCAAGTCAATCCAATTCACGGTGGTGGCATTGGTTCATCTCTGTTGGGCGGAGCACATGCAGGTATTGTAGCCTCGGAAGCGCTTGAAAGGAATGATACTTCTATCAAGTCTCTTTGGGATTATAATCCACGTTATCATAAGAGCTACGGATCAAAACAAGCTGCTCTTGATGTCTTTAGATGGTTCCTGCTGAATATCACTAACGATGACATTGATTTTGCATTCAAGAAGCAGATCATAAAGGCTAGTGATCTTCTTGACACATCCATGACAGGTGAGGTCAAGTTTGGTGCGGGCGAGAAGTTCAAACGTTTGGTTGCTGGTTTTGGCAAGATTCCGCTACTACTTCGTGTTTCAAAAGTAGCTGGATTGATGAACGACATACGCAGAGTGTATAGTGAATATCCCACTGATCCGAAAGGTCTAGACGAATGGAAACAGAAACTGGTTCCAATATACAGTGCAGCCAAAGAAGCATAAGTGAGATTGTAGCATGCTCCGTTGTTGAGCATGCTCACTCCATGCCTGAGAGGTTAAGCTGATGCGTATAATCGGGTCTGCAGTAGGAATCAGAATTCATGCTCCAGAAGATGCTTACTTTTCTTATTTCAATAGTCCATACATTGGCCATGATATTGGTTCTGCGATTGATATCTACCCACGACATCAAAAATGGAATGGAGACATTGTTTCTCCTGTTTCAGGGAAAATTGTCAGGATCAAAAAGATGAGAATGGGAAAACCCAGACAGTTTCCTACTGACGAGTTTGACTATGGTATAGGAATCATTCCTGAGGAATCAGAAAGTGACATTGTCCGCATAATGCATTGCAAACCAAGTGTATTAGAAGGGGAATCTATCGGTCTAGGTGACCAAATAGGAACAGCTATTCGGTCCAGATACTTCAACTACTGGACAGGACCCCACTACCACGTGGAAATACTGCCGCAGAACGCATTTCTTCGTTCGAGTAATTCACATCCACTATACGTTGATTATAAGATTGAATCTAGAAAATCTAGAAGAACATCTGAGATGATTGAGTTCTTGATCAGTTCAGTTACTGACGACAACATCATTGGCTATGCAGAAAGTCTTGACCATTCTACAGTTGGTGATTTGGTAGGGCTTTCTGCGGCAACTAAGAAAGAACGAATTTCGGGGATACTTGATGGAGGTCTCTCTCATTATAGGATCGGGGGAGTGATTGGTGCATCTGATCTCAAGAAGAATGATCAAGTCTACCTCAGTGATTCATGTGCAGGTATAGTACGTGAAGCAAAATCAGGTGCAAGTCTATTCACACGCGGACCGTCAATTATGTCGTACTTGGATAATATTGAATTGCGAGGTCTTTCATGCTTCATCTATTCCAGGTACTATACAAAGAGAAAGACACCTCAACTTATACTAATCCCAAAGAGATACGGTCAGTTTAACAAAATATTCAACGAAGGAGACCTCTGTGAACTTAGAATTACTAGCAGGAACAACACGGTTAAAGCCAACTAACATTCAAGGTGCTTGATAATAATGGTCGATAGGGTCCGTCTATCTCTTGGAACAGCAATCCAGTTGGGACTAGAAACTGGACAGCAGGACCCTAACTTTACAACAGCATTCATTATGACACATCGGCATGGCAAATGTGATTCAAATTGTGCATTTTGTCCACAGGCTCAAGAGAGTACATCATCATCTGATAGATTATCACGAATATCATGGCCAGAATATAGGATTGAAGAAGTCATAAAAAAATGGCCAGCACCAGGACAGTTTAGGCGAATCTGTCTTCAGACTATTTGTTATCCAGAGGTTGTTGATGATGTTGTGCAGATTGTAAGTGAACTAAGGAGAATTTCAAAATTACCATTGTCTGTAGCCATCCATCCCGTCACAAGAGCTGACATGGTCCGTCTCAAGGAAAGTGGCATTACGAATATTGGGATAGCAATGGATGCAAGCACTCCTGAGCTTTTCGAGGATATCAAGGGTGAGAAAAGAAATTCCTCATATCGTTGGGACGGTCACATTAATGGACTGAAGGAAGCTCTGAAGATTTTTGGAAAAGGAAATGTCACTACTCATCTCATAGTTGGTCTAGGCGAAACCGAGATTGAAGCAGTAGAGTTCATAATGAAGATGTTTGATATAGGCATCAGTGTGGGTCTCTTTGCGTTCACCAATATCAAAGGTACATCCCTTGAAAATCAAAAACCACCGGACTTAGCAGCATACAGAAGAATTCAGACGGTTAGATACCTCGTTTCAAGAGGTTTGTTGAAGAGAGAACAAGTAAGGGAGGTCAAAGACGGCAGGATATCGCTGGATATTGATAGTGACAGCCTTCGACAAATCTTATCATCAGGAGAGGCGTTTCAGGTCACAGGCTGCAAGGGCTGCAACAGGCCCTTCTATAATGAACGACCGCGTGGACCTATGTATAATTATCCAAAACATTTGACAGAGGATCAAATCTTAAGGTCCATTGAAGAAACTAAGCTGGTGACATAAGTGGACGAGTTTCGATTCATTGACCTAGAAACACATGATGCCTATACAAACATGGCTATCGATGAATCCATTATGCTAGCAATGAAAGATGGAGAAGCTCAACCGACTCTCAGACTCTATCGATGGAATCCTTCTGCAGTTTCTATAGGTACGTTTCAGAGTATGGCTGATGAAGTTGATATCGAATTTTGTAGGTCGAATAATGTTGACTATATCCGCCGGATTACAGGCGGTGGTGCGGTCTATCATGATTATGAAGGCGAGATCACCTACAGCATCATCATGCCAAGGAGGCATAGATTGTCACCAGATGATATTTTGGAGTCTTACAGACTTCTTTGTGGAGGCATTGTCCAAGCTCTGAAAATACTTGGTATAGAGGGAGAGTTCAAACCAATCAATGATGTGAATGCTGGTGGGAAGAAAGTATCAGGGAATGCAATGACACGTAGACATGGTTGTGCTCTGCAACATGGAACAATATTACTGGATTTAGATGTAGCTCTGATGTTCAATATCTTGAAAGTACCGCAGGAGAAAATATCAGACAAGATGATTTCTGATGTAAAGGAGAGAGTCACATCCATAAGAGACCTCCTTGAAAGAGATGTTAAGATAGAAGAATTGCGAAAAGCCCTCATGGTTGGTTTCTCTGAAGCATTAGACATTACACTAATACACGACTCACTCAGTGAGAGCGAACTAAAATCAACAAAGCGACTTGCCAAAGAAAGGTATGCAACAGACGAATGGAACTTCTCGAGGTAATGACTATGCGAATTTCAAGCTATAAGGTTCCTGAAGGGAAACTCGTCAAAGTCAAGCTTTGGGTAGATTCAGATAGAATTCAACAAATAACAATACACGGTGACTTTTTCCTACACCCTGAAGATGCAATTCAGACGATCGAGAAATCGCTTGTTGGATCCTTAAAGGATTCTAAATTGATTGAAAAAACCATTACAAGAATAATGGAAGAATCGGGTGCAATCCTGATTGGAGCATCTTCTAAGGATTTAGCAACTGCAATAATGATGGCTTGGGAATCGCAGTAATTACTCCTCGATAGATTCAATGGAGATTCTTAGACGCATCCTGCCGACGTCCGTCACATTCTCAATACTAATGTGTGACTTCTTTAGCCTCATCTCGAATTTCTTATCCACACCAAGATAGACATTCTCTAACTTTTCAATGGGAGGTGCTGCAACAAATTCCTTGGGACTCTGAGGTTGAAGAGGAATTACCCTGTCACCTGCTCCCTGTAGATTCCAAATCGTAGTAATTATTCTCTCCGCATTTTCTCGGTCCGCAGGGGGAGTGACAGCCGCGATGAAGCTCTTTGCAAGGTCTTTACCAAATGGACTTATAGTCATAGGACCACCAATCCAATCTCTGTCCAGATATAATACACCTTGTTGGACTATCTGACTTCTGTCGACTGTCATTCTTACATCGATGAACTCTTGAAACCCACCTGGTTTCAAATGAATTTCCTGAATACCTCCACTCATCGGTTTTCTTCCACTTTCAGAGAAGTGGAAGAATGAGAAGAGATCAGACTTGCGGAGTTCTTCATAGCTCATCAAGAACAGTCCTCCTTCAACAAGGAAGCCGTAGGATTTCTAGACTGATTAGACTTTCTAATAATGTAATTTCATTAGTCAATTCATAATAAAACAGAATAAGCAGTGACTTGCTTTCTAGCAATAGGATTTTCACCTTGAGTGGACTAAACTGATTTAGAGTTTAAATGGAACCATATCTTCAGAATCAAGTACAACCTCGTGAACTACCTTTGATGTATCCCTTTCTTTTTTTAAGAGACATTGTTTTTTTTCACTTTGTTGTTTGTTTTAGAAGCTTGAATAACTTGTACTGCTGCAACTGAAATGGCTAGCAATATCAACCCAATCCAATCTAAGTAATTTGGATATTCACCTAGGAAGAATACGGAAAGTATCACAATTTGAGGCATCATTGTACTATTGATCAATGTCATATCTATAGCACGTAGAGACTGCATAGCTCGATTCCAAAGTGTGAAAGCGAGTGCTGTGTTTAAAACCGCCAGCCAGAGAATATAGAACCACGACGTTAGTGATAGAGGAGCTATTGGCTCTGTCAATAATCCAAACACCATCAAGAAGATTGACCCAACAGACATCATGATTCCAGTGACGACGAGTGCAGGTGTGTCACGTGTTCGATTGATTGCCCTGCCAATAATTGATGAGAATGAATTTGCCATCAGACTCGTGACTGCAACGATTAGACCTACTATTGAAACGCCTATGAAGTCGAGAGGATAGAAGTAAAGAAGAACTCCAAATATACCTAGTAAAATCAGAATTGATTCGATCAATGAGGGTTTCTCCCCTAACCATGGAATAGCCATTAGAACTACAATGATTGGTGTCATGTTCAGTATAAGTGAAAACGTTATTGCTGGGAGATAGTAAAGCCCAAGAAACTGAGTGCCTTGGGTTCCAGTAATATAGACAATACCGTAGAGTACTAACATCCCCCACCATCGTCTTGACCTGCTCTTTGTTGCGGCCCGCATCTTAGGTTGTGACATCATCAGAAATAATAGAGTCATAGAAGCAATAGAGTACCGAAGACCAGCAAAAGTAAGAGGCGGTATCTCCTCAAGTCCAAATTTAATGATCACAAAAGATGATGACCAAAGCACCGTTACAAATAGGGCTTGCAAAATCGCGAGGATACTCGTTCTCTTGGAATCAGTGAGTTCAATGGCCTCCAACTCAGTCATCAATTATCACCATGGTTACTCGACACATTGATATAGTTAGATGTTATGCCGTCTTAAGACGGGTGTTTATATATGATAGAGGCGAGAGTGGAAATTGCTGCTGAAGCGTACTATTCTTGTGATCTCACATTGAAAATTCCAGTAAGAGTGGACCTAGTCTCACTCAATGGACCCAAAGGATTCGGAATAATCCAGAGCCTGACCGGCGATGAAAAACCACTCAACAAGTATGTAAAGGAACTTGAAAAGTCAACAAGTATTATTGAAGTTAAGGTCACACACAAAACACCAGAATTGTATTGGACAGAAGTTATTCACAAACTTGAGAAAAAATCAATTCATGAAACCATCCTTGAAAGTGGATGTATGTCTAGACTTCCGATTGTAATTGAAGGTGGCAAGCAGTACCATCATATACTTGCACCTAGTCAGTCAGCATTAAGAGAAGCCTTTGATTCTCTTCGAGCCAATTTCAAGAAAGTGAATCTAAAGAGAATTCGCCGAGGGCAGACAGGAATACCTAGTCTAGGGCTAACAATCAAACAACTTGAAGCGATTAAAGAAGCAATTCTTCAAGGCTACTATGAAATGCCTCGAAAATGTGAGATAAAGCATCTTGCTGAGAAATTAGGAGTAAAACGTGTCGCAGCTCAGGAACGACTAAGACGTGCTGAGAGAACGATAATGAATCAATTCGCAGAAGAATATCTCTGAATCTTCATTGATAACAGTGAAATAGCATTGTGTCATTTATACTTCGATTGCGATGGTGGATCCGGAGTATCAACAAGATAAAAAAGTTCAGAAGATTGATACAGATATCAAGACTTTTGAGGCAAATCTTCAGAAAACACGAATGGACCTTGAGGGGTTAGACGCTCGTCTAGATGCGGAAGTGGAGAGCTACAGGTCAAGGGCCAAGTCAAGATTAGATGCATACGAAACACTTCGAGGAAGACTTCGAGAAGCAGAGCGAGATTGGAAAAGTGCGGATAAGGAGTATAGAGATGCAAAGAAACGCAAAGAAAAGACGCGCTCAAAGCTTCAGAAAGAAGTAGACGCTCTTAGAAAACGAATTCGAGATGCAGAAAGAGCCAAGGAGAGAAGATATCGCGAGCTGGACAATGACAAAAAGAAGATGGTTGATAAGGCAAAAAGAGAGAAGGCTCGTGAAATAGATAAAATGAAAGAAGAAGAATTAGAAAAAGTAGAGGATGATAAGCGACGAGAACTTGGAATGAATTGAACTTTTTCACGGAGTGATAGCTGATGAATGCGTACTTTACCATTGTACTTCTAGGAGTTGTATTATTCTTCGTAGTTTGGGGGCTTGGATGGTTCCTTGAGTGGCTCTCGCATAGATTGTTAACAACAACCAGAGACCCTGGTTCTCGATCGTGGTATTTGCTTGTCGGACCCGGTGTTGCACTCCATGAGTCATCACACTTTTTGGGATGCAAATTCACCGGAACAGAGGTTGTTGAATTCAAGCCTATCAACGTGGAAAGACAAGGGGACCAGATTGTACTAGGATATGTAAAATATATGAAGCCGAAAGGGGCATTCACTAATGCTGTTATCAATTTGGCACCAGTAGCAGTGTCACTCATTCTTCTCATTCTATTTGCGTTTGGAGCAACTTTCTTTGTACCTGATAGACCAGAATTAGGTGGAGGAACAATCAACCTGCTAACAGATCTTATCAACCTCAAATCGAATGCAACACTTCTGGCTGACCCGATGTATCCACTCATTCAGATTGGCAACTTTGTTTACCTTTTTGTATACACAGTTGGTGAGTTAACAGTAATCAACCCGATATTCTGGATTGTCGCATTTCTGGCCATGACAATAATGTTCTCAAATGCTCCATCAGATGTAGATATCCGGAATGCAGCAGGAGGGCTCAAGTTCATCATGTTGTTTAACATCATCTGGTTGATTGTTGCATATGTGTTCCCAGCTGCAGGGTATATAATCTATGGATTGTATGAAGGACTTGCAGTGTTGTTCTCACTGGCAATTGGATTTGCAATTGTTGGTTATGGGTTCTTTATTCTAATAGCAATATTAGGAAAGATTAAACCAGCATTCAGATTGATTCCTTTGATTGGGTGCATCATGACAGGAGTACTATTCTGGTACATGGGACCAGCAATTCTACCAACCGTATCACTTGTGATGCAGACATTAGTTTCAATTGGAGTGTTGTTAGTATTGGCAATCCCGATGTTATTCATGAGAACAACAAAGATTCCAGCGTAATACCTAGTGTCTTATTAGCCTACGAGAATCTATACTCAGGTTCTGAATATGGCCAAAATAGATCTAGTAAGGAGACCATCACTAATCTCACCGCGACATTTGCTGCGCTACGTATTCTTTACTGAGATGCAAGTGGAACAAGCATCTAAGATTCTCAAATCAATAATGGAGAAAGATGGTGTTGTGAGGGATTCAGAATGGAGTCAGTTCGTTATGTCTAGTAGGGGTCTGTATGTCAAAGTAATGCGAAAACTCAGAGATGTTGGCCTCGTGGAGAAAAGAATGGGTGAATTCAGGCTTGGGAATGAGTTTTCAAGTGCTTTACTTAAACTGTCCAAATATTGGTCTGATATTGTTGACTCATTTAGCGAAGGAGACCGTAATATACCATTCTAGAAGGTTATTTGCTTACTTTGACTTCGCCTTCCTTTATGTCCATAGTTTTGAGTGTAGATTTGACAGTTTCATCCCGAATTTCTAGGACTTTCAATTTCTCAAGTTCGCGAGCCCATTTCATTGCTTGACCCTTTGGAACACCCAATGATTTACCTAACTCTGTGAAGGTGATTGAACCCACTTCATCTACGAGTAGAAGCACCTTTGTGTTTCCTTCCATACCAAGAACCTTGATGTAACGTTTTGTACGCTCATCTGAGAGGTCTCGTTGCTCCAAAGCCATGTCTCTTTCCTTTTCCATTAGTCGAGTTGCTTTCTCAAAAGCTTCTTTTTGCATTTCAGAAACTTTTACAGCTTCTTGAGTATCTTTGATCTCTTTCTCAAGATTGTGTATCTTCTCATCCATTGCCTTGACTTCAGCAATCTTATCTGATAGATTTGTTAGTTCATCCAGACGATCTTGTGCTACCTTTTCGGCATTTGCTTTTTCACCTTCAAGATCTGTGATTTTTGTTTCTAGCTCCTTAATTTGCGCATCAAAAGTTTCGTCTTCTTTTCGCTTCTCCTCGAGATTTGTTTCAAGCAATTCTATCTTCGATTGCAATGCTTCAATCTCAGCTGCAGATTTTTCAGATTGTGGTTTTGCAAGTGCCATTTCTTCCTTGTAAACATCAATCTGGCTTTTTGCCTCGCTCAGCTCAATCTTGAGCTCTTCGACCTCTTTTCTAGCAGTTTCAGCATTCTGAGTTCGTGTTTCAATTAGTGCGTCCTTCAAGAGGAGGTCGTCCTTCAGATCTTTCACCTCTTCTTCAAGACTTGCGACACGTCGCTCATATTCCTCTTTAGCAACGCCTGTGGTTTTTGTTGTATCAATTTGAGACTGAAGATTCCTGATTTCCAGCTCGAGTTTTGTCACTTCAGCCTGCTTTTCTGCGAGCTGTGTTCGTTGAGCAGCAGTTTCTTCTTCAAGACTGGTCATGAATGACCTTACTATGTCTTGTTGTTCTACTATTGTCCTACGTAAGTCAACCTCTGACTCTCTAACTCTCAATGCAAACTCCTTGAACCGTTCTTGAGTTTGTTCAACTATCTTGTCAACCAATTCCTTTTCAAGTGCAGCGAACTCTGCGTCTACGATATCGACAAACATTGTTTCAATGAATTCTTTGTAAAATTTCATCCGAAGACGGTCAACCATTTCTTCAGATATTCGAGTTTTCAGATCGACAACATTTCCCCTGAAAGTCAGGAGTTGAGCTGCGAACACCCCAACTACGCCTCTTTGTAGTGATGAGATGTCAGCTCGGAGGGTTTCAAGTTTCCTCAACAAGGCATCAAAACCAGCAACAGCATCTTCATCACCTGAAACTTCTCGTGGTGCAGAGGTTTCTAGATGCTCTACAAAATCGAGAGCCAATGCTGCTGCAGAGATCAGATCTTCGCCATCCTCTATAGGCATTATAACTTCGCCTGATTCATCAACTCCCTCTGCGAATTTCTCAAGTTCTGAGTCTGAGAGGACCGCTCCTTTCAATGCGTCATCAAGTGCGGCTTTCTCCTTGTCAGTGAGTTTTTTGTCGGACGGCATCATGTTTTCCCCTGCAACCGAGGTAATTGATTACTGCGCTTTGCTCTGTATAAGCTTTGCGAGGAAGTATGTCAAATAATACAAGTTTGCTTCCCTATGATTCTATCCTTGATGAATCAAATTCGTGAAAAAACAAGAAAACTGTAATGATTCAATCTACTCATCGATTCGGGAGTAGAGTTTCTATCAATAGATGTTGTTTTTCCATTGTTCAAGTTTATGTCTAATCCATCAATCAGCTTGAATCCAATTGATTCAAGAACGGCTACGTTGTCGACAACATATAGTGAACAGGGCTTTGTTACAACAAGTAGCCCTCCACTCCGGATAGTCTTATAGACCTGTTTTAGTGCCAGCCGAGCATTGCTATACTCTTTGTAGTACTCATGAAGATATCCAACAACATCATTGTTGAGAATACCAATGTCAAAGGATTCTGAATTGATTCGTCTGTTGAAAATTATTTCTTTATCGAGCCAAGTGGTTTCTGTAGGATTTTGAGTGAGATACTCTATCATATCTGGGCGGAATATGGCTTCGATATCTATAGATTCTAGTCTAGCTTGAACAACACGTGATCTACTAAGAAGATTGGATTCTTCTAGCTTCCCAAGAAGACTGTCAAGTCTTAAGGCATGAAGGTCAATTGAATACACAGTTACTCGTTTCTTTGCGAAAATGACTGGCTGAAGTTCATGTATTACCTTAAGGAAGAATGAGGGAACTCTATCATGTTCACCTGCAGCATAATCAGCCACCAAGAATTCATTTGTTCTCTCTTCTGATGATTCAACTGTATCTGCATCTCTTATGAAATCGATAACGGCTTTGCTTATGGAAATCCAAGCAATAGGATAGATGCTGAACAGGTCAGAATCCAGCATTTTTCTCTCCCTAAGAATATTTTACCTCAAAAAGCCTGAGCTCTTCGTTTTCAGTCATCACATAATGTTCTTCGTTTCTGTCAAGCATGACGAAATCACCAGGAACCAGATTAAATGTAATTTCTCCATTTGTTATCCTTCCTGAGCCTGATATCACATAGATAAGTTGTTTTTCAGGATGGATGTGTGTTCTCTTCGGAACATCACATGAATCAGGTACTACTCTCACACCTGCAACAATCTCATCAGGAAGAGGGTCAAACACGGTGACTGTTCCTTTCTCTCCTTCAATCGTAGTTGGATGCATTTCAGAGATATTGATTTTTTTCAAAGGAATCACTGCTCTTCCCTAGAAAGAAAGTCCTTATCAGGGCTACTACATCCGATTCTTCATGGATTCAATCTCCGCTCCCCTCAAAGGTAAGAAAGTAGGAGTTGTTGGTTTCAATGCTCGTCCGATTGCCTATTCCGCCAAGAAGGCAGGTGCATCAGTTTTTGCTTCAGATTATTGGGGAGATGAAGATCTTTCTACATGCAGTAATAGTTGGATCGCTGTCCTCACACCAACACCAGGGATAAGACAGCGACAACCATTGGACATACCTCTGCCTGTCGCCTTAGTAGATAACCTTCTTCATTTGACAAAAAACAATCAGCTCGACCTTGTTATTATTGGAAGTGGTTTTGACGACTATAGTGAAGCACTTCTACCCCTGGAAGAAATGAATCTTCTAGTTGGATGCTCACTTTCTCAAATTCGGATATCTCGTGATTATAGCTCATTGAAGAAACTGGCAAAAAAATTAGAAATCAATATCCCGAATCGCTTAGTCTATTCAGAGCTGGACAAGCTCCTTTCAAAATCAGCTCCAATTGATTTTCCTTGTGTTGTAAGACCTACTCATTCAGGAGGAGGTAGTGGAGTCAGGTTTGCCAGAAACCGCAACGACATAATCAGGTTATTTCAGGGGATTGAAACCATTGACTTTGAACCTCGTGTTGTTCAAGAATATATTAGTGGGTTTGATGTTAGCTGTAGTGTACTTTCAACTGGAGATATTTCTCTAGCCATTTCTGTTCAAGGACAGCTCATTGGAATGCCAACAGCAGGTCGCAATTGCGGATTTGCATATTGTGGAAACTATATTCCAAGTCTTCTTAGTGAAGAGATCGAAAACATAATCATGACAACTTCAGAACAGATTTGTAATATCCTAAATCTCAAGGGATCTGTGGGGTTAGATTTTGTTGTAGACAATTCAGAAAGAGTCTGGCTGATGGAAGTAAATCCTAGAATCCAAGGGTCTCTTGAGTTGATAGAGCATGCAGGCGATATTTCTATCACTGATTCACATGTGAGAGCAGTAAATGGTGTTTTACCCAATAATCGTCCTAAGCTCAATCCTGGAGTTAAGATGATTATATACTCGCGACGCGATGGCAAAATCCCTGACCTTTCAAAATATCCAAACACAGTTGATAGGACTCCTCAGGGAGTTATGGTAAATCGAGGAGATCCAATCTGTACAGTCATTGAAATCGGTCCATCATTGAAGGATTGCTATCGAAAAGTGTCTAAAGTCGCAAGGCGCATCCAAGAGGATATTCGTTTTACAGAGGATAGACATCTACATAACAAAGCTTAATCAGTACTGTCGTCATAGTACCATAAGTCTGAGGTGAGTATGGTGCGGACTTGTGATAAATGTGGAAAGGCTAACCAACCCACACGAAAATACTGTATAAGGTGTGGTGCTTCTTTATTGAAACCTGTCAAGAAGGAGACATCACCTCCTCCTGCTGAGGTTCCTCAATCAACACCAGTAGTTGAAGCACCAACTCCACCGGTAGCAGAAACACCAGCACCTACAACTGGGGATACTTGGGTTAGACCAAGTGAGGTTTCCAAAGACCGTGTACGATCAGGAAGTGACTTGGCAAGACCAAAGAGCGAAATGGAGAAGGCAATGGAAGCCTTTGCCAAGGCGGAAACGGTAGGCATTGATGAAGAAGATGGGTCTGGCGTGATCGAAACTAGGATGCTTCGAGCCAGTGAGGTAAAGGAACTCCTTGAAGGACCAGGTATGATGGGAGGAGAAGACATTCCCGCACCGACCATGATGGAAGGAAGTGAACCGTTACCACCTGAAGCGCAAGAATTCATGCCACCTGCTGGTCCTTCAGCCAGTCAAATTGAAGAATCAATACTGGGTGCCAAATCTGCATACGTGGACAAGCCACCAGAACCCGAACCAGTCATGGAAACGCCTGTTATGACAGAACCATCAGCTGAATTTGCACCATCACTAGAATATGTTGATGAAGGTGGTATCCCGGTCATTGAAGCCACAACAATAGACGAAACAGCCTCAGCTGAGTCTGATACTGGTTTTACCCCTGCTACTGCTTCAGCTCCTGAAACCGCCACTGCACCTGAACCGGTTGAAGCTGTGCCAAAGACACAAGTTCCTGATTCAGATGTTGATCTTGTTATAGCTTGTCCTGACTGCGGCAAAGTGATTAATGTAGACATGTTTGATTATCCGAATGATGTGTACAGCAAAATGGGTGAAGCTCGACTCAATCAAGCAAGAATCTATGTTGTCCAAGGCAAACCTGATGAAGCAATGAAAGCAGTGAGAATGGCTCGAGCTCTATACGAGAAAGCTGACAATAAGAAAGGTCTGAAGGATGTCCTGAAACTCGTAGAATCATTAGCATCAGCTTAAGCTGCCAACCAAAAATCTAGGAATTTTTCACGTTCTTGTGGGAAATCAGCATGGCATTCGCATAACATTACAAAACGACCGTCAAACCCACGATGCTTTAGGTTCTTGAAAATGGGATCAAAATCAATCTCCCCTTCGCCAATTGGGAGGTGAGTATCATATCGAACTGCGAGTTCTCGAATCTCGCCCTGTGTAACTTCTCTCTCCTTCTTCATCTGCAGTACATCATCAAGCATCTGTGAGCCATGATTATCATGAACATTGACAATCTCAATCTTTTCAAAGAACGAATCGATGTGATCAAGTGCGCGATTCCGTTTAGCCAGTATTTGTCCATGTCCAATGTCCAAAGCTAGTTTCATATCACAGAACTCATCAAACAGGAGTTGTAATTCAGTATAGTAGAGACCCAAGGTTTCAATGGCTAGTGTTACTCCAGATTCAGCGGCAGTTTCACAGGCTAGAGGGATTGCTTGAAGAAAGATATCAATATCATGGTCATCATAGAATAGAGTCGAGAGCATTGTGTGGAAAGTGACTACTTCTGCGTCAATCTGTCTACCTAGGTCAATGTATGGAACAATTCCTCGAGATAGTTCAATGGGTTTCCAGTCGGGATTACTTGGCAGATGCAGTGTACATGAGATACCAGCATTGTTGAGGTCAGTCTTTGCCTCAGAAAAATCAATACTGTAATTCAAGTCCATTCGCAAATCGATGAAGTCAGGTTCATTCTTGATTGCAGTTCGAACTTGTTCATTGTTACGTGCAAAGGTTCCTATGTCCATAACTCTCTACCTTTGAAGTCGGATTACGTGTGTGCCTTTTCTGGCTTTTGGTAATAGACAGCAAATAGTACAGGAGTTACAATAATATGGGCGATAGTGTTATTAGATGATTGACAATTCCAAGTTACAAAGACGCCTTTGCGCGGAGCGTACTCACACTGCCCGAAAATGCTGACTTTCTCTTCAAAATCGTTTTTCTTGGAGAGGGAGCTGTAGGCAAGACCAGTCTCGTAGGTCGTTATGTCTATGACAGTTTTGAAGGCGATTATCTCGCCACTATTGGAACGGACATCCACATCAAAATGGTTCGAGTGGGAGATACCGTCGTTAAACTTGTTATTTGGGACATAGCTGGCCAAGACAACTTTGCTCAGCTTAGAAGGGCGTACTACATGAATGCGAGTGGCGCATTCTTCGTATTTGATACAACAAGACCAGAAACCCTTGAACGTGTAGATGAATGGTTGAATGCACTATTTACTGTCACAGGGAAAATTCCACTTGTCCTGCTTGAAAATAAAATAGACCTTGAAAGTGCGATAATGGAAGGTGTCAGAGACTCTGTGATAAAACAGCACAATGTCCAGATTGTTAAGACAAGCGCAAAGGAAGACATGAACGTCGAAGAAGCATTCAAAAAGATGACTCAAGAGATTCTTGAGAAGTCCAGAATAAAGAAAGCAGTTGGATAGTAACTCCATCTGGAGGTATCGTTGTATGAGCGGAGATCAACCAGATTTTGTCTATAAGCTGGTCTTCCTAGGAGATTCTGAAGTTGGTAAGACATCTCTTGTTCAACGGTATGTCTATGATAGCTTTTCACCTGAGATTGGCAGGACAATTGGAGCTATGCTTCACGTAAAGACTGTCGATGTTGATGATTCCAAGCACAAACTAGTGATCTGGGATTTGGGAGGGCAAGACTCTTTCTCCGAACTCAGGGAACAGTATTGTGCCAATGCTAGTGGAGCCTTCTTCATTTTTGATAGAACAAGGATTGAAACTCTCCAACATATTGATGATTGGTTGAACGCACTGTACAATGCTGCAGGTGATGTAGCTGTCATAGCTGTAGAGAATAAGATCGATTTAGAATCAGTCATTTCTGATGACCAGATCAAAGGAGTTTTGGAAGCTCGATCATTGAAACACATTAGAACAAGTGCCACCGAGAATACAAACGTGAACAAAGCCTTTGAAGAACTAGTTAGAGAGATCCGTAAAGGTCGGTAATGTTAGTCTAACAAGCTTGCTGACTCACCTTTGTATGCCAAACCCAACTTCACTCTATTACCTGAAAGCATGTAGTTTGCAGCCTCAGCTATATTGACCGCTTGATCAGCAGCTCTCTCACAATATCTCCCTACTATGATATAGTACATAGCAATCTCACTGATATCTTGGCGTCTGTTCAGGTATTCAGCAATCTCACAGAACATGTCTGCTTCTTCATTATCACTCTGATCTTCTAATTTCTCCAATTCATCAATTTCACTGAGGTCTTCAGTCAATATTGCTCTAATGCTGATCTCAAGAGCTGAGTTTGCTAGCTCAGCAAGATATGGTAAAGATTCTAGCTCTTTGAAATGGTCCAGTTCGTCATTTATGGTCACAATCTCTGCGATTTTATTAGAATATCGACCAACCTTCTGAAGAGCAACTGATGTATTAAGATAAGCAATCAAACGTCGAAGGTCCATTCCCTTTGGTTGAAGTTCTGAAACAGTAGTAAATACGAATTCCTCAATCGAATGATGCAGCTGCTCTACCTCTTCAGAAGCTATCAACGCCGCGTCTGCTAGTTCATTATCAAGATCTTCAAATGCCTTCATTGATTGCTTTAGAGCTGATGTCACCATTGAATGCAGCTTTTCAAGTTGAGCTTTGATTTTCGAAATTGCCGAATCAATTTCAGAACTCATAATTCACCATTCCTCCATTTGTTACTAATGTGGTGCCTCGCTGGACATGCCTTTGTATGCTAGACCGAGTTTCTTCTTTTGACCGGTGACCATATACACTGCACGTTCCGCTATCGAAAATCCATGATCTGCCGCACGTTCGCAGTATCTACCAATAATGACGTAATACAATGCCATTGTTGTAATGTCTTTCTCTTTTCTGAGATATTCTGTTATTTCTTCAAACATCTCACCAGTTTCTTTGTCACTCTGAGCTTCCAGTTTTTCGAGTTCATCAATCTCAGAAAGATCAGCTTGAAGAATACCCTTCATCGCCTTGTTGATTGTTTCTTTTGCCAGATTTGCTAACAATGGTAAAGTAATTAGTTCCTTGAAATGCGTTAGATTCTCACATAGCCGAACGATATGTGCAATTTTGTAGGCATATCTGCCAATCCTATAGAGATGATGCGTGACTTGAAGATATGTAGCAAGTTGTCTGAGGTCTCTAGCGACAGGCTGTCTGCGTGCAATAGTTTCAAACACACTATCCTCAATCTTCTGGGAAATCTCTTCAATTTCCTTCGACATCTCCTTTGTTTCTGATGCCATTTCTTGATCGAGAAGCTCGAATGCTTTCATAGATTTCATGAACGCATCTGTGACAACTTCATGAAGCTGACTCACTTTCTTTTTGAGTTCCTTCAAGTGATATTCCAATTGTTTTGCCATAATCATCACCTAACCAATTCTTCCTGTTATGAATGCTTCAGTTCTCTCATCAGTTGGAGCTTCCAGTATTCTCTTTGTTTCATCAAATTCAACAAGCTCACCTAAGTAGAGAAACGCAGCTTGATCTGAAACCCTGAATGCTTGCTGAACATTATGCGTAACTAAAATGATAGTATAGTCTTTCTTCAATTCTACTATCAATTCCTCTATCTTAGCAGCACTAATAGGATCTAGAGCAGACACAGGCTCATCTGCAAGAAGCACCGGTGGATCTACCGACAACGCTCTCGCAATACATAATCTCTGTTGCTGACCACCTGAGAGATTCGGTGCGGGTTTGTCCAAATCATCTTTCACCTCATCCCAAAGCGCAGCTTTCTTCAAAGATTCTTCGACTAATTTTTCTAATTCTTCTTCATCTTTGATTCCATGCAACTTCGGACCATATGTGATATTGTCGCGTATACTCATTGGGAAAGGATTTGGTCTCTGGAATACCATACCTATCTTTTTTCTCAAATCGTACACACTTGATCCGCTACTATAGATGTCCTCACCTCTAAAGAGAACTTGTCCTTCTCTGCGAAAACTTGGAACGAGATCGTTCAGTCTATTCAAAGTACGCAATAAAGTAGATTTGCCACAGCCACTCGGACCCATAATCGCAGTCACAGTATTGTCCTTGAAATAACATGAGATATTTTTCAAGATCTTTTTCTTACCAAACCAAGTAGAGAGGTTGCAGACCTCAATATGATGTTCAAATTCTGACATTAGACAAGCCTCCTTGTCACTTTTCTTGAAATGATATTAGCGATGACATCAACAGTAAGGACCATAATCATTAATCCAAGAGCTGCTCCGTGTGCTTTCGCTTGAATGTACTCTCTTGGGTCGCTAGTATATGCCCAGATTGTAAAAGGAAGAGAAGCTACCCAAGAACCTGAACCAGTTAGTTCAGTTGGAACACTCAGACTATTGCCTGCTGTGAAAATCAGTGGTGCTGTTTCTCCCATTACTCTTCCAATTGCTAGAAGCACTCCTGTGATGAGTCCTGGAAACGCAGCTCGCATAGTCACATTCCAAGTTGTTGACCATTTTGTAGCGCCCAATGCTAAAGATGCTTCTCGAAGAGACATAGGAACAGCTCTCAAAGCTTCTTGTGTTGTTCGCAAAACAGTAGGAATCATCATGAACGCAAGTGTAAGACTACCAGCCAATACTCCCATTCCTAAATGAAGGAAATCTACTAGGAATGCAAATCCAAAAGCACCGATCACAATCGATGGGATTCCTGCAAGAACATCTGATGCGAATTCAACAACAGTGCGTCCATATCCTTCTCTTGTGTATTCAGTGATGTAGACTGCGCCAAAAACACTGAGAGGTATACCCATTGCACTCGCTAAGACAATTAGCTCTACAGTACCGACGAATGCATTCCGTATTCCACCTTCAAGTCCTGCACCAGGGAAAGTTCCAAAGAATTCCAAACCCTGACCAGGACCAGTACCAAAAACCTGCACAAATCCAGTACGTGCGACTTCAAGAAGAACCAGAAAGAAGGGGGATACGATGATTATGATTACTACTGCCAATATTGTCTTGAAGATAAAATCAGTGAAGTGACGACGTGATTGTGTGACAGTTGAGTATTTTGTCCGAAGCCAATGAATGAAATCAGAAATTACACTCATACTTCAGATATACCCCCTAGTTTTCATTCCCCATCGGACGAACAACTTTGCTACTGATGTGAAGCATATTGACATAATCAAAAGTACCAAGCCAACTGCAAAAAGAGCTGAACGCCATAGTGGGAAAACAAATGCATACCCAAGTTGATTTGTTATTATGCTCGTCATGACATAGACAGGATCAAACAACGAGTACGGAATCTGCAATGAATTTCCTGTGACCATCAATATAGCCATTGTTTCGCCAACAGCTCTACCCAGAGATAAGACAACAGCGGCACCGACACCGGGCAAGGCAGCGGAAACAACAATCTTTCGCGCAGTTTCACTCTGTGTTGCACCCAATGCAAGAGAAGCCTCTCTAAGACTCGCTGGTACTGCCTGCAATGCATCATTTGTTATTGTAACTATTGTTGGCAAGAGCATTATAGCAAGGATGACACCACCAGCCAGAAGACTTAGACCACTCGATTCAATGCCAAGACTTGGTGCAACAACATCTTTGATGAATGGAACCATCACTATGTACGCCCAGAGACCATATACAATAGAGGGTATTGCAGCCATCATTTCGATAATCATTTTGATTGGTTGTCTTAGTTTCATCGGGCAAAACTCGCTCAGGAAAATTGCACCACCCACGCCAAGTGGGACTGCAACGCCAATTGCAATTCCTGTACAGAGAAGTGATCCAACTACGAAAATTGCTATTCCAAACAAGTTTCTACTCGGATCCCAAGTGGGACTTACTATTATCCCGGGTCCGCCTTCAGGAGCCACAAAGATAGGAACCGATTCTACCCACAGAAAAGCAAGTATTAGAATAATTATTAGGATGCTCGCAAGTGCAGGAATAAGAAGGAATCCTTTTCCCAGCATGTCAACTTTTCCAGATCTATCTGCTTTCATGAATTCCTTGAGTGGAGTTACGACTGAATTATGAAATCTTTGAAATAGAAGTATGAGCTTGGACTCAGCTTCAGTTTCAAGTTCAACAGTTTCAATTTCAGTTTCAGTCATGTTGAGACCTCGAAGGTTCCAGTTTAGCCACTTGGTGAAAGAGATCCTACAATATTCAACGAATAAGTTTGAGCTGAAGTTCCGTTGATTGGAACATATCCAACAGTACTGACGTATCTTTGGCCTTGAACAAGACACCATGCAAGGAAAGTAATCGTGTTTGTATTCAAATGATTACGATTAATGAGATAGAAAAGAAGTCTTGCGATTGGATAAGATCCAGGAATATTCGAATTCATTAGATTATCTCCTGCATCAGTGAGATTCCAAGGTATTGCTTTCACAGCATTATCCAGAGATGGTGAAACCCATTCACCATTACCAGGATTGTATAAATCAGCAGGAACTAAATCACCCATAAACGCCAATCCAACATACCCAATTGCATTCGAATCGCTCGCTACTCCAGATGCAACTCCTGGATTCCCATCCACTGCAGATACTCCTGATGGAAATGAAATAGCTTCTTCGTGTCCAAGGTTCCATAGATATTCAGCTCCATTGTCATTTGTATTTTGATCAGCAGTTTCAAGCCATCTTGCAAAGGTGGCTGTTGTTCCACTTGCATCTGATCTTACATATACACGAATTGGTCCTGTCGATTGCACAGTGACGTCAAATGTACTAGCAAATTCAGCCCAAGTAGTGATGTTTCGTTGAAAGACAGCCACTACCATGTCGCAATCCATCTTGAATGTTGACCCATTAACACCCTCGTTAACAACTACGCCTAGAGCATCAGCTGAAACAGGGAGAATTTCCACACTAGGATTATCAAAGATATATTCTGGTGTTGGATAGGAGCTTGATGCTCCGATATCAATGAGCTCCTGACCAACCAAAGATTGACCCAATCCGGATCCACCTGAGCTAGGATTAAGCGTTAAACCAGGATATGTTTCATTAAGATGAGTTGCCCATATTAGAGAGAGAGGATATACTGTTGATGAACCAGCAGTAGTAATTGTTCCCTGAATTCCTGAACCTCCGGGTGGCGGGCTGATAAAGATAAGTCCACCAGCTCCTAGAAGTATTCCGATAATTAAGCCTACTAGTAATCCACTCTTCTGTTTCCAGATGGACTTCATTAATCATTCCTCTTTCTCTTTCTATAGGGCTTGAACTCACTCAATTAAAAGTAATCGCACTATTGAAACAGAGTTTAGAATGTCTTCGGGTAGACTTATGAATTGGCATAGTTTACTCTTGTCAATTGGTGGTGGTATTGACAAGTTCCCAAAATCGACTCAACAATCTTGATGGAAAAGAATGGGTGAAAGCCACAAAATCCTGGTTTATTGTAAATCCTAAATCTAGGTCTACTGCTCAGATGCAACACCCTGCAAAATTCCCTGAAGTTCTTGTCGAGAGATTTTTGAAATTCTTTACAAAGGATGGAGGTTGGGTCTTAGATCCATTCGCAGGAGTTGGGAGTACCCTAATTGCATGTCGGGAGTTGGGTAGGAATGCAGTAGGGATTGAGCTGTGCAAAGAGTTCGTGGCAATCGGACAAGAGGCACTTAAACAGGTGACTGGTAGTGGTCACCAATTGCTTATTCATGGAGATGCAGCGAAATCAAAAGAACTGTTATTGGAACACTTCAATAATCACTCGAAAATATTTGATTACATAATCACATCACCACCTTATTGGAACATGCTAAGAAAATCTCGTGGTGGAAACGAGTCTGTGCATAAACAGCGACAGGAAAACGGATTGAAGCAATACTATACTGAATTTGAAAATGATCTTGGAAACATAGAAGACTATGATGAATATATTGATGCAGTCTGCAAGATTTTGATTGGACTAAAGCCAGTCTTGCGTGAAAAAGCATACATTACGGTTGTGGTCCAGAACATGAGAGATATTGATGGTGCTATGAAACCAATTGCTTGGGATCTCGCTCGAGGTCTCTCATCTGATTATGATCTTCGTCAAGAGATGATCTGGTGTCAAAACAACAAGAAACTTGGTTGCTGGGGTTATCCAACTACATATGTTTCAAACGTACATCATCACTATTGCCTAATACTTCAGAATGACTAAAGAAAATAAGGACTAGCAGGTGTTACCACCCGCTAGTTTTCTTTCCTATTGAATGGTCACCGAACTATCACTGTCACTATGTCTAAATACACTGGAACTGAACCAATGTAGACCGCGAACTCAAATGTATGAGTTCCTCTTGGGAGTTTAAAGACTTCATAGCGGAAGAAGATTACAGGCCCTAACCAGTCACCTATACCATCTCTATCTCTATCACCAGGTCCGTCTCCGTCATGATCCCACATCCACCTAGGACCATTGAAAGTTTCAGCATAGAAACACTCTTGGTACCAAGACTTGAGTGACATTGCTGCACTTCCATCGTAGGTCATACAGATCTTATGCTCCGGATTCCCAATGATTAGGTCACTGAATTCTTTAACAGAAGCATCAGGGGTAGTAGTCCACTCAAAGCCAATAATTAGAGGTTGGCCAAATCTGACGACTGCAGGTGGTTGGCCTTCAGTTCCAACATCATCGAAAGCAAAAATGTGAATTACATCATCTTTCCTTTCGAAACGGAGCATGTCGTTGTTTAATTTGTAGTCGTTGAAGGTCAATGTTGACAATTGAACTGCAACATTTTGTTCATAGGTAGACTGTGTGTCACTATCCCACATATTGATGAGCATATGCGGTGGAGCCCATGGGTTGATACGATTACCCATAAGATCACCGGGCTCAAAACTCCAATCATAGCCATCCCCTGAGTCCAACCTCTTTCTGAATTCAAACCAGTATGTAGTTCCGTCGAAATATCCTGTACCTTCTACATCATTCGTCCCCGTGCTGGTGTCCACATCAGAAAACCAGCCGCCGCCACTCCAGCCATATGGATCCCAAGTACCACCACCAAGAACAACCCAACCCGCATCACTGTCTGTATTTGGATTGCCACCAAAGAAGAACATTGATACTGCGGCTGCTTCTGGTGAGCTAAATGTGGATGTCCATGTAGCCTCATACAAAAGGTATAGCCATTCATCGTCGTTCTTAAAGCGAGCATAGTAGGAAATGTCTGTGACCTCTTCCATTTTATTGGGCCAGTTCCAAGCTCGCCTAGGATGTACCTCTACTGGCTCCGTATCTGCCCACTCATCAGCGTATGATATTTGACCATCCAAGAAAACTGGGTATTCAATCCAGGCACTATGTGCAAGTGTTGAACGACCAGACATCGGAACATAGATCACATGTTCACCTGGATCATTACTAAAGATTACAAGTTCACCAACACACTCGCCTATGAATGTAGGAGTGTAAGTTATTCCAATCTTGAAAGAACCTCCAGGTAACAGGACAATAGGTAAGTATGTAGCAAAGACGAAATCTATGTTTTCTATTGGATCTCCAGACGGACCAATCGCGGTACCATCTGGATACGAATTTAGATCCGAAGCCATCCAGCTAAGATAAGATCCTCCTTGTATTGGCGAAATCCATTCTATGAAGTATGTTTCTCCTGGAGTCAGTTCTACACCATCTGGGAATCTATACAACTTGTCTACTTGCTCTCCTACCAGTAGAGGACCATTGATGTATTCTGATGAAGTTGCAATGACTGGACCATCCCATGAACCATATCGTATTCTAATCGTCGATTCATAACCATACTCAGGGAAAGAAACTCCAGCTCTTAGCCTTATACTTGCTGCTATCATTGAAGTTGCAGTTGGCACGAAGCTCTGGTAAAGACTCCCAGGAATTCCTAAATATATGTTCGTTCCCGTACTTTCAAAATTGCTTTGATCACACATTACATCCTTCGGAACGAAAGTTGCAAAAACGAAGTCCCGATCTACATATGGATCACCCAAGTGGTTGAATACATTACCTCCTGAATATGGATTTTCATCTGAAGCCATCCAACTTAACCATGAACCGCCTTCTAGAGGAGATATCCATTCTATGATATATGTCGTCCCTGGATTCACAGCAATGTCAGCTTGGAACTGGAAAAGTACATCCACTTGTTGCCCACTTGTTATGTAACCAGGAATATATGCAGAAGCAGTGGCAAGGATAGGCCCATCCCAGGTTCCGGATCTTAGGTTAATTGTCGTGGTATATCCTGTATCAGGGAAATAACCTCCTACCCTCAATCTAATACTTGCAGCTAACAAAGGACTTGCTGCTGGTACAAAACTTTGGTAAAGACTTCCTGGAATACCATTTCCCATGCCCATACTCAAACCTGAAGTGATATCATTAACCTGGTCAGAGTACATTGAGATAGATAGGTCCTCACATGACCAAGGTAGAAGTTCTGCTTCGAATATGGTTAATGGGTAATCTCCCTCATTTGTGACTGTAACTATTCCTTTACTGTGGTCGCCAATGTCAACAACGCCAAGATTCAGATATTCAGGATCCCGGACAATGTCTTGAGGTCTGCACTTACCCTCACTCCCTGCGTCAAAGATAGATTGAATCTCTGATGGATCTAAGGCACGATTATAGACAGCCACTTCATCAAGTCGACCGTCAAGAGGCTCATCATATGAACTCATTCTCACACCATGATTCTCACCGATTGCGATTGGACCTGGTGTGTAGCGGAATGCCTTTTCCTCGCCATCCAGATAGACGCGCATATATTCGCCATCAAACGTCCCAGCAACATGATGCCAAACTCCAGTTTGCAGAACATTCTCTACTCTCAGACTCTTGAATGGAATTGTTTCATCTCCAATTCTCATATAGAAGTGCAACTGACCCAAACCTTCTGCACTCCGCCAACCATAACGAATCACCGCTCTCTCGAGACCCGGAGGTGCAAGGGTCACAAAGCGCATTATCCTATCAGGCAAAGAATTCAGATACACCCATGCTTCGATTGTCAACTCCTGCAAATGGTCAATTCCTTCACCTGTCGCCCACATGAAATCGTCAACACCATCAAAGCTAAATGCTTCATCGACCATACCTGGAGCAAATGTTGTGTCGTACTCCGGATTCATTGGATTTACTCCAGCAACATCACGATAATGTCCATCGCCTGTCCACCAGCTAACAACTCCGGAAGGTGGTTCTATACATTGAGCAATCATCATCTGGTTTTTCGATTCTACAGTCAATCCTTCAATTCCAGAAAATGCTGGAACGGAAGCTAGAGTCAGAACCAGAACTGTTGCTAACGCAATAAGCACTACTCTTTTTCTCATTTTCTTATTCTTCCTCCTCATTACATAGTATACCATGAAGATACGTTTACGCAGGTCCCCACCCACTTCATTGTATATGTGAAAAATTCCATGCAGCCAAGTAGACCAAAGTTATGAGTGAACTTCTATATAAGTATCATCATGGAAATTGAGCAGAACTTGAGAATAGAGTGCATGAATGTACTTTACGTAGCTGAACCTGAAGTGATTGGAAGAGCTGCTTCACACGATTCTTAAGGTGCTTCATCTCGCAAAGATACCATGGCTAGTAATATTCGTGATTTGACCAAAGGGGACCTTGAGCAAGTAAAGATTCTCTGCGAATCAATTTGGGAAGGAAATGACTATGTCCCGGATATTTTCCCTACCTGGGTAGATAATCCTCTAGCTCATACTATTGGACTTTTCAATGAAGAGGAACTCATTGCCATTGGGAATGTTGAGAGGACTGAAGGTACGACAATTGCATGGCTACAAGGTCTTAGGGTCAAGGATATTCACAGGGGAAAGGGACATGCCACATCAGTGACATTAACCCTCTCTGAACTAGCGAGAGAGAAAGGAATCACAAAACTTTGGTATGCTACCAGTTCCAGAAACATTGCCTCCATTACAGTAGCCGAGAAGACGGGGTTTGAGAAGGTGGCTAGTACTGGTTACTTCCGACTCTACAAACCTTTTCCTCCCCATTCGAAACCAAGTCCTAGTATTGTACCGGTTCAGGTCGATCCTGAAAGAATGTTCGAGCTCCTTCAAATCAATCCAGAACTGGTTCCTGGGGATAAGTTTCCTCTTGCCTGGCACTTCGACTACAAGACACCTGATGGACTGACCAGGCTCCTTACTCGAGCAAACAACAAGGTTGTTGTTGATGAATCTGGTATTCCCCAAGCAATGTACTGTGTTACAGAACGAGAGAGGAAGGAAGAGAAAACTTCTGCCTACACAGTCTTTGCCACAAATAGATCGGCATTTGTGGACATAATGTCGAGAATGATTGATGAATCAGAAAATGCAGGTGTTGACCGAGCAGTTTTCTTCCTTGGACCAAATACTACTGAATGGGCTCAATATTTGGGCTATGTCAATGAGGAATTTATTGGCAGACGGTTTCTCCTCTTTGAAAAGAGTCTCTAGAAAAAGAGGGGAAAGGCTGGATTGACCAGCCTTCACTCATCAACTCTGCTCAAAGTGAACTTTCACATTCGGCATGTTGAAGTAGATAACACAGATCAGGCTCAAAGCTACCCCACCCCAGTTAGAGCCTGTGGCATAAAGAAAGATTGCAATGATATTGAAAATCACTGTCATCATCCAGGCAGAATAGTCTGCCTTTATCACTTGTGTATACAAGCAGAATCCAACTATTGCAAGAACTACTCCCAAGAGTGCGAGCTCTTCCTCCCAAAGATAGTATTCAACACCGCCAACAATAAAGCCAGTGATGGATGCCAATAATAGGAGGATCCCGGCATTTCGCACCTCTGGTGCAGCAGCTCCTCGTGATGGACCTGCTTCGGCCATAGGAATCTCTGTCATGGTTTATCACCAAGGATTCTAAGTACATTAACTATGCCATTAATTACTCTTTCGTGAACTCTTCAAACTCAGCTTCGTCCTCATATTCATAGAGCACGGACCACTTTGGTGCATATTGTATTGGTTCGAGGTCTCTTGATTCTAGCTCGATTGCCTCAGCCTCGGACACTATCTTCCTGAGTGTATAGGACTTGACACCTTCCCAGCGGAGGTAGTCATTAAGGTCTTGTGAGAACTCACCCTGGTATCTCCCACAGCGGCCACCGCAGAAGGCCTTGACCTCTTCGCGAATCTCCAACACTCCATCGCACCACTTGCATACAGCCTCCATTCCATGAGCATGGAGTCGGCCATCGATAATCTGGACCAGAAAGACGGTTTCATCGAAGTTGCAAACACCCCATTCCTCATCTTTCTTTGTCGTCTTTTGCCAGAGCTTTCTCTCCGACTTGCGATCCTTCGATTTGCCGAACTCAGTCACTACTGCGTGACTGGATTGTCGTGCCTCATCCTCTACATCTCCAAAATCTGACAACTTGGTCTGGGAGCTCCGCGTCATGCTAGTCCGTACTATTGAGGGTCAGATAAACTCCTATCAATCTCAACACAATCTTTTTTTGGGGCAAAAAGTGACTATCATGAGATTTGTTTTGCAAACTTTGGAATCTTATTTATTTATCATTTTGATTGGGCTTATCACAATGTTCACGTTTGTTTTCATTCTATCTGGAATAAAAATAGTGAAGGAGTATGAGCGAGCTGTCATTCTACGTCTTGGTATGTACAAGGGT
>JBHLRQ010000007.1:0-58172 GCA_048882385.1 Candidatus Thorarchaeota archaeon | reverse complement strand
GTTTCGACAACTGTATCACTTGAAATGGTCACTCGTAGACGTGATATAGGACTAATGAAAGCCATAGGTACTCTCCTAGATACTATCTTTGATTTCTTCATGGCTCAATCTGTAATACTTCTACTTGCAAGTATCCTCCTTGGACTATCAATTGGTACTGGTCTCTATTTATTGGGATTAATCTGGCTGAGTTCCGTTGTGCCGGGTATCACATTAACTGGATCTTTTCCATATCTGCAAATTGGAATTCTTGCAACGGTTCTGATTTTTGCAGGATATTTCTCAGCACAGAAGCCTATTTACGACACTGTACAAGAATCACCATCGCTTGCCCTAAATCCGGAAGTTGGAACAAGAGTAAGAGTTGCAGGATATCTGGATAGTTTTGGTCTCTCATTCAGAATTGCTACAAAAGGAACAGGCAGAAGAATGAAAGGCACACGAAGAACAGTCCTATCTCTATTTCTCAGTTTCACAATCGCGTCACTGATTTGGATTGGTGGGGGTGTTATACACACAACCTCAAATGACTACGTAACTCGTTCAATGGGCGAGAACGTTGTAGCTATCGGAAACCCGCACCTGCTAAATCAATACTATGACGCATACTCACTATATGGTTTACCGCTAAATAACTCATTCAATTATGTACAAGCCTCTGATATGATAAATGATTCATTGGTCACAGAAATGGAAAGTGTATTAGGCGTGGTCAATGTTGAAACGCGTCTTGTAGTTTATTCTGCGGTTGAAGAGCAACCTGCAATCATATGGAACGAAGAATTTCAGCAATATGAACGGATAGGTCTTGATAGAGTATCTTCAGCTGCTTTGATTGGTGTTGATTGGGATGATACAATCTCCGATTGGTATTATGAAGGCCGAAGAATAGATGGGACTAACCAGGTCTGGATTGGAGGTAAAATGGCAAGTGACTTTTTTGTCGACCCTCTTGTTCAAAACTTGGGTGTCCAAGGTTTCTCTCTTGAGATTAAAGCACAAGCATTTGATGTTCTCAATGGTGGTATGATGGCAATCATGGATGTATCGCTTCTCCAGACATACTGGGGGGTAACTGGAACAAACCTGGCATTGGTGCAGCTAGAGGATTATGATGAATCAATCATAACACAACTAGACTCGATGGCTGCAAGCTATGGATTTGATCTTTATCGTCAACAAGATGTACTTGAAGGAAACTTGGAGGCAATCTCTGCTATTTGGGCTCTCATGAGTCCTTTGGCTTTTGTTACATTAATTAGTGCATTTCTAAGTCTAATGAACTACCTACTAGTTTCCGTTTTTGGGAGGCTGAGAGATTACGTCATAATGCGTTCAGTTGGTGCAAAGCCCTCCTTCATCGCCAAGGTAATGGTCGCAGAAGGATTAGATGTTGGTCTGAGAGCAGGCATACCAGCTCTAATTGTTGCAACAATCCTTAGCATATATGCACTGATACCAGAAGCTGCTGTTTCTTCAGTTGCTTACCTTCCATTAACAATTGGAACTGTCTTTGCTGCGATGTTAATTGTAATCATCCTTGCTTCAATTCCAACATATGTCTTCTTTGCCTCAAGAAATGATCTTAGAGTTTCAGAATTCTCATCTTGAGGATAATGTTCTTTAGGGTCATGCCTCGGGGATACCTGAGGAGTGATTGATGTCGTCTGATGAATCTCAAGAAGAATTCTCAATTCATTGGATTCGTGACGTAGTAAATGAGGTATTGGAACGTGATCCTGATCAATATCTCATTGTGACAGGAAAGAGCATGAGCGGTAGTGTACATACTGGTTTCATGAAAGAGATTATCATCGCAGATGTCATCAAACGAGAACTCCTGACATTGGGAAAAGATGCAAAGACCGTTTTCATCGCAGACGATTACGATCCTATTCGAGCCTTCCCTCCAAGTTTGACCCTTTCCCCTGATGAGTATATGGGAGTCCCCTACTCAGATGCTCCCGATCCATATGGTTGCTGTGAGAGTTTAGGTGCACATTGGGTAAGTGAGTTGGTTGAAACATTTCCTGAATTTGGAGCAGATCCAGAAGTTGTATATCAATCAAAACTCTATGAAACAAAAGAGATGTTGGATGCAGTTCGTATTTGTCTGAACCACACTGAAACTATCAGAGAGATATTGATTGAATATGTGGCTCGAGATTTTGATGAGAATCAGAAAGCAGAATATATCGAATCCATGAAGACCTGGTATCCTGCATCAGTTGTCTGTCCAAAGTGTGGTCGATTACAATCAGGTGGAAAAGGATCGATCGTACCTAATCGAGTGACATCGTATAATTCTGAGAACGATGAGGTTTCCTATGAGTGTGCACATTGTGGACATTCCGATACCGCCAAACTCGACGAAGTCAGACTGAAACTATCGTGGAGAGTCGATTGGCCTGCAAAATGGTACGTTATGAAAACAACATGTGAACCTGCGGGGAAAGACCATGCTGTGAAAGGCGGCTCTTACGATACGGGTCTTGAGATGTCTCGCCGAGTATTTGGTTGGGAAGGTCCGGTAAAAGTTCCATTCGAATGGGTTCGTCTTGGTGGGCGTGACATGGGGACTTCGAAAGGCGTGGTCTTTACTCCACGATCATGGTTGAATATTGCACCTCCAGAATTATTCAGGTATATGGTTCTTAGAACTGATCCCGAGAAGGCAAACAATATTCAAACAGACCTCATACCTGATTTAGTGGATATCTACGAAACCTTTGAACGTACTTACTATGGTCTTGACGATGCAGATAGTGAGAAACAGGAACTGGCTCGTGTTTTGTATCCACTAACTGAGGTACGTCCTGTAAGTGAAAAATACATCCCCAAACTCTCCTTCAAATTCGCTGTGTTAACATCGCAACTTCAGCGAATTCTGAGTGAGGACACAATCATGCAGCGATGCTATGATGTTTTGAAGAAACAACATAAAATTTCAGAAATATCACCAGTCGCAAAATCATTGATCCCAATAAGACTCTCGAGGGCACTAGCGTGGGCCAAGGAATTTGGTAGTGATCGGGACAAAGTCGAGGTTCCTGATCAAGTTCCTAAGGAAATTATAAATACTCTAACAAATGATGACAAGGCTTTCCTCAGAGAATTCATAGAGATTCTGAAAGGTGATCCTCTCGATGATGAGGAATTACAAGGCAAGGTATTTTCGACTGCCCGGGAAGTGGGTCTAAAAGACAAACGAGCATTTGTGGTTCTCTATCGAATATTAATCTCTCGAAAATCCGGTCCCAGACTTGGTGGATTCTTGAATCTACTCGGATATGAATGGGTCCTAAATCGAATAATGACTGTCCTATGACCACCCCTCAACACGTTTATTAACACTCCACCAGTGGGCGACCCTCGAACCAATAGGAATGGTCTGTGATATCTATGCTAGGATCGCTCAGAGAACAGTATCAGCGTGTCATGATGCCCGTGGGCAGAGCTCTGGCAAAGACCGGAATAACCCCAAACATGATTACCGGTCTTACGGTGATTGTCGCTCTTGTCAGTGCTTGGTTCTTTGCTATGGGTGATCTTGTAGCTGGATTCCTATTCATGATTCTGACTGTAGTTATGGACATGTTTGATGGAGCAGTCGCACGAGCTGCAGGGCTTGCATCAAAGTTCGGAGCTACCTTTGACCATACTCTTGATCGGTATGCTGAGTTCCTATTCATGCTGGGACTCATGATGGGTCCTCTCAATACAACCACCATTCCATGGTGGAGTGCTGGTGATACTTTCATTCCATGGTTCTGGGGATTCTTCACACTCTTTGGAATGATAATGGCAAGCTTCACTCGCGCAAAGGCTGAATCTGTTGGTGGAATGGAAAGCTGCACGGTTGGTATCGCTGAAAGGCAAGAGAAACTGATTCTTCAATTTGCAGGGATTTTACTTCTGATTATTCCACAAACCAATATCTGGGAGGATATATTAACTCCAATTCCTGCGTTACTTGATTTCTTCATAATACTAGATATCACAAATATCCTAACACTCTGCATTGTGATAGTTGGAATTCTTTCTCACATTACTGTAGTTCAGAGACTTGCATACGCTCGTAAGATAATTACAGCATCGGAACAAGGAGAATCGGTAGATGTATGATGTCGTTGTAATTGGGAATCCTTCATTTTTCCTTGTGGATGGCATCCCATCACTATCAGGTCCTAGTGTTTACAGTGCTACCGCCGCAGCCAAACTAGGCATTGAGCAATTAGCCATCCTTGGGTCCTTGGATACAGAAAGGACAAATCAATTTGTGACCACATTGGATTCTCTGGATATTCCAGAATATTATCTCATAGAAGACAATGGTGGCAAAACTTGGAGAATAGAGTATGGTCTAGAGAACGAAAAGATAGTTGAATTCTTAGGATTTACACAAAGGATTAGAATCCGTGACATTCCTGACGAGTTCCTTCAAGCAAGAGCTATTCTTCTGTGCCCGTCACTTCAAGAAATAGATTCAGAACTTATTGAGTGGATTTGCAACACGTCAGACTCTATTGTATTCCTCAATCCTCAGCTACAAACAGTAGCTGCGGATGGAAGATTGAAAACCATCTCAGAACTCAATCTGATGGAGAAAACTCACTGTGTTCTAGATGTTATCCAACCTAATGAACGAGACTCTCTTCTAATCACAGGAGAGTCGGATCCTTTTCTTGCTGCAGAACTCTTAGTAGAGTGGGCTGCTGAAACCTGTGTTATAACGCAGGGAGATAAAGGTAGTCTCATTTATGATGGGAATGACTTTCATATTATTCCTGCTTTCAAAACAAATTCCGTCGATGAGATGTTTGCTGGTTCTGTCTATCTCTCCGGATTTGCTTCAAAGTATCTCGATGGAAAAAACCTCTCTGAATGCGGTGCATATGGGTCTTCAATAGCTAGTGTGAAGGTAGAACACAAAGGTCTTGATTTTAAAATCAATAATAGCGAAATCGACCAGAGATACGAGCAGATTTCAGATGCCATCAAAGTCCGTTAGATCAATCAGTCTGGTCGAAAACCATTCCTACAGTCTTCGTGAGAAATGCCTTAGCTTCAGACATGGCTCTACTGCCCTTCTCAGTGATTGCATAGTATTTTCTCGGAGAATCATCGGTTCTTTGTTCTTCAATGAGACCATCCTTGGTTAATCGATAGATAATTGCATATCCGCTCACTATTGCTGGGGAAAAGCCAAAACGCTTGGTTATTAGCTCCTTTATCTCATATCCGTAATGAGGTCGTTCTTGAAGAAGACGCAAGATATACATCCAGAGCATCTCCTTTGTCAACTTGTTAACTAGTCGTGTCATCGCCTTTGGTCTATCAATCATGGAATCGTCATTCGACATTTTCTATCCTCTCGAATTCTGAGATTATTAAAGCCACACAGTGACTACTAAGATAACTGTTCTTCCCTAGAGAGAGTCGAAGAAGTGCATGTTCGGATATGAGCTTATCCGTTTGAGAATCGAAGCCTCTGTGGTCTCCAAGCATAAAACTGTTCTGAGTAAATGACTGCTCTTCCCAGATTTTAGATATTGGGAGACCTCCTTCCTCTAATACCCACAGTTTGGATTTTGGAGGAAGATTGTACCTCTTCATAATGTCTTCGATCGAACCCTCTGAAATACGAACATAATTTGGAGGTTGCTTTCTCAAAGAATCTCTGATTACAGTTGCCCATTGGACCTCATTCCTTGGAGTGTTGGTGCCTGGAAAACTAAATGTAAGAATGCAGGAATTTGCAATGACAGCAATGAGTTCGAGTCTCTCCTTAGACCAAATTATTGGGCCCCATGAAAAGCAAGCTGCAAGGTCTCTACAAAGGACATCTATGCGTTTTCCAGAACCGGGCAAATCTTTGAGAAGGAAATCACCCACTGGCGATGCCTGAGGTAGGAGCTGGATGAATCTTAGTATGGTGGATTCTGGTTGCATTTGGCTTACCAGCTAGTTTTGCTTATTCCGATGAGTTGTTCGATATTTTTTGAAGATCTATCATGGTGAGTTTAATATCGTCGACCGCGACTAGGAACAGTTTTTCGTTCTGTGGCTTGTCTAATCTGAACCTTTCCAGAATGAACTGCACAGCTCACACAATAGTAGGATGTGACTCTTCTAGTCTGGATATAGCTTCCCTGTTGCCTAAGCTCTCGAGCGAGCTGAGGTTCAACAGCTGATACTCTCTTCGTGTATTTCTTTGCTTTGTCGGCTGGTACGATACGTCCACACTTCGTGCATTGAACTGTCCCGCTCTTGCCCGAACTGCCTTTACTTCGACCGCCGGATTTTCTTTTCTTACCCAATTTCCAGTTCCACCATAACTGATTGTGGCTCGCCAACTCGGGTGACCTTAAAATCTTGTGCATGTCACCAGAGGGATTTGATAGTTTCTAGAACCTTAGCAATAATCTCTTTGTTTGCTTCGAGTATTGGTTTGTGTCTCTCTCGTTCAATCTGATCATCCAAGGCCGGACATGAATCTCCTACAAGTCCTTGCAAACTTGCTGCTATCGACGGTCCCAAAACAATAGCATTATAGCCTCCCTCAAGAACCCAGATTGATCCTCTTGTTTCAAGGGAGTCTATGACCTTTCTCAAACTAGATCCAAAATTCCAAAATGTTCTAGAGTCTACATCCATATTTCCAACCGGATCCGCATAGTGGGCATCGTATCCTGCAGAAACAAAGATCATGTCTGGCTTAAACTTCTTCAAAGCTGGAACAATTATTCGCTTTATTGCATCATCATACGACTTGTCAGAAGAATTTTCGATTAGTGGAATATTGATATTTGTCCCCCTTGCCTTTCCAAATCCAATTTCTGAATAATGACCAAGTCCAAAGTTTTCATAGTCATACTCATGAACAGAAATGAACTGGACATTTGGATCAGAATAGAATATCTCAGATGACCCGTTCCCGTGATGATTGTCAAAATCGACGATTGAAACCCTATTGATATCATCACGTTTCAAAGCATGTCGTACTGCGATTGCAACATTGTTGAAATAACATAATCCCATTGGATTTGATGTAGACGCGTGATGTCCAGGTGGGCGCATGAGTACAAATGCATGAGAAACACTCTTTGAAGAAACAAGATCAGATCCTTTCATTGCGCCTCCTACTGCAAGTAGTGCACAATGAAGTAAATCGTGACTGGCGTATGATGCTTCTCCAAGTTGCCCAGTGCCTATCTCACTCATAATCTCAACTGTGTCTACAAGATAATCAGAATGAACAATTCGTACATCCTTCAAATTCGCCTTGGGTGCCTTAACTCTTTGAGTGTGGTTCAATATACCACTTTTTTCCAAATATCGTTCAGCAATCTGAGTTCGAAGAGGATTCTCAAATGATTCAAGATGGGGTTTTGGAAAGGGCATCCGATGCAATCCTGACTCTGGATGCGAAATGAAGGCTATCTTTTCGTCTGGCACTATCTTTCACCCAGTTCTGACCTGGTTTTTGTCCTTAACTGTTGTTATTCTCTGATTGAATTCAGGTTCTATAGGAAGTACAAATCTCCATAGCACATTGAGTACTTTCTTTGAAACATCACTCAGTTTGGTTGGAGTTAATCCTTCTATAGGATTATTTAGCAGAATGTCTTCAAAAAGATCTGATGCAGACACCCAGTCTCTTTTCTCTATGACCCAATAGAATCCATCCTTTAGTTTTGAATCAGGATGACTTTTTCTAAATTCCTCTGATGCATCATGCAATTCTACTGGGGGTCCTCGTCTTTGGTATTCCTCTCCAATCTTGTGTTTTTCAACTATGACCCCTACTGAATATTTGTCCTTCTCAAAATACACTTCAACAAGACTTAATCCAAACCTCGGTTCACCTGTTCTCTCATTCAATAATTGCGCCTGAGATTTTCTTGCTAATCTGTAGAGTTTATCACGTAGAATCGTGTAATGCGATGAGCCATCTGATTTGAACTCTAGTACCGCAGTATACTTTTTCAACCAATTTGGTAAAGTAGTGGTTGGAATTGGTTTTTCCAAGAGAATATTCGTAATTGATTTTGAATTTTCTTGCTTGGAAATTCTTCTCATCTCTAAAATTCTATATTTTACCCATCTATATGATCGGGGCGTGAAACTTGAAGCAATGTTTCGCCGATGGTCTGTTGGATCTATGAGGAAAATATGATTATCCCTAAATGACTTTGTCTTTCTAAGTTCTGCTAATGTGCGATTTTCTGGGTCAACAGGATTCTCATCAAGATGTTCCAACATGTAGAATGCATCATTAAGATCCACAGAAATTATTGAGATCAATTCTAGAGAAACACCTGTTAGACCCATTCTCCCTACAGCGCATCTATCGCCATATGCATGGCAACCCCTGACAAATGATTTCAGAATTCTCGCGTTCTCTCTTTTCTCTTCAGTCAGATTATCTGCTACATATCGTGTGTGATGCACAGTCCTATCAACTGCAGTAATCGGACCCTTTTCTGAGAGATATTTTGAATCAATATCAAAACAACCGAGAATATCAACTTCCAGTCCGTTCATTTCCAACGATACGTAAGGATGTTGAGAGTATGTCTTCCTTACATTTGACACCTCTAATTCAGTAACTGCGGGCATCAACAAATCATTCACTAGACTGGTCATTAAGTTGTCAAGACCTGAGTGTCTTTTTTGTTGAGGTAATTCTAAGATTTCTGAATATTCTGAGGGATTTAATCCTACAAACAGGTCGATATCAGCGGCATTTCTGAGCTGAGTCTGTTTTAGTCCTGTTGATCCTTGAGGTTCAATGAAGGAGAATGCAAACTCGATGGACTCTGCTTTTTCGATAAGTACTTCCTTAAGACTAGAAATGACTTCTTTCTGATTCTCTAACTCTTTCTTGCTTGGAGTTATCTTGGCCAGAACTTCTTTTCTGACCTCATCAGATACAAGTCTACCCAATTTTCAGACCCACTCAACACACTCTTTTGCTGCGCTAAGAATGTTGGCTTCCTCCTCCCTCTAGGTTTAAAGCAGCGGGAACGAATGTCAAATCAGGTGACTTTGATGACACAGATGGTGCCGATAGCCATAACAATGCTAAGACATGGCGATAGGTTTCTATTTCTTAAAAGGCGAAATCCACCATACGAGAATCTCTGGAGTATGGTTGGAGGAAAGGTAGCTTTGGGTGAGCATATTCAAGCTGCGGCAGTTAGAGAAGTCATTGAGGAAACAGGTGCACCTAGTTTATCTAACTACGAATATCGTGGAATGGTTTCAGAGCGATTGATTGAACCAGATGGGTCTCTATCAGCTCATTTTCTAATCTTTGTGAGCTTTGGAGAAATCTCTTCTTTTGTTGAAAATCATAGGGAAGGAACACTCGCTCTTTTCACAGAGAAGGAGATCGCTTCTCTTGAATCTGATTTTCTACCTTCAGATTATCAGATGTTCAGATGTTTCAGAGAGAAAGATGGTCCCATTCTATACGAAGCTGAGTTACTCCATGATAAAGGATACCATCTTGTCTATTTCAGAGAGTGTGACAATGAAACTCGGTAAATTCCAAATCACTCCATTAGCAGCTGAAAGCTTAGGAAGTCGTTCTCTCTGTACAGAAGTTGTCACACCGGATTTTCATATCCTACTTGATCCATCGGCGGCATTGGCGAAAAGGTACAATCTCGAACCGCACCCTCTAGAATATGTGGCTCTCAAAAAGTCTCTAAACGCAATAACAATCAGTGCAGAGAAAGCTGACGCTCTATCTATTTCGCATTACCACTATGACCATGTACGTCCTGGACTGACAAATTATCTTTACAACCTTAGTACACAAGGTGAAAGAAAAGATCTATTTCAGGACAAATTTGTACTCGCAAAAGACAATCGCGAAAACATCAACCCATCTCAAAGACGACGTGGATTCTTCTTGGAGCGCGATGTAAAAAATGTAGTAAAGGAGATAAAATGGGCCGATAGCCAAGTATTTGAGTTTGGCAACACGAAAATCACATATTCTCATCCACTACCCCATGGTGAAAAGAATACCCGTCTTGGGTATGTTCTTGCAACAACAATTGAGTATTCTGAGAAACGATTTCTCTTTGCACCCGATGTGCAGGGTCCGGTTGATAGAGAAACCCTTCATTATATCTTATCTGTGACCCCCGAACTTGCGATCGTCGGTGGACCTCCAGTCTATTTATCACAGTTCACTAAATCTGATAAAGAAAATGCTCTCTATTCCCTCATTTCTTTGGCATCAGCAATCCCGACACTTGTTATTGACCACCATATCCTCAGGGATTCTGATTGGTTGAAATGGATTGATCCAGTGATTAAAGCATCTG
Source organism: Candidatus Thorarchaeota archaeon (assembly GCA_048882385.1). Lineage (GTDB taxonomy): Archaea > Asgardarchaeota > Thorarchaeia > Thorarchaeales > Thorarchaeaceae > SMTZ1-45. The sequence continues at coordinate 47,829 of JBHLRQ010000007.1, read as the reverse complement.
AGCGTGCTGGAAACCGAATACTAACAATGGCTGAATTTGCAGGAACTAGAAATCGCACATACGAAGCTGATAGGAAACAGTTGTATCAACAAAAACCTCCGAGTGATGAGTTTATGAATTGGACACAATCTGTGGTGGAGTACAAAATTAGTTGCCCTCCGCCCATTCCTGAGTTAGCTGAATAGAAACTACAAAGTATCATATTGGGGTAAAAAAATGCAGGATAAGTGCTACACAAAAAGAAAAATCCGGATTTGGACGTTTGTCTTGAAGATTGAGAAAAGAGGTGATATTCTACTTGGAAGACATTGAGGGAGCATCGACTCGAGCTTTAATTGAGCGGTTCAAGGAAAGCATAGATCGTGCAAGCGAAAGTCTCTCTAATGAAGAATATCAACAAGCTATGGCACTGTATTTTGATGCAAGTCAATCTGCTGACGAAATGACACAACGTTTCTTGAGCCTTCTCATCAAAACTGCACCTAGTACTGCTCACAAGACACTACTTGTTGAGGTATTGAGTTGGAGACTTAGGTATTTCACAGCTCAATACGACTATCATCTTGCTGTTGCACAAACATTGACAGGATTACCTCGAGAAGAATGGATTGCTAGACTTGAAACCATTCTAGTGCTATCTCAGAGCCTTGTAGGTATGATACTGCCAGTGTACAAAGAAGAAGATGATCCCATCATCAAGGTGAGAATACAGGAGCTTCTCTCTGATTGGATCACAGGAATCAGAAACCTCATTTTGAATCTTAGATCTTGGGGAATGGCAAGTGCTCAAGCAGCACGTGTACTCGAGTGGGCAATGGATAACGGGATAGAATGAATTTATCATTGATTGCTATTTCTTTTCCTTTCCATCAACACCTGCAATTGCAACTTCAGTGTCAGCAAGCTGATGATGGCTGTCGAGATAGCAGACTAAATAATGATCCTTGTGCTTCACTACAACTGGAGCAGGGAACCGTTTAACTTTCTTAAGCTCATCTAATGGAATCTCCCAATAGATTGACTCTTTGCAGACGGGACACTGCAACCATTTCAGCCCTTCAGCCATTTGTAGTTCCACCTATAATATTGGGCGGGCAATTGAGTGTTTCAGCAATGGTACTAAAAAGGTTTCTTGGGGAGCTTTAAGAAGCTGGTCTTCAATTTTCCTCATTTTTCGTCTAAGTCTATATCCCACGCACCTGGATCCTCTAGGTCTCTGCTGAGTATTGGTCTTTTTCTAGTTTCCAAAACAGAGATGTCATATCGATCACTATCTACAATCAGCTCATCAGTGACCTCATCAAGATATGCTGGAATATACCCGTTCTCAATAGCTCTTACAATCAATTTCTTCAGTTGATTTCGGTCTAACCCAGTACTCTCTTCCAGACTCGCTATTGTCACAGCAGCTTCAGACTCAAGTGATGTGCGGATGAAACCTGATAGAACAAGTTCGAATGAACGTCTCAGTTTTCCAAGTTCCTTCCTTGTGATTTCATTTGCTATGACTGATTCCATTAGTTTATTGGCATCACCAAAACGATACTCCATTAACATTAGAGCCAGATCAATTAGACCTGTGACTTCACCCTTTGTTATTTTTATGACTGCGTCAATCAATTGTCGTGCGAGGTCTATGTCTCCACCTGTAATAGCACAGAATGATCCATCAAGCAGTAGATATGGGTCCTTCTTCTCTTCAGCAGCAGATACATAGGCTTGAGCGGCAATTTGGCAATCAATCTCAAACTTCTCATGTTCTCCAAATTTTATCCACGCTGCACTAGCACTAGTCATTATGCGTGCGGCCTTCTCATATTGGTGTGCTAGCATCCCGTGTTCATACGCTCTCTCGTATGCATTAGCTGCTTTTGAGAATGATTCCCATCTGTTCCAGCAGTCGCCAGCTTTCTGAAAGCGAATCATTGCTTCTTCATTCTTGCCAGAATCTGCCAGTTCTTCAGCTTGTTTTTCCTGCTTCTGGCAGTCAGACTGCTGCAATTTCATCAGGGCTCCACATTGGAAGTGTGCATGCTATCGAATAACACCATCTTTCATGTTTAGTGTCCTTTTTGCGAACTTTGCGATATCGTGATTGTGAGTAACAAGAACCACAGTCATGTTTTTCTCTCTATTGAGTTGAGCTATTATTTTGAGGATGTTCTCACCAGTTTTACTATCGAGATTCCCAGTCGGCTCATCGCAGAACAAAATTGGTGGTGAATTGACTAATGCTCTGGCAATAGCCACACGTTGTTGTTCTCCACCAGAAAGTTGCTTTGGAAAGTGGTCGCGTCTCTCTAGCATATCTACCTCTCGAAGCACTGCAAGAGTTCTTTCCTCTTGTTCTGTTTTTGTCATATCCTCTCTAGGCCAGAGAACAGCCTCTACATTCTCGTATGCGGTAAGATGCTCTACCAATAGAAATGACTGAAAGACAAATCCGATTTTCTTAGCTCGAACCTTTGGCATGTCCCGCTCACTGATTAAAGTCACATCTACCTTGTCTACAATGACCTGTCCTGAAGAAGGTGCTTCAAGCCCTGACATTACGTGAAGGAGTGTTGATTTTCCACAGCCACTTGGACCAAGAATGGCAATAAATTCTCCATCCGATATTTCTAAATTCACATCCTTCAAAGCGGCTACTGTATTCTTGCCCTTTCCATATTCCTTGTTAACTTCTTCAAGAATGATTTTACCTGCCATTTTCATTCCTCCCTCAAAGCCCTCATCGGGGGCACCTGTGTTGCTCTCCACATTGATAATGCTAGACCTGGTAATTGAGCAAGAATGATCCAGAATAAGGTCACTGCCATGGATGCTGGACTAATATAGAGCAAATCCTGGACACTTGTCAGAAGTGCAGATGCTCCAAAGTATCCTATGAAACCAATAATCTCTATACTAACTTGGAAAACTACTAGAAATGCACTGAATGATACTAATACAACTTCTCCAACCATCAATAGCATTACGTTATTATTGTCCCATCCGATACACTTGAAGATCGAAATATCCCTTCTCCTGAACTGTGATATCAAAATTGCATATATTGTAGCAACAATGAACGCCATTCCAACATATGTGAGCCATCCACTAGGATCATTTGTTAGACCTTTAGATACAATGATGAATAATATTGCATAGATTAGGATAAAGGCCAACACTCGAATTCTTGCTCGGAATGCGAACTTGACGCTCTTGAAGAATACTCTGAAGTTCAAATCAGTGTCCTCCATGCTTAAGCGCGGTTAACATCTTTTTCAACGCATTTGTATTAATGTGTCTTGTGGGCACGAAATCCTGATTATTCATTCTCATTATTCATATTGATTGGACTACCATCTACTGGCCAAAGCTCGCGTCGCAAAAGGTCTCTAATTGCTACCCTTATAGCCTCACTCCTTGAGGGATACATTCCTATCTCTACTAATTTGTCAAGTCCATTCACGTAGATGTCACTCATCTTTACTGTAATCAGCTTCAAGGATTATCCCTCATGGCAGGTGTTAACCCGGTAATACCGAATATAAATCGGTACCTAGTAATTCTATCAGCGCGCCAACCCATTGTGCGCTTTTAGATGATAACTCATCTGGCGGCATTGAACCCATAAAAGGCTAAAAGGAGTGGAGCCAAGTTCGAATACGGAATCTTGCGGGTGGAAGCATTATCCCCCTCCTATGTGATTCCATTTATCTGAGCAGGTTGCCCGGTCAATTGGGCGAGGTGAAAACTTGAGTAGCGGCGGATTTGACTACATGCGAAAAGTCGTCATGATAGGGGCTGGCGGCAGTGGTAAGACAGCACTAGTCAACCGTTTTCTTACACACAAGTTCTCCGAAGAATACATTGTTACTATCGGTTCTCAATTTGCTGTTAAGACCGTAGCAGTTGAAACTGCAAATGGTCAAAGCGTTGTTGTGAAAATGCTTGTTTGGGACCTGGCTGGGCAGCAACGTTTCGATTTCATTCGTGGCAGTTATTATCGGGGTTCAAAGGGAGCCCTCCTAGTTTTCGATACTACCCGCAAAAGTACTTGGCTCGAGTTGCCAAAATGGATCAAAGAAACCGAAGATGCACTTGGAGAACGCATACCAATAATTCTCTTGGCAAACAAGGTTGATCTTGATGAGCACAGAGTCATAACCAGTGAAATGGGAATGGATTTTGTCAGAGAAAACAATTTGACTGGTTATTTGGAAACAAGTGCTCTTACTGGTCAGAACGTAGAAGAGGCATTTACTCTTCTGGCAAAGAGCAGTCTAACTATGTCATGAAGGAATTACCCTAACTTATGCTCTAACCAAAACCACTAAAGAGCGAATTCTATCGAACAAAACATATCCCAAGGGAAATGAAGTGAGTTGTATGACAGATTATAATTTAGATTTGAAACTACTGGAGAATCTCTGTAATGCATTTGGCCCAAGTGGTCATGAGCAAGAGGCTCAAAAGGTGGTAATTGAGTACGCCAAAAATTTCGGTGTCGAAGTTCTCCAAGATGGTATAGGTTCGCTCATCTTCAAGAAAGGAGATAGTGGTCCTAAGATTATGATTGCAGGACACGTTGATGAAATCGGTTTCGTCATAACGAACATAAAGAAGGATGGATACCTTCAGTTTCATCAACTTGGAGGATGGTGGGACCAGACCTTACTGACACAAGAGGTAGTCATTCAGCCCTCAGAGAGCAATGAGAAGATTATCGGTGTAATAGGAGCTCCACCACCGCATGTGCTGACACCAGAGATGCGTACCAAAGTAGTAACAAAAGAGAAGATGTACATAGACATCGGGTGTTCGTCCAGAGAGGAAGTCAAGAAACTTGGAATTCGTGTCGGTGACCCCGCTGTTCCACGTGCTGATTTTCGTACTATGAAGCGAATACGGAAAGAGAAGGAAAACGAGGATGACAAGGATGCGAAGGAAGAGGAGCGTGAGGTTACCCTTGCTGTAGCAAAAGCCTTTGATGACCGAATTGGGGTTTTCATTGCCTTAGAAGCATTACGCAGAATATCAGAGAAAGACGTCTCTCTACCAAACACTGTCTATTTTGTATCCACTGTCCAAGAAGAGGTTGGGCTTAGAGGTGCCAAGACATCTGCTCAGATGATAAAACCAGACATTGGATTCGCTCTTGATGTCGACATATCAGGCGACTCACCAGGTTCTGAAGGACTTGTTCAGAAAATGGGCAAGGGTGTAGCAATCTCTGCTGGAGATGGCTCTATGATTCCAAATCCAAAATTCCGTAGGTTTGTTCTGAATATAGCTGAGGAGATGGAAATTCGTCATCAGCCTGCATTCCTCAAGAGTGGCGGAACTGATGCAGGTCAGATTCATCTTGCTGGAATGGGAGCCCCTTCATTGTTCCTTGGAATTCCCACTAGGTACATCCATTCTCACAATGGCATTCTTGACTTAAGCGACGTTGAGGCTGCAGTGCAGCTCCTTGTAGAAGTGCTACAGAAACTTGATGAAAAAGTAGTCAAGAGCTTCACATCTCTTGAGTGATAGAGAATCAGCCTAGTAGACTAGGCTGACTCACCTTCTTTTTATAGACTAGCGTTCACGCTTACCCTCAATGAATTCATCGACACGTTTTCTTGCTTCGAAGTCATCTATCTGGTAACGAGGATGCTTGAAACTATATGAGCTGATGCTTGAGAGTTCTCCTCCAATACCTCGGTCTAAAGCAATTTTAACAGCTCTGGCAACATCGATTATAACTCCACCACTGTTCGGTGAGTCTTGGACTGAGAGTTTCAAGTCCAAGTCAATTGGTAAGTCTCCGAAAGCCTTGGACCTCATGCTGATGTAACACACTTTATTGTCATTTAGGAAAGGTACGTAATCGCTTGGTCCGATCTTGGTAGGTAGCTCATATTCCACACAGCTTGTAACTGCTTCAGTCTTGCTGATTCTCTTAGAGCTCAGACGGTTCTCTACCTGCATATTTTCGAAATCTGTGTTTCCCCCAATATTCAATTGGTAGGTGTTTTGAAGAATCAGCCCTCTCTTGTCGAATAGCTGCGCGAGAACCCGATGAAGGATTGTTGCACCTAGCTGGCTCTTGATGTCATCACCTGCACATGGAATACCCTCTTTCTCAAAAGCTTGTGCGATTGGTGATTTTGGATCTGAAACAATAAACTCTGGAATTGCATTGATGTATCCTATTCCGGCTTCTAGTGCCGCTCTTGCATAAATTCTCGAGCTTTCTGCACTTCCCACAGGAAGGTATGAAACCAACATGTCTGCTTTTGACTTCTTTAACTCTTCAACAATATCCACTGGTTCAATTTCCTTCTCATCATAAGCAAAGAATGATTCTCTCATGTGAGGGGCTACACCGTCAGAAATTGGACCTGGAAGTACTTTGACTCCTGTCTTTGGAACATCTGGAGCAAATGCAACACAGCAATTTGGTTCAACCCACATGGCCTCTGCAATATCTAAGCCAATCTTCTTTCTATTCGCTTCAAAAGCTGCTACGAACTTGAAATCTTTTGGATAGTAACCGCCAAAATCTACATGCATAAGACCTGGTACTTCTTCATCTGTTCTTGCATTTCTGTAGTAGTGTGTGCCTTGAATAAGTGCTGAGGCACAGTTACCAAGTCCAGCGATTGCTACTCGTACGTCTCCCATCATACTATTCTCCAGTCATATAATAGTTATCTTAGTTTTCACAGGAGGACATCTTTTAAGATTATCGAGCTGGCAATATTATGATTCAGAAGATTCATCATCTGTTTCTTCTTTTGATTTGTCAACCTCGTACTCAGAGAATAACATCCTTTTTGCTGAAGCAATAGTCTTCGGTCCTATTCCTGGTATTCTTATCCAATCATCTGCTTGATTTATTACATCATGAGGCGTCTTGAATCTTTCAAGTAGACTTCTCGCTCGTACAACGTTGACTCCTGGAAAACCAGCAATGAAGAACTCCTGTTCATCGTTCATCGAGTCTAATCCTTTTCGCGTTCTAATTATTGGCAATCTTTGTTCCTTATCTTTCTGGGTCTTATTATCACCTACAAGTACCCCATAGATGAGCCCTGCAGAGTGTAATGCATTGAAACCTTCAATTACCTGAATGCCCCTGTCGCGAATGCTGTCAATTAATGCATCGAGAGCGCTTGGATGTATGTAGCTTGCTCTCTCCATTGTTACAAAGTAGGGTTTCCCCTTAGTTTGCTTTGTCGAGAAGGGGATGTAGACACATCCCTTCATCGGATCTCTACGAATTGCTAGTATGTTCTCTATCAGGACATATGGTTTCTCATACTCTAGAAGCGCATCCATTTGCCTTGTAAAACGTGGTACTCCCGAGCTGCTCCCTTTCAGGGTGTTCACTAGGTCATTGACTGTTTTCCGTTCAATCGCGATACCTTCCATTCCTAAAATGTCACCGATAGGTATCTTCTCCACAACGTAGTGAATTTTCTCTTTGTCTAACATAGACATCAAATGCTTAACAGCATTCATCTTCTTTCCGCCAGTTTCATGCACATCGATGACAATCTCTGGAACATTTCCGAAAAGGTCGGATTGCATTTTCACCCCTCATCAAATAGTGTCATAACCGAAGCCATAGCTACTTCTCTCGCTAAGTTTGGATCATCTGCTGACCCAATGACTACTACATCTCCATCTACGGGTCGCAGACTTTCAATAATGAGTAGGGTTTCATCTTCGTATTCAAGCAATATGTGGAAATCATCCGGCGGCATCACTAACCTAACATTCTTTTGAATCAAAGTCGATGCTCCCGCTTTGCCATATCCGCCTTGTATAATGGCTTCATCTCTCTGTCTAATTCCATCAGATACTTTGGATGCTTTTTGCTTCACTAGGTTTGCGAAGGCATAATCATACATCACAAGTTGTCTAACATCCAATGAAAGACCAATAGGAACATCCTCCGATACTTCATCAAACAGTCTGTGCCCCTTTACTGTGAGTTTTTGTCCTTGTTTTCCCTCTGGCTCAATATAATCTGCTTCTGTAAGACGTTTGAGCAATGTTCGAACACTTCCCTCCCCAATAGACATCTTTCCACAGAGTTCATACCTTCCAAGGGGCTGTTCTCTACCAATCATGATTAAAGCCACTGCAGCATGATGAGGTTTGAATGCAGGTGCCACTCGACCATCTGCTGGTTGTGATAGATTAACGAACTCATCTTTCCATGTCAAATTTGGTTCTCTCCATATACCTCTGGCAGTTCTTCAGATATAGTTCCAGCTTCTTTGACACCTTGTTCATACTCTGTATTCCAGATAAGCCCTTTGAGTTGCCGTGTCAAAGTGGCATCCAATATAGGTACAACCTGGGAGAAGACTATGGAATTGGAAAAAATATGTAGTAGAGTGAATGGTATGGCCGCTGTTACAGCAAGATAGAATGGTACACCAAAAGTAACCGAGTATCCAATATTCGTAACCTGTTCAAAGATGAAGGTGACAAAAGCCCCAGTGAAGGCTAGTTCCCATTTTCTTGGCTCAGGACGTTCTCCATTTGGCCCAAGTCTTCCCATGATTGAACCTATAGTCACGATGTAGAACCAGCCTATTACCTGTGATATCCAGATTTGAGGAATAAAAGCTCCCCATGGATTTATGATTCCGAACAGTAGCGACATTATGAGTGTAGACCAGATTGCCATATGCATTCCAAAGATGTACGCGGTCAGGAATAGAATACTAGAGCCTAGCTCAAGATTTGGTACCGCCACAAGTGCATAGTTACCCACAAGAGCAAGTGCTGTCATGATTGCTGTTATTGAAACCCATCTACTCTGAGTCATTCCTCTTCTGTATAGGTGGGTTTTCATCATTACACATCCTATTCGATCAATTGCTCCGACTTGATTTTACATAGACAATGACTATTATCGCTAGAATTGCACCCCCAATAAGTCCAGCAAACGTGATAAAACCACCAAGATATGGAGTAAAGTCAACTGGTACGGGTGGGGCCAACTCGACAAGAGTAAGAACAAGATTGTAAGGATCTCCAAATGAGTAACTTGTATTAGCTTTTACGAGAACGCCACTGGTCAAGGAATACGCCAAGTGAGTAATTTGCGGCTCACCAAAAGCCGTTGGATCTTGTTCATAATCAAAGATGATACACTCCACTTCAATTTGGTTATAGACCTGACTAGTACTATTCCACACAACCACACTGACATTGTCATACCGGGATATCATTGTTCCATTTAGATAATTGCCTGCAGTTCTCTCTGCTGCAGCATATGCTGTCGCATTCAAGATTTCGATATTGCTTTCTCCTGTTTGAACAAACAATCCCGGCCACCATTCAGTTGGTGTTCCCCATACGCCAAGCACCAAATCTCTCGCAATTTCTGTGTCATTTGCTGTGACGGATACATTACCAATAATGTATGTTCCAGTGACATCGTCGGAAACATCATCAATAACGCATGACATTGTACTTAGATTTTCAGCGAGCATGTTTCCTCCCTCCGAATAGTACATGTTGGTAACATTTCGAGGAGCGACATTTACTGTCCATGTAACATACGAGCCATTTTGGTATTCTGTAGGCAATCCTGCAGATTGTGGAGTTACATGAAAGATTATGATTAAAATGCCAAGAAGCAATACAATAGTACGAAATCTCTTCATTATCCCAATCTCCTTGAAGTTTGAATGTAAACTAATGCAATGAATCCGAAACCTGCAATCGCGACAGAAGCAGCTCCAGGAAGCAATGTTGGGTCTTCACGAGTTTGAGGTTGTGAGTCTGGTCCTGAGTAAACCCACTCGATGGAATCACCATCTTCAAGAATATAGAGATTAACACCTACTGACGCGAACTCACCGTTCACCCAGTATTCCCAACCGTATTGTCCCTCACCAGTGATCCCCTCTATGCTTCTGATGTAAGCTATTGGTCCATACCACTGAACTTGAACATCCAGCAGGGCTGAGGTCACTTCGAGTACAGTTGAACCGTTGAGGTTGGTGAATTGAACTATGGTTCCATTTCCAAAGTCTACTGAAAGTGAGATACTTTCTGCTGCGATACTTGCATCTGATTCTTTTTCTCCTACTGAGTAGACTGGCTGACTTAGGAGAATGAGGGGGACTAGCAAAAGAACCCATCCATAATTCAGACGCTGTAAATTCATCACATCCTAGGATAAGTTAACCTACGATGTCATTTGTTTTTAAGCATTCCCACACAGAGAATGAACCGAAGCATCTAATACAAGTTTGAGTTTGAGAAATCTCGTTTGTGTGTTCAGGAGAAATCCTACTTGACTGAAACAACTTCTAAGGAATACAATGGTTTTCTCTTTGTTCTTGAAGGGATAGATGGGTCCGGTAAGACATGTGCTTGCAAGGAGCTAGAAAAGAGACTAGAATCTGCAGGATACGATGTAATCCGTCTCAGAGAACCCACACATGAGAGTAAATGGGGCTTGGAGATTAAAGAGAGGTCTCCGAGAGGCGAGCTCTCTCCAGAGGAAGAACTTGAGCTCTATTCCAGAGATCGAGAGTGGCACATTGCCAATAGGATTCTCCCAGCACTTAAGGATGGAAAGATAGTACTAATGGACCGCTACTTCTTTGCATCAGGAGCTTATCAGTCAACAGTGTTAGACCTCCATTGGAGTAAGATTCTTGCGAAAAACCGTGACGAATTATCTGCTCCTGAACCGGACATCGTGTTCATTCTTGATGTGCCTGCAGAGATTGGTCTGGAACGCACGATTGCTAGGACTGGAAAAGTCGCAGATCTCCAGTTTGAAAGACTTGACAGACTTGTCAAGGTCCGAAAGGCATACCTCGAGATGCTCGAAAATGACTCTGCCACGTACGAATTGATTGATTCCACAAATCCACTTGACCAAGTTATTGAACAGATATTCAAAATCATCATGAATTTCATGAAAACTAGTGAATCAGAGGCTCTCTGAAAGCCGAAAACCTCATCTAAAAAGCGCTGAATTTGTCGAAATTTCTCATTCTCGAATCCAAATAAGACAAGGTTTTTTAGGCTGGCTCTCTGCACCGTAATATAATCTGGCTTTACACGACCTACCCTTAGGGACTGGGAGAGAAGTAAAATGCCCGTAGCGATGTTGCTGATAGACTGGGACTCAAAGATAGGAGCTGTCTTAAAGGCAAAGGTGCCTGGGGACTTTGCAGACTATTATAGAGAAGATCTCAATACAGAAATTATGCGTATCTTCACGTCACACGCCATGGGAGACGCCACTGCTGGATTCTCATCATTGAGTGTACGAATTGGAGGCGAGGAGTATAGTGTTGCGTCCTATTATACGGGAATCGTAAGAGAAGAGGAACAGTATTGCGTATCACTCCTGCTTACAACCTCTGAGGATCCAAAGACCTACGAGGCTGCAATTACCTCTGTGGTCACTCCACTTACTAATGCTGTCGTGGCCATGACTGACGCTGAACTGCAGACCGAACTCGATAATACCTATCGTCGAATCATTCGCCTTGCAGGAATGACAGATGAATCTCGTCTTGCTAGATTATTCTCAGATGAGGTTTCTCGTGCTGTATTTCCAAAACTATGGAAAGGTGGTATCTCTAAGGAAGAACTCGAAGAATGGCTCAAAATGGTCACAGGTTTACCGAGTGTCAGTGTTGATTCAATCATGTCTCCATTCGAAGAACTCGGACTTGTGAAGACTGAGTGGGTTGACGAGATTGGCCGGACTTGTGTTTTCATGATCAAAGACCTGGAGGTTTTCCGGGCTCCCCCACTAATGGCGATGGAATCCGCAAGTAGTGTTCTTGATCCTGAACTGGCTGCAGAATACAAAGCTGAGGTTCTTGAGTTTCTCACTGAATGGCAAAAGACGCCTGAAGACACTGTATCTGTTGCTCAAGTGCTAGCTGATCCGGACTGTTATGACACCCTTAGTGAACTGAGGAGAAGACCTGTCAACATATCTGAATTAGAAGCAACTCTAGCAATTCCTCCAAAGGAACTAAAGCAAGCAATTCAAACTCTCAAGAAATTCCGAATTATATCCGAGAAGAGAAGAAAAGGTGCTTCTGGCGAGTATGACAAGTGGTTATTCTTACTGAACGACATACGTGTACGATTATTCTTCCCAGAATACTTCTTGCAGACACTTGTAACAGATCTCGAAAAGACTCCTGACGATCCGAAACAAATGGAAATGGTGCATCACCATTTACGATTGCTGCGAGACAACTTCCCAAGATAATTCAGATTTCATCTCGCAATTTGGGTTAACTCATTTGGTTCACTGTGATAGAAGAGTTGCGGAAGGTTTGTTTGTTTCCTAAACCTAATGCGATTTCCACAACGTACTCTAGATGTTTCTGCGATTATTTCAGAAGATATAGTTCAACTAAAAACCTAGAAAGCTTCATATGGTATTTTGCGGTTCGAGCTTGTGAAATCTTACTGACAGGTTTGCATGGCTTCCCCCGTCAGGAACTCAAACACGGTCCCAAAGTGAGTTTCTAGGTCCCTATTTGCCCTAGGTGGGCAAGTCTTGCGCATGTAATTGATTTTCCATGCATCCTGTTGGAAAGAGCTCCACGGATGCGGAAGGTTCGCCTTGGCGAGCCCCCGCTCCAACATTTTTCTATTTCATTAGAATACTTTGTACAAAGAACATCAAAATACACACACGGAACAACTTAATCTATTCCTAAAGGCTTAATTCAATAGTGACTCGGCCTGCGAAACTGAAATCTACACTTGAACAAATCTGGTGATATTGAATTGATCCATAATACCTTCCTCGTACGAATATCTACCCGGCAGATAATTGCTCGGACTCAGTACTGGCCAGTAAAAGTAGCTGAAGATGCACTAAATGAGTTCATCTCAACAAGAGAAGACTTGAGATCTGAACATAATGAGGTTGCTGAGCTACCATTAATAATTGGAGATCACAAATTCCTCGGAAAAGACTGGATTGAAGATTCTGTTCTAGTATTTGTAACTGACAAGGGAGAGGATGAAGGGAGTGTCTTTGAAAAAATTGACCAAGCTCTAAAGGCTCTCCGATGGAAATTCAAAAAGCATGGAATTGAAGGTGTAGTGGAAACTTATCCGTCATTAATAGAACCCTCAGTCACTACTAGACTGAAAATTGCTCTTGTTGGAGAAGGTGGTGTTGGTAAAACTACAACACTCCATTTGTTACTTGGAGACACCCCCCCTCTACAATATGTTCCTACGATTGCTCTCAATCTTGAAACAGTAGAGAACATTCGTTTTGGTAACTACTCACTAGTTCTCTGGGACTTCGCAGGACAGGAGCGTTTCCGTACACTTTGGAGATTCTACTTCCATGGTGCTGATGTGATTTTCCTTGTTTGTGACTCAACTCTGAGAAATGTAATAATTAGCAAAGATATCCTGAAACTGATTAAACGCGATGCTCCCAAGGTGCCTGTTTTTGCCATGGCAAACAAACAGGATAAACCGACAGCCATGAAACCCGAGGTCGTACAGAAGATTCTCGGTATTCCGACCTATCCTATGGTGGCTATTGACAAAGAACGACGCGATGAAATGCTTAGAATTCTAATGACAGCTGCTTCACAATACGTTGGAGTTGCTCTTCCAGACCTCCCCGCCTCAGAACTTTTGAAATTCACAGACGCTGCAACAGAAGAAGCTATTGCAGAAGTAGACGCAATTGAAGAGTTGCGAGAGGAAGAAGAAGCTGAAGAAGAAGAGTATGAGGAAATCTATGTAGATGAGGATGGACAAATCATTGAGGATATTGAGGATTACGAGATTGTTGAAGAAGAAATCGAAGAGATTGTAGAAGAGGAAGAAGAAGAAATCGAGATTCCTGAAATAGAAGAAGAACTGATCATCGAGGAGGAACCCACAGAGATAGCGCCTGTTGAGGTGGAAGAAGCTGAAGGACTTGAGGTTTCTACTATTGATGTGGATGAAGCAGAGGAAATTTCTGTTGAAATTGAGACCGAAGAAGAACCTCTTGTAGAAGTTCAAAAGCCAGAGGCTATTCCTGCTGAATCTACATACTTTGAAGATGGCCCTCCACTAGTCGTTTCTGAAAATTCAGAAGCCATTAAAATGGCAAAAGACCTAATTTTCGAAGCTCTTGAAGCAGATGACATTATTGTCGCGGAAATTGAGCAAGTGTCTGATGAGGAGATAGATACTGCTCTAGAAGCTATTGGTAGCGATGAGGCGATTCCAATTGAAGACGAAACAGAAGCTACTGATCAAATTGACGAAGAATCTCTTCTTGAGCTAGAGAAATTTCTTGGTCCTCTAGACAGGTCCGTAGGAGGCTTGGGTGACGTAAATAAAAGCGATGAAGACCAGAGTGATGACCATCTACCAATAAATGGAGAAACGATAGCTGAGTTAGATCGCCTTTTTGATTCCACTACCAGCGAAGACAATGATGAATGATTTGGTCTTGTTTCGTCACTCGGAAAGACTGATTTGCTTGTTTGATTCTGCAAATCTTGGGGAATCCAGTTGAAACTATCAGAAGTAGAACCCGATAAGAATGTGACAGAGCTCGTTGTCCGGATTATGTCTGTCGCACCACCTAGGATGATTATGACCAAGTATGGGAAAAAGACTCAACTCACGGAGGTCCTAGTGTCTGATGAGCCTGGTTCTAGTGCGATTCTATCACTCTGGGGATTTGGTGAAGGTGCTGATCTCTCAGCTGGAAAAGTGATCAAGATTATTGATGGCTGGGCAAAGGAGTGGCGTGGAAACATCCAGCTATCCCTAGGTAGGTCAGGCAGGTATGAAGAACTTGTTGATGATGGTACAATTCCATCAATCAAAGAGCTTGGTTCTTCTACAGGCTCTAGTGCTTCTGACATGTGAGGTCATCTCATGGTACTTGTCTATCTGTCTGCTCCAATAATAAAGAAAGGTCTACGAAAAGATGAATTCTGTAGTACTGTTGTAAAGGTCATTGAGGAACTTGGACACAATATCTTTGCTCCTCAATTTCTTGGTCCTGCGAGTTCTGATGAAATCTACCGAAGAGACGTTGACAACCTTAGAATGAGTGACTTTGTAATTGCAGAGGTTTCAAATCCCTCTCTAGGTGTAGGAATGGAAATCATGCTCGCTATAGAACTTGTTAAACCCATTCTGATGTTTTACGAGTCTGACGTTGGAAACATATCAAAGATGGTTCTAGGCGCTGATGGAAAGGTTTTGATTGAATATGAATCTCTTGAAGATGTCGTGAGAATCCTGCATTCTCACAACTTGGAGAATCTAATCGTACAGGAATGCCCAGCGTGTGAATCTCATGTGGCTGAAGTTGATAATGAAGACTTGAAATGTGTTGGATGTGGCTTTAGTATACATCATGCATCGGTGTAGATAATGACTGAATCTCTTATCGATCCATCAAGTAGCAGACGCCAAATCATTCCTCTACTTATTCTGTCAGTTTCGATGGTATCCAGCGCCAGTATTCTCATCCTGTTTAGCTCCTCCCATCCTTTTGTGATTGTCTTTTGGAGAACACTCTATGGGGCAATTTTTATGGCAACAATTGGTCTTGCTAGGAAGGATCATAAATCATTCAAGAGCACAGTTATTCGCCAAAATTGGTATTGGCTTGTAGCGATAGGAATAACTCTCTCACTTCACTTCTGCACTTGGTTTCAATCCCTTTTCATGACAACAGTTGCAGCAAGTGTGGTCCTTGTGGACTCCTCACCAATTTTCACTTCTATTCTTTCAACGATTTTCCTTGGTGAAGCCCTACGAAGGCGGTCGTGGGCTGGAATCCTTATAGCTCTGGTAGGTGCTGTTTTCTTGGCTTGGGGCGATTTCGGAGGCAGTGGTTTGGTGGCGCTAAGTGGAGATTTACTTGCACTAGCAGGAGCTGTCTTTTTGGCTTTGTATTTCATAGGTGGGCGGCGAATTGCAAAGGAGATGCCAATCACAGTGTATACTACCGTAGTTTACATGATTGCCGCAATTACGACCTTAGCAATTTGTGTGCCATTCAATCTAAGCGTCCTTGTTTTTGAACCAGCAGAAGTTGCCATCTTCCTTGCATTGGCAATCTTTCCTACGGTATTGGGTCATTCTGTCAATAACTATCTCTTGACGAAAGTTCCTGCGTATGTGGTTTCATCAGCGGTACTCGGCGAACCAATAGGTGCAGCACTTCTAGCAGTCCTAATCTTTACGCAGATACCTGAAGTAACAACTATCATCGGGTTTGTTGTGATTCTGTTTGGAATCGCACTCGTCCTTGCAGATATTGCTGCTCGAGAGAAATTGAAAGAATCAACCCTTGATGACGCCAATGGGTCGTAATCTCACTGCCTTGGTAGCAATCCCAACAGCATCTGATACTTTGACAACCTCATCTACATCCTTGTATGCTCCAGGGGCTTCTTCTGCTATCACAATACCCTTGGTAGCTCTCACAATTATTCCTTCTTCAGCGAGTTTACTTTGTACTTCTTTTCCAAAGAACTGCTTTTTGGCCTTGGATCTACTCATGAATCGACCTGCACCGTGAGCAGTTGATCCCCAAGTCAAATCCATTCCTTTCTCATTTCCAATCAGAATATACGATGCTGTTCCCATTGTTCCAGGTATCAGGACTGGTTGTCCAATGTTGCGATACTTACTCGGAACTTCGGGATGTCTGGGAGGAAATGCGCGTGTAGCTCCTTTTCGATGGACAACTACTTTGGTTTTCTTTCCCTCAATATCGTGCTCCTCTACCTTCCCCATATTGTGAGCCACATCATAGATGAGTCCCATATCCAAATCTTCTGCTGATTGTCCCATGACCTTTGCAAATGTTTCTCTTGTCCAATGCATCATGACTTGTCTGTTGGCAAAAGCATAGTTTGCCGCTGCACTCATCGCTCCGAGATAGGACTGCCCTTCTGGTGAAGTTGTGGGCGCACTACAAAGCTCTCGATCAGGTAGGTCGATTTTATATTTCCTCATGGCTTGAGTCATTACCTTAATGTACTCGGAACAGACCTGGTGACCGAGACCTCTTGACCCACTATGAATCATCACCATTACTTGTTTCTCTCTGGTTATACCCATCGCTTTGGCTGCTTGCTCATCATAAATTTCGTCAACGAGTTGTATCTCAAGAAAATGATTTCCTGATCCTAGAGTACCACTCTGTTTGAGACCGCGGCTTTTTGCTGAATCCTGTACATCATCTGGATTAGCAATATCCAGTTTTCCGTTGGCTTCTTGATGATTGAGATCTTCTTGCCATCCATATCCTTTCTCGACAGCCCACTGGGCACCATTAGAAAGTACTTCATCCACACCTCTGAAATCGCGCAGGTTTATCCTGCCCTGTCGACCAACTCCTGTTGGAACTTCTTCAAAGAGAGCATCAATAAGAGTTCGGAGTTTTGGTCGAACATCTTTCTCATCAAGATTTGTTCTTAGTACTCGAACACCACAGTTGATGTCATATCCAACACCTCCAGGAGATATTACCCCACTTTCATAGTCGGTAGCTGCGACTCCACCTATGGGGAATCCATACCCTTGATGGCCATCAGGCAATACAATGCTATGTTTGTAAATACCAGGAAGGCAGGCTGCGTTTGTGGCTTGTGTGAAGGTCTTGTCTTGTTTCATTTTCCGCACAAGTAGATCTGATGCAAAAACTGTTACTGGGACTTTCATACATGGTTGCGTGTCTTCCGATATTTTGTGAATGTTCTCTGATACTTTCTTGATGTCCAACTAAATCACGCTCTCTGATTACGGTGCACTGCTTCGTGAAACCTGCTATAAGGCTTATGAAGTATGCTTGACCCAGAATCTTATTACTCAGTCTATACAGAAATGGGTTGGGCATGATTGCCCTAAAGTTAACAGGAGGCTGAGTCACTAGGTGCCTGAAGTACGATTGACTGCAATGGTTAATACTCACGGCTGAAGTTGTAAGGTCACACAGGATGATCTCACTCGTCTTCTACAAAAAGCGAACTTACTTCCTTCAGGTTCTACCACAACCGAGGAAATCGGTGATGATGCTGTGGTCCGCATAATCAACGATAATGTCGCTATTGTAGAGAATGTGGATATCTTCACACCAATCCATGATGATCCCCATATTCAGGGCGAGATTGTTGCTTGTAATGCGACCAATGATGTCTTTGCAATGGGTGTGACAAATCTTCTCTCACTTCAGGCATTTCTCGCATATCCTATGCAATTGCCTGAAGAGATTGTTGTAGGAGTCCTCAAAGGTATGAAGGACTTCATGGAACGTCATCATGCAAAGCTCTCAGGTGGTCAAACAATCAATAATCCTGAACCTGTGTTTGGAGGAATTGCACTTGGTACTGCGCACCCCCGCGACATTATCTACTCACGTGGTGCAAAGGTCGGTGATGTGGTTCTCCTGACAAAACCATTGGGTATCCAATCTGCGATGAGATCCTATAGAGACCTCAAGGACGAGAAACGTGACGCGCTCTTGTCTGAGTTCAAGGAAGCCAATCTTAAACGAATACAGGATGTTGCAGTAAGAATCATGACATTCAGTAATCTCGAGGTTGCTCAAGCAATGCAAAAGGTTGGAGTAAACGCGGCAACTGATGTCACAGGATTTGGCATACTCGGTCATGCTGGGAACGTCAGCTCTCTAAGTGGAGTTGATGTTGTCATCGATGCGATACCTGTGATTCGTGGTACTCTCCAATTAGCAGAGCATTTTGATCATAAACTCTCAAGTGGTTTCGGAGCTGAAACAGCAGGTGGAATGCTTGTGTTTCTAGATTCGAAGAAGGAAGAAACGTTTCAAGAATTCCTTGAAGAGAAGAAATTACCCTGTTGGCCTGTAGGCAGAGTCGTGAAAGCTAAAGGATCACCTTGTGCGTGTCTTGCACAAGATGTTCAATTTATCGAGACCGAGTTCCCATGATAACGATGGAAAAACCCTATGGGCTCCATGTTTGAGGATTGCTGCTGCGAGCAGCCGGTCTCCCACTACGAATCTGTTTTCTATTTTGCGCAATTCAATGATTTAGACCTGTGGATAATGCATCTGGCGCCCGAACTTGTTAGACCGATAATAGCACTACAAACCTTATAATGAGCATCAGAATATTGGAAACATAACGATTCAGAGTCAGAGCATGGGTGGTAGAATGAAGATAGTTGTGACAGGTCCATATGAAGCTGGCAAGAGCCAGATGATTCATCATATCACAAATGGTGCTTGTATCAATGTTGAAAGAGGTGGAACCACCATTGCAATGGATCATGGACTTGCCAATGTGGATGGAATGAATGTTTTCATGTTTGGTACTCCAGGATTGCTCCGGTTCCGAACAATGCGTAAGATTCTCAGTGAGGGTGCAGATGGAATCATCTTTGTTGTTGACTCAGTTGATCCTGAATCTGACGCTCGTGCAAAGCTCTTCTTCAGAGAGATCGCGTTCTTTCTACCCGGCGTACCCTGTGTTGTGGCGGCAAACAAACAAGATTTGAAAAAATCACGGCCAGTAGATCAACTAAGAAAGAATCTTAGATTCCTAGCTGGATTACCGGTTTTTCCAGTATCTGCTAAAACCGGAGAGAACGTTGACAGTATGCTCAGGACTTTACTCTACCTCGTTATGATGCAATGGAGTTCAGTCTTTAGCAAGTTTGCAGAATTTAGCGGGAATAAGAAAGGGCTTCAAAACTTGATGAAAGACCTGAATCTGGAACGCGATCAAGCTGTAGGATATCTCAGGAGATTTGAGCTCAGAAAACTCCTTGAGGTACAAGTAGGCGATGAACAATTCGTTGTGAAAGATTCAGTAAGAGCCCTACTAGAAAATCCTGTACTCCTAATGAAGAAATAGTATCAATACGATGACATAATTCAAAAACCCGCCCTTTGTCATCAAAATTTGTAGTCAATGAGGTCGTTCAGAAAGAATCAAAAGCGATATAGCCCGGAACCGATGATAATTGCATGGTGAGCCTTATGACTGAAGACATAGAAGACATGGACCCTGCTGAGCTTTTGGAACAAGCCGCAGAAGCTAAAGAAGCCGGAGACAACGAAACTGCTGCTAAGATGTTCAATGCAGTTGGTAATATCTATATGTCCGTTGCTGAATTCGAAGAGGCTCACAAGTGTTTCAGTGATTCATTGGAAATATACAAGAAATTGAAAGATGAAACTGGTGTGTGCGATACAATGTACAATCTTGGAGTGGCTCAAATCAATCTCGAACGCTGGGATGAGGCGATAAGCACTCTTGAGGCAGCAAAGAAGATGTTTGAAAAAACCTCCAATGATGGTGGTGCAGCTGACACAATTTACGGACTTGCTCTCGCAAATCTTGGTCAAGGCAGTTTAGATATTGCAATGAATCATTTTAAGCAAGCACAGAAAGCATACAAAGCGCTTGACAATCAACAGGGTGTTGCTAGTGTAATTATGGATATGGGTGCAGCCTATGTCGATAAAGAAGACTGGACACTGGCTGACACAACCATCAAGAAGGCACTCAAAGTCTATAGAGAAATTGAAGACAAAGCTGGAATCGCAGACGCGCTCTCTTTACTCGGTGATATTGCTGAAACTGGCGGCAATCAGAAGAAAGCTGCTGAGCACTTTGTTGAGGCTGCTCAGAATTATTATGAGGCTGAGATCTACGACATTGCTAGAGAAGTAGTAGAACGTGCTGAACAGAAAATGTGGGATGTTCCTAAGAGCACTCGCCGTCGGTTAAGACGAATCATTGATGATCTCATTGATGCTCTTCCTGATGAAGAAGAGTCAGATGATGGGGACGACGATTTTGACGAAGATTTGCTTGAATTCAGTGAGGATGAATAATCTTTCCTGATTCCTTAAATTCGAGTGCTTCCACAAGAAAACTCTATTTAGCAAGTTGAGAACATCGAAGGTGCCTTTATCGGAGTGCGCCATGATGACTAATCATAGAAACAAGCTTCTCTCGATACTTGCTGTCCTACTCATATTTGGGTCCGCCTATTCCATAACTGGCACCTTCATGAGTATGTCTTGGATGAGTAGTCCTTTCTCACCGTTCTTGCCAAGCGATGTTCCCTCCAACCAAGTTCCACTTCGTAGAGTAGCTTTTGTTGCATCAGATCCAAACTCTTACTTGGATGAGTTTGCATACATAGCATCAGTTCCAACATCCATCTTTTATCACAATGATACACAGTACATATCCCCTCTGATCTATAGTGAGGGTTCACAGAGTGAGGAATGGCTTCTTGAGGATTGGACTGAGTATCTTGATGTCGATGGTGGAATCACTCAGGCATTTGGTGTTGGTGATTTTTCAGAAGACCATATCACTATGCTACAGCATAATATTGGCTTCAAAGTGTATCCACGAATTACCGGTGAAAATGCGGCTGATATTGCTGCCAAGATAGCTGTTTCAGAATGGAGTGCAAGTAACACAGCCATTATTGCTTTGGCAATTGATGACTTCAATACTCCTTCAACAATCATAGGGAATGCAACCCATACATTCCAAGATAGAACATCGGAACTATCCGAGTTTACCGGTATAGCTACATACGGAGCTCCTTCTAGCATAACTTTCACACCTTCGTCATGGGCTGGCTGGATTGAGGGGGCTTTCAATTGGACAGGAAATGAGATTCTTACCCATGAGCTCATTGATCCAAATGGAGCGATTGTAGATTATTCTGTGTGGAATCAGATTTACTTCTCACGAGATTTGAGATATGTGGAGTCCCCAGTGCCTCTCAACTTTTGGTTTCCAAAAACTGATGATGGTCAGTGGACCATGAATGTGACGCGCCATAGTGAAGGTATTACTAGCATAATTTGTGATCTTATCTCACATCCTGGTTTTACACAGACCATCGATGTTCCATCTAACGCTAGAGAGTTGAGTGTATCTTTGAACTGGGATAATGCAGCGACTGATCTGAATCTGGCTCTTGTGGATCCAACTGGTCGTATGACGATGTGGGCACCAGCTGGAAGTATTCTATCCAATCCTGGTACCGAGTCTATAGAGTTACCTTATCCGATGTCTGGAGAATGGACAGTAATTGCTGCCTGGATGGATGCAACTACTGAGCAGAACAATATTGACTTATCCTGGGAAATATCAATGTTACCAACTAATTTGCAATCATATTTTGAAGCGGCATCGAATGCAGCAGTCTTAGCATCACTTCTTAATGCTCCTCTTCTTTATGTATATGCTAATCAGATTCCTATAGAAACTCAATGGGCGCTAGCGAAACTTGGCGTCACCGATACTTGGCTTGTTGATCCTTCCAATATCCAAGGCTCTGGACTTGAAGGACTCCTAAATGTATCCACAAGTGTTACCAACCTCCAAAGTCATTCTATGGTTTCCTCAACGATAACCTCTCTATCAGAATCTACTGATATTGTAGTAACAGTTCCAGTAGGTGATGGAAACGAGTTCTTTGCACCTGCAGCATTTTCAGCGGCTGTGCATGGCGCTCCAATATTCTCTCTAACTGGAACTGACAACTCAATCACTACGCGTGCACAAGAAACGTGGGCTCCATATTTGATTGGTCCTGAGATTAACAATATCTATGTTATCAACAAGTATGAGAATCGTGCTGAGAATGGTTGGTATGATGAACGGATTCCCAATAAGTATTCGATGATGGAATCAGTGGACAGCTTTGAGTCATTTCTATCTGCCAGAGGTGCATACAATTCTTCAGATCCTCAACCAGTTGTTGTAGTTGCTCCTGATTCTCTTCTTCCACTGAGCTTTGATAGGTCTCTCCAAACTCATTTCATGCCTGGACGCATTCCAGCTACGGATGCAGCAATGGCCTCAGTTCTCATCAATCGAGGACTTCTTCATAGGTTCTTATTCATGACAGCAGAATCTGCAGATACTACTCTAGTGAGTATGTACGCCTATACAGATGGAGCACTTTTCATAGATAATGACTACAACTATTACGCACTCTATCAAATTGAGAATACAACAGATGCACTTGAATCTGCAGGATTCACAATTGAGCTTCATGTTGGCCAGAACGAAGTCTTTGATATGATCGACTCTCAGGTTGCGCTTTGGTCTCTCAGTACGCATGGTACACTTACGTTAGTGCCGAGAGACCCACCTAACAGACCTGCAGGACCTGGTTACTTTTCAATGAGGATTTCTGATGCTTCTTGGGGTTTTGAGGAAAGCGAAAGTGTGCGCGAAAGTAGTCAAGATTCAGATAGCTTAGTCAATCCGGTAATCTATCCAGCTGAAAATGCAAATCATGTTACACGATCAACATCTGACCTTGAAGCAGCTATTAGCAATATTGGCTCTCCAATTATAATACTGACCGCCTGTCTACTTGGAGGTACAGGAATGCCACTAATGCTTATGGAGCACGGTGCTGTTGGAATCACTGCAGCTCCAAGAACTGTATACTTCCAGCCTGCTGGAATGCTCTCAGTACTTTTAGCTGAATCCCTTTGTGCTGGAAATACAATCGGTGAGGCACTTACTAGTAGTCTGAAATCAATATCTGCGGACTACACCGATCCCCTTACTGATAGAGACCCTCGTGACTATGCTAACCAACAGATTCTGTTTGGAGACCCTTCAGTTCGTCTATATGAGCCAAGTACTTCTCTTCATGTTGTTTCTCATAATCCACTAGCTGAAACATATGGAAGTCACGTGCCAGGTCGCGGTATACCTGCCATTGCTGCATTAGGTGCTTCCAGTGCTCTTCCCGATGTACTCACGTCACTTGGTTTTGATTTTGATTATTATGAATCTACTAACTATACAAGTTTCACTCAACTTCTCCCATTGAGAAAAATTGTACTTGTAGAACCAGAAACACTACCTGACCTTGGACCTAGTTTCTCAGCTTCCAGTACTGATATAGCAAACTATGTTCGGTATGGTGGAGTGTTTGTACTCTTCGGTGTAACAGACAATCTTGATTGGATGCCATGGGAAGTCACTTACAGTTCTTCCAGTAGTGGGACATCGATATCTCTCCTTGATGATTCTCATCCGCTTCTTAGTATTCCCAATACATTGAATTCTTCTGTAGATTTTCAAGGTCATTTCTCATCTGTTTGGGCAAATCTTTCAATCCTCGCAACTGATGGTACGAATCCAGTAATAGTAGCTGGAGCTATAGGTTCTGGTAAGATTGCTCTGACTACTACCTCACCTACAGGTCTTGTTTGGAACGAAACTGTTGAGAATGCAGTGGCATGGAGCGACGCGCCATCCATACTTTTGACAGGAATCTCTCTCAGTAATCAGATAATCTGGGCTGGTGATACAGTAACCATCTTTCTTGAACTCAAGGACCTCGTTGGAACAGAAATTACGGGTGCTGAAGTCACGACTTGGATTAACTCCAGCCAACTAGTTGCAACGGAATCCGCGCCTGGAATATTCCGGGTTGAATTGTCAGGCGAATGGACTTCTAGTAACATTGGTGATTTTGACTTGCAAATTGTTGCATCAAAAGCTGGCTACGATACTCTATCTCTTACACTGGAACGATATCTACTAGTTCGTCCATTCCCATGGTTGATTATTGGAGTGCTCGGAGGAGGTGTCGTTGCTATAGTTGGAGGATGGTTGTACTTCAAAAAGCGGCGTGGGGATGACATGCCATGGTCCCGTGACAAATCCTCTCGAGAGAGAAAAATGACCAAGGAAGAACAGAAGAGAAGAGAGAATGAAGACGGAAAAGCTGATGTGAAGGAGTATTTTGGAGTATAATACCTTTGAATTCCATAGATGCAATAAGTTATTATAGAGTGGCCACAGACTAGCGTTTGTTCGGATTGGTCGAGGGTGCAAGTATGTCAAGCCGTGTCGATAGCATCAACAAGATAATTCGTGATTTTGAAACAGTGCCTGGAGTTGAAGGAGCCGCTCTTGTTTCTGCAGATGGTTTGATGATTTCATCAGCACTTCCCGAAGCTGAACAGGAGAGTGTGGCGGCAATCAGTGCTGCTATGCTATCTCTAGGAGAGAAAGCAACAAATGAGCTTGACCGTGGAACTCTAATGGAAATCTATGTAAAGAGTGATCGTGGCTACACTTTGCTCACTTCTGTTGGCGAAAATGCACTGTTTCTCGTATTGGCTAAGGCTGACGCTCAAATTGGACTGATTTTCGTAGACATGAAAAGAATGGCTGAATCTCTTCTTGAGATACTCTAACCTACTTCATCCTCTCAATGATGACGTCAACTATCTGACGTGCTATCTCACTCTTAGGTGCAAGTGGTACATGCTTCTTGTAGTCCTTTCCACCTACAATCAGGACCTCATTCGTGTCTGTACCAAAGGCGACTCCTTTCTTCTCTGAATCATTAGCCACAACCAAGTCACAAATGCCTGACTTAACCTTTGCACGTGCCCTTTCCTCGAGTTCCTTGTCTGATACCCCTGACTCCACCTTGAATCCAACGATGAACAGGTCCTTGTACTTCTTTCTCGCTTCGTCGATTATCTTCTTCGTGGGGACTAGTTTAACACTCAAATCCTCCGACCCAGAACCAATTTTCCTGTCTTCTTTCTCTGAGGGCTCATAGTCGAGGACTGCCGCAGCAGAAATGAAGACATCTGCATTGTGTATGGATATCTCATCCAGCACAGTGTCCAACATCTCTTGGGTAGTATTGACTCTGCGTACTTCTGCTTGAGCTGGCACACTCTCTGAAATCTGCCCTGTGATCAGTGTGACTGCAGCTCCCCTAAGTAGTAGATTCTCTGCTAACGCAATACCCATCTTGCCAGAGGACGGATTCGACATATACCATACTCTGTCTATCCAACCTCTTGTTGGTCCCGCTGTGACCACGAAACGTTTCCCCTCTAGGTCTTTGGGTCCCAACACAGTCAGAACCTGCTCTACGATTGTGTCAACTGATGGTATCTTTGCCTTTGCCTCTTCCATTCTAGGAGAAACAATGATTACTCCCATGGATTTTAACTTCTCAATATTCTCAATTACTGCAGGATGGTCATACATTGACTCGTGCATTGCTGGTACGATAATCAAGGGGATTCCTGCACCAATCGCAGAAGAAACGGTTGTCGTAACGGGTGTGTCATCAATTCCATTTGCGACCTTTCCAATAGTGTTCGCAGTGGCTGGTGCAATCATCACAAGATCAACGTGTCCTTTGTGCTTTCCTGCTAGAGTGACATGTTCAATCTGCCCCGTGAGCTTGGTGATAACTGCATTTCCCGTAGCCCATTCCATTAAATAGGGATGAATTATCTCCTGTGCGGCAGTACTCATGACAGTATAGATTTCAGCACCGTGACGCATCAATTTCCTAGCAATCGCAACACACTCAACAGCTCCGACACTGCCGGTTATGCACAGAGCAATTGACTTGCCTTTCAATGAGTCACTCAGGCTTCCCTTGATGAGCTTTGATGTGTGCTCCATCGGTTTTGTCACCTCTCTTGACTATTGTATTTCACACTAGAATCCGGATAAGACTTGTGGGAATGCCTGAAAAGTGAGTATATGTCTCAGTGTATCATTGGTATATTGCTAGGCAAAGAATATATGAGATGATGAGTTTGAGCGTTATTACCGGTAACGGTTATATTAGTGGAAAAACCGTCAATGAATCGTGTAAAATAAATCCACGATTTTGATACTTGGAAACATAAAACTTCAACAAATACCTCGGTTGGTGCTGATAAGTGGCTGACTCTTCTCGTGACTTGGATGAACTCCTGAAAGAGTTCGAGCCTGATAAGAGGGCCCGTTTTGAAGCCTATGATAAAGTAGTCCGAGCATTTGATTCTCCAAGCCAATCAATGTTCGTCACTGATAATGACAATGAGGTTGATACTTTCCAAAGGGACTTCAATCAATATCTTGTTTCGACTGGACAGATGGAAGAGGGCGGAGAACTTCCCTACTATACGATCCGAATTGGATATGATGGAGACATGCTTGATGACATGTTCAGAATAGTCGTGTCAGACGAATCCGATAACTTCAATCCAGCTACACTTGACGTTAACATGCTCTACTCCAAACAGGCAATCTTCCAGCATCTGTACCAGACCATTACAAAAGAGAAATTCATCATGTTTCATGTGACTGAATTTCCACTAGCCTATTACTTCGAAACAGCAGTTGTTGTTGATGTGGAAGAGCTTTCAGATGTGATGGATCCTTCAGTTCATGATGACACTATCATTCGCTATCTCAATGATCTGCGAGAACAGGGCACTGAGGAGCATAGAAAAATGTATAGTTTCTTCTATAGAATCAGCACTTCTCTTTTGATGGAACTTTCCAATGTTTTTCTTGTTGTTCCCACTGCTGGAATGAATAGGCACCTATGCGTCACAAGCTGGCGGACACAAACGCTTCTTCTTGGATTCAGTCCACTCACGTGGTCTTCTGGAAGTTTCAGGGTCTTCGACCTAAGTGGTCGTGACATTGATGCTCGATGGGCGTATCCTGCTCCTCCATCGGATGATCCTCGTGTGAAGCAGTATACCCGGATTGTACCACTGAAATAACTCTACTTTTTAGCAATGTATATACATGTATATCCCCATAGATGAATGTATAAAGAATATTTAATACACGACTTGGTTGAGAGAATTTTGGCTGACACCTTGATGACACAACAGGATACAGCACTGACAGCCAAGGCTTTCGTGCCTGGTCATGTCACAGGGATCTTTCGTATCTATGACGAGTATGAGGATCCACTCCGTTGCGGGTCAATAGGTGCAGGTTTCTCAGTGGCCATCGGAACAGAAACAACTGTATCCGTAATGGAACACTCGTCATCAGAGATTACAACAGATTACAACAATGAGCGCATCGATGCAAAGGTTACAAAGACGGTGGTACGGAGATTGACAGACGATTATGAGAGGACACTCAAGGTTCATGTAAAACATGACTCCTCTCTAATTTCAGGGGCTGGTTTTGGAGCATCAGGAGCTGGTGCTCTTGGTACTGCTTATGCCCTTGGATATCTGCTTGACAATGAGATATCCCCAGTAAAATCTGCTAGTTATGCACACTTTGCTGAAGTCGTCAATCGAACAGGTCTTGGTGATGTAATCTCCCAGACTGTCGGTGGCATTGAAGTCCGAAAAACACCTGGAAGTCCAGGAATAGGAGAGACTTTGAACATTGCTCATGATGATTCACTCAGAGTTGTCCTTGCTGGTGCTCCTGGCTTAGAAACCTCTGAAATTCTGTCAAATCAATACTGTCGAGAATTAATCAACACAGTTGGGGATGATCTTGTTTCTCGAATCATTGATGAATTGAAAATGGAAACATTCATTCAATGTTCGCGCGAATTCTCAGAGGCTATTGGACTAAAGACTTGGAGGGTAAAGACCGCTCTAATTGATCTAGAATCTAACGGGTTTTCAAACTCTAGTATGGTGATGCTAGGTGACTCTGTGTTCTGTTTCTGTGACAAATCAGAAACATCAGAGGTCAAAGACATTCTCGCAAATTATTGGGACGCGACTGAGGTATTTGTGACAGAAATATCTGATTCGGGTGGGAGGTTACTCTGATGGTGAAGATTGATGTACCACCTGATCATCCTCGCAGAGTATCGCTTGAAACTCGAGAAGCAATCATTGAAGGTCATGAACTAAATGTCGTGGCTACTGCTGGACTATTAGCACATGGTCGAGGAGAAGCTTTTGATTATCTTATAGGAGAACGGACAACTGAGCTAGCTGAAAAAGCAGCTCAAGCTGCAGTTGCTGCTATGTTATTAGCGGAGCATCCCGTTATTAGTGTCAATGGGAATGCATGCGCTCTAGTTCCTGACGAACTTGTCGAACTTTCTGAACTTGCAAATGCTCCATTGGAGGTTAATCTTTTCTATTATCGGAAGGAACGTGAAGATGCCATAAGGGACATGCTCGCCAAGTCAGGTATGAAGATATTGTTGGGAACACATGATAGACCATCTACTCAAATTCCTGAGTTGAGTAGCAATCGAAGAAAGGTCGACCCAGATGGTATTGGGGCTGCTGATGTTGTACTAGTCCCACTGGAGGATGGAGACAGAACAGAGGCTCTGAAGGCTATGGATAAGTTTGTTATTACAATTGACTTGAATCCAATGAGTAGGACCGCAGTATTTTCTGACGTGACTCTTGTAGACAATATAACTCGGGCTCTTCCTCTCATGGTCAAATTTTCCAAGGAGATGAAGGAACTACCAAAGGAAGAGCTTCGCAAGATTGTGGATGATTTCAACAATGATGAGAATCTTGCCATGTCAGTACGTATAATAATGCAACATCTTGACGCGATAGCTAATGATGTCGGCAGTCTGAGAACAAAGAAGAACGATTTCAAGGTGGATGAACAGTGAAAATAGTGATTGTGGGATCAGGAGCAATAGGAAGCTTGTACGGTGCCTTCTTGAGTAAGTACAGGGACAACGAGGTCATTCTAGTTGGTAGAAATCCTCACATTGCTGCTATCCAATCTCATGGTCTGAAGATTGAAGGTGTTCTGGGAAGCCACCTATTCCATCTAAAAGCAATAAGCCGTGCTCAAGAGGTTTTGAAAGCTGACCTTGTTATTATCACAACGAAGACTTATGATACTATAACAGCCGCACGCAGTGCAAAACATCTGATTGATACAGGTGCCTACGTCTTGCTCATTCAAAACGGACTTGGAACTGAGCAGCTTGTCGCTGATAACCTAAATACAACAAAAGTCCTGAGAGCAACAACATGCATGGGCGCACTGCAGGAAACACCTGGACTTGTTCAAGCAACAGGATGTGGACTTACAGAGATTGGGTCTCGATATCCTGAAAATTATCCATTTGTCGAACAACTTGTTGATATGCTTCGAGATGTTGGTTTTGATGTGCGGTCCAGTGACAACATCGAGGGAGTAGTCTGGACAAAGACTCTCGTTAACTGTGGTATTAATCCAGTTGGTGCGCTCACTGGATTTAGCAATGGTGAGGTCTATGGAAATAAAGCACTTCGTGGCCTAGTAGTGCGGTTAGTTAAAGAGGCGGTACAAGTAGTCGAGGCTCTAGGAATTGAACTTACAACTGATGATCCAGTCAGATATGCACTAGGAACTGCAAAAGCAACAGGTGATAATATCAATTCAATGCTCCAAGATCTTAGGGCTGGCAAAAGGACCGAAATAGATTCGATTACTGGTGAAGTGATTCGTCTTGCCAAGGAGCTTGGAATTGATACACCTTCTAGCGAGTCAGTCTATGCGCTAGTCAAAGCGATTGAAGCCAAATATCTCTCCACTGGAGGAACGGTTTCAGATTCTGACATACTTGAGGTAGAAGAATTAGTTCAAACTATTACTACATCCTGAACCAATTCTTTGCCATATTGTATGATGACAAAGCTGAGCGTTTTGCATTAAACTTCATTGCATTCATATGTCCTGGTAGACCAATCTCAAAATCCATTTCGGAGATTCTTTTGAGTGAATCAACAAGTTTCGATGAATCTCCGTCAGGAAAGTCTGTTCTTCCGAAACTTCCTCCCGGAAAGAGGGTGTCACCGGTTATCAGAATCCCGGTATCTATGATTTCCATCGTTATACTTCCTGAAGAATGTCCAGGGGTGTGAAACACTTTCAGTTTCACATCACCAAAATCAATCACATCTCCCTCATTTAGCATAGTATCAATCTTGAAGGGAGGCAGGTCGGCACCAAATGTATCTCCAAGTGTTTGAGACATATCTCCACTATTGATGTTTTCAGCTTCTGCCTTATGCAGATACAACTTTGGAGAGCCTGTTTCGAGGATGGGAATGACCCCTCCGATATGGTCAATATGACAATGAGTTAGGACAATATCAGTAATTTCGTGAATCGATGATTCCTGAGTTTGAAGATCCTTGTCCAGATTGGAGGAATACAAACCAGTACCTGCATCTACTAATACCTCGTAGTCTCCTGATTTGATGTAAATGATATTTGAATCAAAAGATCGGCTCATAATGAAATAGACATTGTCTGTTATTTTGTCTAACATAGAATCACTCCATGAATTTGATTAGGGTATCGATGTCCTCATGACTGTTATAGAAATGCGGCGAAACTCTTAGGCGTCCATTTCGCACTGAACAAAAGACTTTCTTCTTGACCAGTTCTTCATGTAGTTTCTCAACATCAGGCGGTTCACAAGATACTGTCGCAGAATTATGATTTGGACCAAACTCATAAAATGGAATATCAATTTCTACCAATCTCTTTCTCAGATAATCTGCATTGTTCATAGCAACCTGTTCACGTTTCTTCCCAGGAATCTTAAGCAGTGTCTTCAGCGATTCCAAGAGTCCTACATACGATATCATGGCTGGAGAACCAACTTGGAACTTTCTTGCATCAGAAAGGGGAATTCTCTCAAAATATCCGAACTCCATGATCTGTTCAACACCCCACCAACCCAAAAAACGAGGTTGTACTTTATCCATTATTGAACTACTGACGAAAATATATCCAGCACCAATTGGTCCAAGTAACCACTTCGCAGACTGACCTGTAGCAAAGTCAACTCCTAGTTTGGCAAGATCAGTTTCGAAGCAACCCGCAGCTTGAATGATGTCAACTAATAATATTGCACCACTATCATGAGTAACTTTGACCAACCCCTCTAAGTCTGCACGGAATCCTGTTCCAAACTGAATTTGACTCACTGCAACAACCTTAGTATTCTCGTCAATCTGCTCTTTGAAGGCATCAAGCGAAACAGCTCCCTCAACAGACTTCACAACTCGTAACTCAACGTCATAGAGTTTGCTGACATTCTGCCATGGAACATAGTTTGCTGGAAACTCCAAGTCGCATAGCACAATGTTTGACCCCGCTGGATAATTGATACTGTGAGCTAAGGAGTTGATGCCAGAACTTGTACTGGGCACGAAAGCATACTGGCTGTAATCTCCTCCAAGGAGCTGTGCCAGGAGTTGTCGGATTTCTTTGAGGTTCTCTAGAGTTTCCTTGAATGTGCCAATTGATCTTGCTTTATTATCCAGGTACTCCCTCATCACATCGAATGTGTTCAGTGGTGGGATTCCTGTCGCAGCATTATTGATGTATGTCATCTCACAAAGAGTGGGCCATAGCTTTGCGACAAATTCCGGGTCAATCAATTCAGTCATAATACCTATTTCGAGATGCCTCCAACAGATAAAGTTCGTGTCCAGAACCTGAGGATAAAGTCCCCCGAAGATTTAAGACCAGTATACGCGTCGTAAGTTTTGGAGAGGCGTTTGTCTGTGTTCCGCAGATTAACCGGACGTAGGAAGAAGCCGAAAGAGGAAGAGGAGCTCCCAGTCAGAGTGAGTGAGGATATCACTGTCCCTCCTGAGAGACCTCTAGGTACTGAACCCGGTGCAGTATCAATGGGTCGGCTGGTCGCATCGACTGAAGAGGTCCGTATTGATCCTCAAACAACTGCTGACCTTGCAAGAAAAGCCCTTATCAAGCCACAGAAGGCTTCTGAAATCGTTCCTGGCCATGTTCTCAAACGAGATGAGCTTGGTCGAGTCCACATCAAAATTGTATTCTATGGTCCATCACTCGGAGGAAAGACCACCGCACTCCGATGGTTATTTGCCAACGTTAGATCTCTGGCAAAGGGCAAGATTATTGAAATCTCTGATGAACTTGGTCGAACAACCTTCTTCGACTTTGTACCTGTAACAGCAAGTGAGAGAATTGTATTCGATGTCTTCACTGTTGCAGGACAGCGACGACACGCTAGCCAGCGAATCAAAGTACTTCGTGACTGTGATGGAATCATCTTCATGGCCGATTCTACACCTGAGCAGATGAACGAAAACCTGGCATCTATTCAGGAACTGAGGATTGCTTTGGGTACAGATCGAATGGCTACATTACCAATAATCATTTCATTAAACAAGAGAGACCTTCCAAACGCATT
Organism: Candidatus Thorarchaeota archaeon; assembly: GCA_048882385.1. Lineage (GTDB taxonomy): Archaea > Asgardarchaeota > Thorarchaeia > Thorarchaeales > Thorarchaeaceae > SMTZ1-45. The sequence goes on along the minus strand of JBHLRQ010000007.1, from coordinate 14,853 downwards.
ACCTGTTGATTACATGATTCAGATGCTTGATCTTGAAGGCTATCCTGTTTTTGATACTATATCTACTGAAGGTAAGAATCTGTTGAGAATGTTCCAACGAGTGCTTAGAGACGCCCTTATTTTCAAGGTGGGTATCTAGCTCTTCTCGATAGGAAGCTGACCACGCTCTAGCTGTTTGATTAGTTCAATGATTTCCTCTTCAGCTCGTTCCATGATTAGTTTCCCTTTTTCTTCAGTTGCTCTCTTTGGATCTCCAAACATTGCTGAAGGAAGGAGTTCCTCGTGATAGGTTCCAGATATAATTTCGAATCGTGTTTCGACTCGGTGTGCTTCTGCAACGGACATATCAACAAGATCAGGTCGTACAAACAGGACCTCCGAAGTTTCATCCTCCGCCCCATGTCCACCAGGAGTTTCTTCTACTAACTTTCTTGCTGTTTTAGCAAGATCTCTCCACCAATTCACAATGATAACGACTCTCTGACCTTTCTTCGTAGCAGTCTTTGCAGCTTGTTCGATAATTGGAGCATTTCCCCCATGTCCATTGAGGACAACTATGTATCTAAATCCGTGTTTGAAAATGCCTTTCAAAACTGAAACATAGAAGTCAACCAGTGCTCCTGGATGAATTGAAATTGTCCCCTCAAATTTGTTGAAATCCCAACTCTCGCCAAACGGAATTGTAGGTAAGACAAGAGCCTTTGTCTTATTAGCAACCTTCTCAGCTAAAAAGGTGGGAAGAATGATATCCGTACCAAGCGGTAGGTGTTTTCCATGTGCTTCAACAGCTCCGGTGACCATGACAACAATCTCGGTTTCTCTTGCTGTTTTCTTGAAACCTTCATGAGTCAATTCCGACCAAAATGGCATAGCTTGCTCGGATTGGCAAGATACATGCAGTCTAATAAACAAGCCGTCATGCATCAGAGGACCGAAAAGATGAAAAATGCACTGAGCATTTCCGGGGTCACACTGATAGTCCCGTGGTGTAGTGGCCAAGCATCGGTGGTTCTGGCCCACCGGACCTAGGTTCAAATCCTGGCGGGACTACCACTCATCTCCTTTTCCATATGTTGGTGATCTCGGATAATCATCTATCACTTCAATTTTCCTCAGGACATTAACACCTAGCTCTGATAGGAAGAAAAGGAGAACCAGTATCCAGTAAAAATCCCAGATGACTACGTAGGCGTAAAAGGGATTCAACATATACAGCATTGAATTGATCATTGAAGGTATGAAAGAACTGAGAACCATCATGACACATGAGCTGACTAAGAGCCCTTGAATTTCAGCCTGATCTCTAACTGTATACAAAAGGAAAGCAACAACAAGTGTTATTGTATATTGAAAAACCAATCTTGCAAGAAGTCCAAAGAAAAAAGTAATTGGCAACAGAAGGAGGGATGGTGAAATCTGTATGATGAGTATTGGAAATGCCAATCTGCTCTTGTACTTCCACAAAACCCCCATCAGACCCAAACCAAATAACAGATCCAATGATATGGTAAGAGGATAAAACAGAGGTGTTGAAATCCATATCATACTAGCTATATCCCCGTACAGGATGGCTGTGAGCCAATACAAGTTGTGCCACACTATTTGACCTACAATACCAACAATTCCAACCATAATCAATTCTCTGTGATGGATTCCTGACTCATCAGTAATTGAATCCTCAAGCGTCAGTATCACTTCCCCATTTTAATCAGCAGAAATCCGTCTATTAAAAATGTGGATTTTTCAAAGTTGCAAGCTCAAATTGCTTGGTGTGTTTATTTCCTTGGGTTCGTCATCTGAAAACTATGGGCTTATACACAAATTGTCGTCTTGACTTCGAAAAATCGGAGTCAAAATCGAAACTTCGCTCAAAAAAACATGCTTAGCAATGTAAAATCGAAATATCGAAAAAAATTGCGATAATTGCTAAAGCTTGTACTTTTTTACTGGGACCTATACATTTATAGGTGAACTTACCTCCACTTCAGGTGGAGAAAGAATCCGCAGGTTATGCTCATTTCGAGTTTTCCTGTTTTACTGCGTCCCTCCCGGCGGAGAAGGAAATTTCTGCGGACTCTCTCCAAATTCTCATTATCCTCTATTCAGATACTATCTTGAACCCTAGTTGATCCTGAGTTGCGGAACTGTTCAGCTTTAGAAGCTTTCAGAATAATATGACAATCTTCATATCCGAGAGAAACTCCACAACATCAGGACGTGCCAACAATGGAAAAGGTCGAGCTTGGTTGGAACGAGTTCTGGGCTGAGATTTTCAGGATTCGACATCGACGGGCAATCCCCGGCATTGAACACTATGATAGTCTGATTGGCGAATTCTGTATGGAGGCTCTTGGCTTAAAGAAAGGTGATGAGATTCTTGACATCGCCTGTGGAGCTGGCGACCAATCAGTTGAATTCGCAAAACGTGGTCTCAAGGTTACTGCATTTGACATCGCCCCTATTCTTATCGAAGCAGGAAAGGATCAAGCGAAATCAAACAATGTATCGGTTAATTTCCACACTGGTGATATGAGGAAAATGAAGTTCGACTCTCAGTTCGACGCTGCTGTTCTACTCAGCCACAGCTTTGGCTTCTTCAATCATGATGAAAACAAGAGTGTTCTAAAAGGCGCCCATCACTCTCTGAAAAAAGGTGGACATTTTCTCATCGACCTAATGAATCCATACAACTTGCCAAAGTTTCAGCGGACATGGACGCCCCTTGAAGGTGGATATCTACTTAATGAACCCCATGTGCTTGACGCACCTGCAGGTGTTCTAACTGGTCGACCTGCAATTTTCATCGACACTGAGAATGATCGCATAGTATTGATGGACCAAGATGCTCTCTCAAATAATGATATTCGGATGTACACTGCTCTTGAGATTCGAGAGATGCTTGAAGAAGTCGGATTCAAGAAGATTGAACTCTATGGTCACGCCAAGCTACCAAGACTTCCTTATGCCGCAAACTCGGAGCGGATGATAGTCATTGCGAAACGCTGATGTGTCTTCTATTGAAGAACAAAGAATCCTATGAAAACTGGTCTTTGTGAATCCAGTTCTCCTATTTTTGAGTAAAGAGAGTCCATGACGAAATACTTTTAATCATCCATTCGCGAGGTCGCGCAAGCCACCGGTGAGGCCGCTGGTGACCCCGACGAGTTCTCTCGTGTTAATATTCGCAGTTGGGGATATGCTATCGTACAATAAGATGAGGGAACACAAATTCAATAACAAGGAGACATCCTGATGGTTAAAATCAAAGAGCCAGATGCAATCAAGAGGCTCATCCTATCAGACGATTACGATCATAAGAGGATCATATCGATCAGTGCGCATATTGACCATGGAAAGACCACGACAACAGACTATCTGATGCGTCGTGCTGGTCTTATGTCCGACGCAGCTGCTGGACAGGCATTGATGACTGACTCTGATGAAGAGGAGCAGGAGCGAGGTATCACAATCTTTACTTCAGTCGTGCTGCTTAACTTTGAGGTCGAGGGTGAAGAATACCTAGTCCAATTATCTGATACTCCCGGACATCTCTCCTTCACAGGTGAGGTATCAAGGGCACTACGTGCCAGTGATGGTGCAGTCATTCTAGTGGATGCTCTTGAGGGAGTCATGACCCAGACTGAAACGAATATTCGTCTAGCAGTTGGTGGCGAGGCATGCAAACCTGTCTTGTTCATCAACAAGGTTGACCGACTTATCAACGAGCTCAAACTTCCACCAGCCAAGGTCTATGAGCGTATTGACATTATCATTGCAAAAGTCAACCAGCTGATCAAGAAGGTCGCACCTGAGGGTTACGGGAAAGACTGGAAAGTCAATTTCCAGGATGGAAGCGTCGCAATAGGGAGCGCAAAGACTGGATGGGCATTCACAATGAAGACACTAGAGAAGAAGGACATCAAGCCCATTGTTGTATTTGAGAAATACAATGAGGGTGATGAGAAATGGCTACGAGAAAATCTGCCACTTGATGATGCACTCCTCGAGATGATTGTGAAGCACCTGCCAAATCCTAGGGAAGCCCAGAAGTACAAGATTCCCCGGATTTGGAAGGGTGAGCTTGATAGTCCTGAGGGCAAAGCGCTTCTTGATGTTGATCCGAAGGGACCGCTCTGTGGGATGATTACAAAAATTTTCGTAGACCCAAAGAGCAAGAGACCTACTCTGATTGGGAGAGTATTCTCTGGCACAATAAAATCTGGCCAGGAGATTGCTCTTGTCAACATGAGGCAGAATGCTAAGGTGAAGCGACTTGGTGTTCAGGAGATCACTGATATCCTGGACATGGACGAAGTTCCAGCAGGCAACCTGTTCTCGGTCTTTGGTTTTATGTGTCCAAGCGGAGAATCATTTGTAGCTCCTGGTTCCGATATGAAAGGCTTTGAGGCAATCGAGTATGTCAGCGAACCTGTTGTAAGTCGAAGTATTAAACCAATTGACCCGCAAGAGATTGCTAAACTTGGTGAGGTTGTTTCAAAGTGGATCATGGCTGATCCTACTGCAAGATTCTTTCATGACAAGGAGTCTGGTGAGTACCGACTGGATGGAATCGATCCTCTCCAGATTGAGATTCTTACAAAACGAATCAATGAGCAAGTCAAGATTAAGGTATCCGAACCCATTATTGTATACCGAGAGAAGATGACTGAACGTGGTGATGAATTCCATACAAAGTCACCAAACGGACACAACAGGATTCGTATGTACCTTGAACCACTCGACGAGAAAACTGTTGAACTCATCAAGAAGAAGAGAATTACAGCTGAAATGCCTGACAGAGAGCGTGCAGCAATTCTTCGAGATGAAGCTGGATGGGATGCAAAGGAAGCTCGAAAGATTCTCGACATCTATGAATCTTCAATGCTAGTTGATGCAATGAGTGGTGTGCAGAGATTTGATAGAATCTTCTCCTATTTGCAGACAACCTTCAGAGAATTCATTGAAAGCGGTCCAATTGCAAAAGAACCAGTTATGGGTGTCAAGGTAGTCCTTACCGATGCTACTGTCCATACTGATCCTGCTCATACCGGCTACAACGAGGTTGCCACAATGGTGAGTGCAGGATTGAATATGGGTTTCCTTACAGGGAGACCAGGTCTCTACGAGCCTGTTCTGAATACTGACATAAAGACACCAACCGATACACAGGGATCCGTGATCAAAGTCTTAACTGGTCACAGAGGTCAAATTGTCACAATAGAAGGCGAGGAAGACGCTGTCACGGTGAAAGGCACACTCCCCACTGCTGAAACAATAGGAATTGCTGATGAATTCCGAAGCGCTACAGCTGGACGCAGCTTCTTTGGCTATGAGTTCCGGGGCTTCGAACCTCTCCCATCTAACCTTCAAGAAGAGATCATACTCGAAATCCGGAAGAGAAAGGAAATGCCTGAAGAACTGCCAAGTCTGAGCTCCTGGAACAGATGGATCTACAAAAGAACCTGATTGGTTCAGAGATGCAAGGGGCAACTTTACTGTCCCTTGTCAAAGCTTTTTCATTTGACATACGAATCTTCATTCTCATGAATAATTACGAATTATGATTGTTGGACTTTTGGAATTTCGAAGATGAATTATGAAGAAACTTAGAAATTCTTAATACTCATGATATGCCTGAAGCAGCAGGGTGAGTTTCGTGAGTCATCATAATCGAATTCTCATTTTCCTTACTCTACTACTTGGTGTTGCTTTGTTATCAACCGTTCCTCAAACACCTGCATTCGAATATGATTTGATTTGGGACTTAGAAGATGGGGTTCTTTTTCCTTGTAGATATATCACTGGAACCAATGAAACCGGCACACTTGATATCGTGGAGAAAGAGGCTTTCCTACGAATAGAGAATGAACCATCTTATGTCCATAATATTACGACTTGGGATGAGATACCCAATGTTAACGTATCGATGTTTAGCTCCCTGGGGATTGTCACTGAACCAGAATTCTTCAAATACATCATCCAAGATGCAGGGCTCATATGGACTGGGTATGATTGGTTCAAGCCAGCGATATCCTACTGGGGTATAGATGAAAGCACATGGAATGCAGTCTATGAGGATCTTATGAAATCTTGGACTGGTCCATGGGGACTTGATATCAACGTAACTATATTACCAGACCCATATTATGAGGTTTATTCTCTTTGGGATCAGACATTCTGGGCTATTGAGTACAACTTTACCTATGAGGGTGTTTTCTATGATGTAATGGTGTCCTATTGGTTGTTCCCTTCATGGCCTCCCTCCGCTTCTAACAGTGGTCTTTTGCAGAATGTGACGATAACCGGAGAAGATGCTACATCTGAAGAAATAATGAATTTCTTTCAACTTATCTGTGATCCATCACCACCATTTGTGTTTGACCACTCATTCATCATCTATCCGGAAGATGGTGGACGACAAGCAACTGAACATCTCAACTATACCGTAGGTGATACTGGCTACGCAATCTATTGGAATGTGATGGAAGACTATCCTGTTGATTATGTTATCTATGATAATGATGCAATCTTTACCTCAGGGCTAATGAATCTCACTCGCAATCGAGCTGATGACCATATTGAGATAAACATAGATGGACTTGAAGTAGGGCTCCACAACTTCACTTGCGTTGTCACTAATACTGTGGGTAGAACTGGGAGTGATTGGGTTCTTGTCAATGTAACGAGTTCGCGAAGTCTTCTCGAGAATAATCTACCTCAGATCATTGTAGCTGGAGTTGGAGTTACAGCGGTACTACTAGGTATTGCAGTCTACTACAGAAGAAAATGAGATTCTCTACTGGTCTTTGGACATGAGGTGAGAATCTAGGACCTCATGATGAGAAGATTGTCCCTTATCACAGCTTTCTCTTCCTGCATTGTCAACTTGAGTGGATAGACTTTTGACTCACTTCGTATCGTGTATCTTCGATAGAGATGACATTAGACCCAGTTTCACTTCTGGAAACCTTAGTTGCATTTGATACAAGGAATAATGATGAGATGAAAGCTACCAGAAAGTGTCCTGAGTATATCAACAAGGTACTCGGTGATTTTGGATTTCTTACAGAGATCATCGAGGAGAATGGATACACAACTGCATTTGGTCGTCGAGGTCATGGGGAGTTCAAGATACTTTTTCTGGCCCACTTTGATGTCGTTCCTTTTGACCGAGAGAAATGGAAAACCGATCCTCTGAAGTTGCATGTTGATGGAGACCGGGCTTACGGAAGAGGGACGTGTGATGACAAAGGAAACATCGTTTCACTTCTTTTAATGGCTGATAAGCTCGCGGAGTCGGATTTTTCATGCATGGTAATGATTGCAGTATCTGGAGATGAGGAGATTGGAGGACGGAAGGGTGCTGGAGTACTGAAGGAACACCTCATCAAGCAAGGACTCTTCCCAGATTATGTCGTGGTGGCTGATGGGAATGGTCAGGATATCATCCATAAAAGAAGAAACATGCTTCCCACTGTAATTCATGTAAGAGAACAAATGCACAAAATCAAAGGTCGTAAGAAGACTTTGAAAGTGACCACAGAAACTTACGGAACTGATTCGAGACACAGTGCCTACATGCGCTTTGGAGTAGATCGACATGCGATGATTGCCGCTTCGAAATATCTTGACATCAATTCTCAAGCTGTTATCCAAGATGTCCGTGGTCCATTTTTGAAAAGTAACGTGGTTCCTGACTATGTGGAGATGGATGTAATTCATCCTGATCCAAAAGGCGCAGAATTTACATATGATGCAAATTTGACTGACTTGATTCGATCTATTCTTGCATTATCGATGACGAAATTTCCTACAGCTCGATCCGACAAAGGAACGAACATATGTCCCAATATCTTATCAAAAGAGGGAGACCTGTGGCGACTCTATGTGGATGTTCGTGCTATGACCAATGATGGTGAAGCAGTCGATGCAGCTTTTCAAGATTCTTTGAAAGGTCGAGTTGATTATTTTTCTCTCAAAGTCAGTCCTGGAATCGGATACGTGAATTGTGACCCTGACTCTCATCTCATCAAATCTTTCAGATGGGCACTTGAGAAAGAGGGTATCCACTATAGGATTGTGGAGGGCTTTGGTGGTTCTGATTCCAGATACTTCGCACCAGAAGGTGTAGACCTGTTTGACTTTGGTCCAAGAGGTGACAATGTCCATGGAGCAAATGAGTGGGTTTCTATTGACTCTCTGAAAGAGAACGCTGAAGCCTTCTATACCCTGCTTGAAGTCCTCACTAGGGATAAGAGTCCAGTTTAATTGATTACTTCGGATTCATTCCAACTTTGAGTTTGAGATCGTCTATGTCCCACTCTTTTACATAAGAAAAGTTCTTCCACTTTGGCTTAGCACTTGGTCCCATCATGTCAAGTGAATCTGCACGTATCTCGTTTGCCAGATGTGCTTCGAACATCTTTGAAAGCTCGACTGCATCATCTTCAGAGAAATATAGTAGCACATCTACAGATTGTTCTACCTTCAAGTCGAGCTCTTTGCGCATTACTTGAACTCTTCTTATGACATCACGTACAAGCCCTTCAGCTTCCAGCTCTTTTGTCCTAGTCACATCAACATACACTTTTCCTACCTTTGAATCTGCAAAGCTTAGATGTTCTGGGAGGCTCTCTTCAAATTCTACATCTCCTGTTTCCAACGTTAGCTTCTTTCCATTTACAGTAACGGATGCCTTTCCCTTTTCCATGTCTGATCTTAACTTGACAGCATCAACAGTTTCAAGTGTAGCAACAAGATGTTTCATCATGTCTTTGTACTTTGGACCGAGAGTCTTGTAATTCGGCTTGACAGTGAGCATAGTAAACTCTGCCATAACATCAGTCAGTAAAGCTTCGAAAGATCTTGTGTTAAGATCATCCTTCAACAATTCGGAAAGGTTCTGTGCTCGTTTTGCAGTTTCCTTATTCTCAGCTATTAGTGTGACTTTCGCCACTGGATGTCTTAATTTCATACCCTTCTTGTTACGAGCATGACTTGCTGCACTCCGCATTTCCTGTAGTATTTCAAAAGTCGTCTCCATCTCTTCATCAAGGAGGTTGTCATTTGCTTCAGGCATATCTGTCATGTTTATTGACTCTGGCAAACCATCAGAAAACCGCATTAGGAAATCAGTGTGTAGTTTCTCCGCAAGGAACGGAGTGAACACGTTGAAACATCTCAAGAAGGTCTGTAGGGTGTAGTACATGACATCATAAGCCATGACCTTCTTTGGATCATCACGGTCCAACCAGACCCTTTTCTTCACTAGAGGAAGATATACCCTGCTTAGATCTTCGGATACAAAGTCTAGCAATACTCGTCCAGCATGATGCCATAGGTACTTGTCCATATTGACCCTGTATTCTTTGACGACACTCTGTACCCTAGAGAGCAACCATTTGTCCTCTAGGTCCGCCTTATCTAGGAACTCTGTCATCCTTTTCTTATCATACTTGAATTTGTCGAGGTCCATGTATGTTTCTGCGAATAGAACAACGTTCCACAAAACATCAAGCTTCTTTCTTGTGAGTTCTATCTCCTTTGAATCATAGTTCATACGTGACCATGAAGCTGATCGTGTAAGAACGAAGACCCTGAATGGGTCTGCACCTATGTCTGAGAAGGCATCCTTTGCCCAAACTACATTTCCTCTTGACTTACTCATCTTCCCTCCTTCAGCATCCAATACGTGCTCTTGGCTGACACAGGCTTTGAATGGTGTACTACCATGCATTACAACAGATGTGTAAAGTAGACTATAGAACCATCCCCTTGATTGATCTACAGCTTCAGTTATGAAATCGTAGGGGTATAGCTCTTTGTGCAATGCAGGGTCTCGTAGATAATCAACACTTGCAGTATGAGCCATACCAGAATCCAACCAACAATCAGTCACAAATTCCTCTCTGTGCATCTCGCCGCCACATTTCTCGCATTTCAAAACAACCTCATCTGCCCAAGGCCTATGCATTTCAAAGTCATCCGGAAAAGTGAGTGCTTTTTCCTTCAATTCTTTTCTTGAACCTATGACTACTTCTGCATCACAATCATCACATGTCCAAACTGGTAATGGTGACCCCCACACTCTAGACCGAGATATGCACCAGTCGTCAGCATTCGCTAACCAATCTCCAAACCGTCCAGTTCCTGCCCAATCCGGAGTCCAGTCCACTTCCTTGTTGGCTTCAACCAACCGCTCTCTGACTCCGGTCATCTTTAGGAACCATTGAGTATTATCCGCGAGATAGACGAGGGGTGTATCACATCTCCAACAGTGAGGATACTCGTGTGATAGAGTTTCCTCATGAACAAGTAGTCCTTTGTCATCCAACAACCTCGGAACCTCAGGATTAGTGTCAAACACAAGTCTTCCTTTGAACATTGGAACCTCATCAGTGAATTTTCCTGATGGTGTGACAGGGGCAAATATTGGCACATTGAACTCTCTTCCAACGTTGAAGTCATCTGGACCAAAACCAGGTGCTGTGTGAACAAGTCCAGTACCATCTTCGACGGTTACATGGGTGCCTGTGACCACTGCATGCATATACTCTTCGTCATGTTCTCGGTGGAAAGGTACTTCGTCTTTGAAAGGATGTTCGTATTTCCATCCTAACATCTTCTTTCCGGAAAGTGACTCTACGACTTCATATGTCGCAACATTTGCTTTTTGCATAACCTCCTCTACAAGGTCTTCTACTAACCACCAGAATTCGCCACCAACGTCAACTTTCACATACCTCATCTTTGGATGAACTGACACCATCTCGTTCGATATCAGCGTGAATGGTGTCGTGGTCCATATAACCAAATACTCGTGTTCTCTTCCAACAAGCTTGAACTTGACATATATTGAGGGATCTATTTTTGTTTGGTATCCTTGGGAAACCTCATGTCCAGAGAGTGCAGTGACACATCGAGGACATATTGGATTGACTCTGTACCCTCGACCAAGAAGACCTTTCTCATCAGCCATCTTTAGAAAATACCAGACATGTTCTATATAATCATCTCTTCTCGTCTGGTATGCTGAGGGATAATCCAACCAGAGACCCAATCTTACTGAGTCATTTACCCACCCCTCAAGATAATAGTCTACAAGTTCTTTACATTTCTGAACAAATACATCCATCCCAAGGTCGGATTCTATGAGTCCCTTCTGGTCTATTCCTTCCATCCTCTCTACTTCAAGCTCAACGGGAAGTCCTTGCATATCCCAGCCACCACGACGCCATACATTGAACCCTCTCATTGTCATATATCGTAGCTGTGCATCTTTCATCGCGCGACCACGAGCATGACCAACATGCATGAACCCATTGGTAGTGGGTGGGCCTTCTAAGAAGTTCCATCGAGGACCTGCTTCCCTCAGTTCTACTGTCTTTCTATATACATCATTCTTTTCCCAGAAATCTAATACTTCTGATTCCAATGATTGCGGTTCATATCGTTTAGGTAATGAGCTCATGGTAGTATCCTCTTTTCATGCAATTGGAAGAAATAACAAAACACTAACGGGTTTCCCTGAGGTGAGAGTTTTGTATGGTCCTGACTAAAGGGATGGTCATTTGAATTATTGAATTTGGCAATCCATCCTTTTCTCACCTATTCGTACTCTGGTTTCTCAGAGAACCTCAGTTAAAAACCTTAGGCTAGACCTAGTTGACCATCAATAGGTCTGACAGATGTTTACTTAATAGTAGAAATATCAAGTCTTCAGTTGATTGTCATGAGTGCTCTTGAAGAACGACCCTTAGACAAGCTAGCTGACATGATCATGAACATTCTCTGGCAGGATATTCTTGAAGTTTTCAAAGCTATAAGAACAAAAATGGAACATGAAGGTGCAGCCGCTGTTAGGAGTGCATTTGAGGAAGCTGTAGATCGTTTCATCAAGGGTCCATTCAGAGATCATCTCGAAGTTCGGTGGGGAATGAATCTATGTGTTCATTGTAATGATGACAACATAGAGAAGAATGGAATAGCGTATGTAGAACCAAGTGGTGATGGACTCGAGTTTAATCAATGTTTGAATTGCAAAATTGGGATACTCTACAAAGTAGTTAGTGCTACAGCAACTATGGACACCTATAATATTGGTCTTGGAAACCCTCAGCAGTTCAATGGAATGTCTATCTATTGGAATGCTGTTGTTCCTGAGAGCAATAGGAAATTCCTTCCAACTTACGAGTTTGTTGATAATGATGGTCAATGGGTTGGAACGATTTCCTTTGATGAATCCTTAACGCCAAAGTTTCTTCCATTTGAATCAATGACAGATTCCACACCCCGAGATGCTGAGGCTCCTTGGACTGCAGAACTACCTGGAGTAATCCAGAGTGCTGTTGATGCATTTCTCTCTGAAGCAAAGTATCAGGTTGAAGTAGCACTCGCCATCAAATAACCGTGGTGACACTTTTGAAAGACAAGTTAGTCCGTGACAAGGTTCCAGATATGATTCGTGAGCAGGGAGGAAATCCCAAAGTACGCGTAGCAAGTAAAGATGAGCTCGATGTTCTCTTGCGTGAGAAAATAGTTGAAGAGGCTCAAGAATTTCTCTTCTCGGGAGATTCTGAAGAACTGGTGGATATCCAAGAAGCCATTGATGCACTCATCAAGCTTAGGAATGCAGATCCGGCACTTTTAGAACTTCAGCGTCATACGAAACTTATAGCTCGTGGCGGATTCAATGAAGGATATGTTCTTCTAATTGAGGAAGAAACGGAGTGAGGAAAGCTCACTCTACATACTCTGAAACTTCGGATTAAATTTATATTCAGATTTTTTGCCCCTGTGCCTGTAAATACCACCCTGTTCAGTGGTGGTGCCATGTGGTCATGGAGAGAATAATTATGGCTACTGATGATGTTAAACCAATTCCAGAGGTGCCCATTAAGCATGAAGATGGTGGGCCAATCTCTAGGTATCGTGTTGAAAGATACCCAGTCAAGGAACTACCGTATAACACTGAGTCGATATGTCCAGAGTGTTTCTTGACTGATGACAAAGTCCACGTGATTGAAGCTACCCTCTATGAGGAAGATGGCAAAGTAATGTACAAGAAGACTTGTGAAGATCACGGTGAGTTTATTGATGTTTATTGGGGCGATGTTGAGATGTTCAAAAAAGCCCAGAAATGGTGGTATAAATCCGTCGGACTTGATAATCCCCGTACTGAAACTGTGAAAGGTTGTCCAGAGGATTGTGGCCAGTGCCCTGAGCATAAATCTCACACAGCTCTAGCTCTTCTAGATGTAACCAATCGTTGCAATCTACGTTGTCCGATTTGTTTCGCTGTAGCTGCAGAAGGTGGCACAGTCTATGAACCTGATCCACAGGAAGTCTTTGATATGATGAAAAACCTCCGTAGCAACCTACCAGTTCCTGCACCCGCATTACAGTTCGCTGGTGGTGAGCCAACTGTTAGCAAACATCTTCCACAGTATATCAAGTGGGCAAAACAATTAGGATTCAAACATGTGCAAATAGCTAGCAATGTAATCCGCGTCGGCAAGAGTAAAGAATACTTGCAAGAGCTCCGTGATGCAGGTCTCTCGACCATCTATATGCAGTTTGATGGTGTTACTCCTGAGCCCTATCTAGCGGCCCGAGGAACAAACCTTCTTCCCTTAAAGAAGCAGGCTATTCAGAATGCACGGGAAGTTGGTATGGAATCTCTCGTACTAGTTCCAACTGTGGTTCGTGGTGTAAATGACCACCAACTTGGTGGTATAATCGAATTTGCTGTTGAAAATCGTGATGTTGTACGATGCGTCAATTTCCAACCTGTGAGCATAACAGGTCGTATTGACCACAACGCTCGTAGGGATATGCGAATTACAATTCCTGATGCAATTCACGCAATAGAAGAACAGACTGGGGGTAAGATTCCCGCAACAGAGTGGTATCCTGTACCCTCCATGATGCCAGTTGGTCGTGCACTTGGTCTAATCAAAGGTGGTCCTGACCTAGAACTCAGCTCACACTTCGCTTGTGGAATGGCTACTTTCATCTACATCGATGATGATGGTTCCTATAAGCCCATCACAGACTTGATTAATGTTGACAAGTTCCTCATCTTACTTGAAGAGATTGCCAACCTTTACGCTGACGAAGCAAGGGGTGCAAGTAAGCGTGCTAAAGCCAAACTTGCGGCTGGTATTCGTCATATCAAGAAGAAAGGTCTGCTCAAGGACCTCCTTGGTGCCTTCCTGAATCGAGGTGACTATGAGTCGCTGGCTAAATTCATGCGTCGAATCATTATGATTGGAATGATGCACTTTATGGATCCCTACAACTTTGACCTCGAGCGTGTTTCACATTGTGACATCAACTATTCTGTTCCTGATGGAAGGATCATCCCATTCTGTGCAATGAATACAATCCACAGGTCTAGAATTGAGGAGAAGTTCTCCAAACCTATTGAAGAATGGAGAAAAGGTCACAAGCCTACTCAGGTTGAAGAGGAGAGCATCACAAAGCCATACTCTAGCGATTAAATGTAATTTGTGCGCTTTCACATGAAGGCGCACGTTCTCTCTATCTTATTCTAACTATTATCAATAGTGAATTGCTTTGGTTTAACTTCCAAAATAAGCGCTTTTTGCTTACATTGTTCGTTAAATCGAAACCTCTCCAAAGCACTTTTACGACGTCTAAACGCCGTTAATTTTGTGAAATATCTCAGTACCAAAACAAACTTTAATAGGTAATATATCGGGTTAATAACAGTCTAAGTAGGATTCGATGGGCATAAACCATCTTAAACAGAAAGAAGGCGAGCGTGTGGGCTAGTTTTTCGTTACATGCCCTCAATTACGAAACTCCCCCCTCCTACCACGATTCCCATAT
>JBHLRQ010000006.1:0-60973 GCA_048882385.1 Candidatus Thorarchaeota archaeon | reverse complement strand
AGCACAACATAAGCAATTGTGTAAGCTGTGAAAAAGATCGCCACAAAGACATACCTGGGCAGAAATCTTCCTCGGAACTCAATGAAGTTTCTCAGGACACCTACCTTGACGACTCTACTTACCTCGTAGGAGTTATCAGGTTTCTTCTCAACTAGTTCTAGTGAAACAAGCTTAGTAAGGTGATGGCTAGCCACAGAAGGACTAGACATACCAACAGCTCTTTGCACTTCTCGGACCCCAACCGGTTCATTTTGGGAGAGCATATACCAATAGACTTGAAGTGTGTTGCCTCTCAACTCCGATTCAATTGTATTGTCATCTGACTGCTCTCTCATCCTAGAATCCACATAACTGATAGATACCTCATCCATTTAATCTCTTAGCACAAACGCAAAGCTTTCGCTTGAATTGAGTGTTCTAAAATCTGAACACATTGTTCTATTCCATGGTACTAAGTATAACTAGTATGTACAATTCATAGTGATTTCAGTGATTATCAGGGCTCTCGATTCAGAGGTAAAACGAAAAATGATGGGAGCAGGTCTAGCATCAGCCCTGCTTGCGGTTTCATTTGTCACGACACTTGGCTTTCTAGGAGGTGCATTCTGGAATCCTGAGTCGAGTCATCCAAATGATACTACGTATACAATCGATCATATCGTGTCGGGTGACTTCGCAGAGTTCGTCCCATATGAGGAACCGTTCACTCTTAATGCGCCTGCCTATAGTGTGAGTGCTGGACTGGCGAACATAGCGAACCTTGAACAATTTCCCTCACTACCAGCGGAAGTGACGCAGATGATAGTTGACAACGGATTTGCAGTGATGCACCAATCTGAATACAAACAGATCCATGAGATCTTGTCACTCAACGAGGATGAATATGTTCCAAGTTTTGTGTCAACTGACGCTGTGCTGCATGCCTATCATGTGCTCTATGACCTTGCCCTGAGAGAGGTGGAGGTATATTCATTCTGGGACCTTCTCGGCAACTTGACTGATGCACTATTGGACATCTCGTTCTCACAGTATGAAGAAGCTCCAGAAGGCAGATGGAAAAATGCAGCTCTCAGAAACCTCATTTTCTTCACTGTAGCACTGACATTACTGGACAATGAGACCGTAGTACCGCCTGCCTTTCCAGCTGCGGTAGCTCCAGAAGTTGATCGGGTTCTTCAGCTCATAGATGAGCATTCTGAGATGACAGATCAGTGGTTCATGAATTATATAGAGGACTTCACGCAATTTGTCCCAAGAGGTCACTACACTCGAAGTGAGCGTCTTGAGAGATACTTCCAGGCGATGATGTGGTTTGGTCGGGTTTCATTCAGGCTTCAGCCCGAGCTACCACCTGAACCAAATGATCAGGGAATGGACAACACAGCGCAAGCCATCCTGATTTCCTTGGCACTGACTTTGGATGTTCCTGGTCTTCTTGGCGCTCCAGAAGGTCTGGTAATTTGGGACGCACTCTATGAGCCAACTGCATTCTTCGTTGGCACTGCTGATGATCTTATCCCCTCAGAGTACCTGAATGTAATCCAGAGTATATATGGTTCTGAGGTCCAGCTTTCAGATTTAAATAATGAAACTTTGCTTGAGCAGTTCATTGATGAGGCATTAACACTCAAGGAACCTCTCATTCTGGGACATCCTGTTCCTGACACTAAAACACTAACTCAGACAATGGGTCTGAGGTTCATGGGTCAGAGATACATTCCTGACAGTTACATCCTCGGACAGCTTGTGTACGAGAATGTAGGCACTATCTTGCAGCCGCGTCTTATGCCAAAGGGTCTTGATGTCATGGCTGCATTCGGTTCTGACCGAGCCTGGGAACTGCTTGACAGTGAGAAGCACTATGTGAACTATACATCACAGATGGAGATGATTTGGAACAAGATTGGTAACATGACTGAGAGTGAATGGACCCAAAATCTGTACTATCTCTGGATCTATTCACTTCTGCCTCTTTTGAATGATCCTGGTGAAGGCTATCCATTGTTCATGCAGAGCAAGGCATGGGTTGATAAACAACTATCCACAGCATTAGCATCATGGGCTGAGCTACGCCACGACACAATTCTATATGTAAAACAATCATACACTTCAGTATATACGTCGATTCCTCCCATCGCCAAGGGTTATGTTGAACCTGTACCTGCACTCTATGCCCGTCTGGCATCTCTCTGCGAGATGATGCTAACGGGACTTGATTCGCGAGATTTGTTGTCTTCTCTCATGGAAGAAAAGCTGCAAAAACTGAAAGACTTCCTATTGGTTCTTCAGACCATATCTATTAAGGAACTTGAAGGAACTGCACTCTCTAGTGAGGAGTATGGTTGGATCAGATATAGTGGTGATATTCTTGAACGGATTGTCGAGCTCCCCCAAGACGATATGCTGACTTCAGGTGCAGATGATGAAATGGCTGTCATTGCAGATGTACACACAGATCCTAATGAGGAAGAGGTGCTTGAGGAAGGAGTTGGAAAACCAATGGTGATTCTTGTAGCAGTTCCGATTGAGGGGCAGGTCATTCTCACAAGAGGAGCAGTGTTCTCCTACTATGAGTTTACTTGGCCAATGGATGATCGTCTTACAGATGAGTCATGGCAAGATATGCTTGAGCAATGTGAAGCACCACCACTACCAACTTGGACCCAAAGCTTCGTTGTTGAATCAGAGTTCATCTTCCAAGCTTCTACGGTCTTCTTCAGTAAAGAGAACTAATGCACAAGAGTAGTGGTCATCCAGACCACGCTCTTCTCTTTTAAATACCGAGAAAACTTCGGTGTTGTTTGTTCATCCTTACTCTGTATCCAGCACTTTCCAAATCCTCAATCCATTTCTTCATACCTGTGGGAAATGATGAGAACTTGTTTTTGGAGATGTTCAATCCTTTCAATGATGTTAGGTGTGTGATTGAATCTGGTAAAGTTTTGAGCAGATTTCCCTCTAATCTGAGACTCTCTAGCTTAACTAATTGCCCAATTTCCTCTGGGAGTGATATCAAGTTGTTATCATTTAGTGTAAGTTGTTCTAGAATTCTTAGATTCCCTATTGTTGCTGGTAGCTCAACAAGCCTATTCTTGTGAGCTGTAAGTCTGGTCAGTCCGGTCATGTTTCCTATTGAGTCGGGAAATGCTTCGAGTGTGTTAATGAAGATAGCGAGGTCCCAACATTTTGTTAGATTTCCAATTGATTCTGGCAACACCTCAAGTTTGACATCCATTAGTCCAAGCCTTCTCAAGTTTTTCAGTTCGCCAATGGAGTCTGGAAGTGTTTCGAAGAAGTTTCTTGACAGATCTGCCCTTTCGAGAGTGTCTAAGCTGCCAATTGATTCAGGGATTTCATGTATCCTATTGTTGAACACATCAAGGTCTAACAGGTTAGGTAATTCACAAACACATTGGGGAATGGTTTCCAGTTTGTTATCTCTAAGATACAGTATCTGTAGGTGTTCCAGCTCTTTCAGTGATGCAGGTAGTGATGAGAGATTCTTCCCTCGAATGCTCAAAGCAACAACATGACTCTCTTCTTCAACGAATCCGAAACTGTAGAGTCCTGTCGTTCCACTCTTTATGCTTCGAAGCTTAGGTATCTCTTCATCTATGAGTTCTTCAAGATTCTTCAATGCTTGTGATTCTGACTCATTGAGTTGTTTGTTCATGTCTTTCTTTCTCCTTGGATAGTCGAAACATACAAGTATACAGGAAAAGAAAGGAGAAGTGGAGCATAGACGCACAGCACTCTTCTAGCCGATGGGTGTGAGCATCTGTGTTCCACTCTCAAGTGTTATTTTTCGATGGGCATGTGCAGGTCTAGTAATAGGTCCTCATCCGGTTTGTTTGGATTTACAGACTTCTCTAGCCATTGATGCGAGCCCTGCTTGTACTCACTCGACTTTAACCATTCAGTTAGTCTGAACCAGCTCTCTGATACACCATGTTCTTGCGTGAACTCAGATGTTGCTTCCTTTGTGAGGTTACATCTTTTCACTGCGTAGAGGCCGCCACTAAACTTCTTCTTTGTCACACCCTCATCCAACTTCATATCAGAATCAATACGAATCCAGAACTCGTATCCATACTCCTCCTGGCCTTTGGTTGGATCTGGGTTGTTGAAACCAAAGATTGGGTTCTTCTTCTGGTCCTTTAGCAATCCCCTCGGTTCAGCGAAAGCAACCAACTTTTTCCAAGCATCTTCCTCTGGGGTCTTGCTAATGACCTGAACACTAGCTACGGTCATCGGGTCGAGTTGTCTGATCTCTACCTGTATTTCCTTGGTCATTGTTTCATCACTTCTATAGGAGTAGCGTTCTAGAATTCTCAACTTCTCCTCCTCTTTACTCACTCGAGATTTCTTGTAAGTGTCAGTTATCACCTTGAGAACATGCTTACCATCCTTAGTGAGAGCATAGTGTCCATGACTCACCCGTTCGATGAGTCGTTTCTCAGTGAGTCTAGCGAGTTGATTAGAGAGTGCGGTCTTTCGTATACCTGTATTACTTAGAAGGTCTGAGAAATCCATACTCTCTCCTGCAAGAAGGCTAAGAATCCTGATTCTCTTAGGATGAGATACAGCAAGAAAGTAATCAGCAACAGCATCAGCTGATAGTCCTTCCATTTTTTCTTCATCCCCTTGATTCATCCGAACGCGACACCCAGTAATGCGGAAACATGATGCGTAATAAATCTTCCGTTATTGGATGAACAATATTCCTAATTCGTGTGAACTTCTTAATCACCTATCCTGATTAGGTTTCCTTCTCCAAACGACAAGAATTACCCCGATAATCAAAATCGTAGCCCCTCCGCCTATTACTACAACCAAGTTACTATCAGGCAAACCTCCTGATCCAACTAGTTCCTGAGAGAGAGCTTCACCTGCCAACTTCCACGCATCAGCTATAGCGCTAAAATGTGTGGATATTTCTTCCAACTCACCAGAAAACTCATTGATGGAATAATCTAGGTCTTGAGAAACCTCAAAGCTGTCTGCCATGCCAAAGAACGTGTTGTACAATAAACTGTCACGACTCTCAATATTGATTCCACTTGTTATGGATGCATTATGACTGAGAACCTCCATATGCGGGAGTGCATTGGTGGCTTCATCGAAAAATGCTTGCAGATTAATGGTCGGAAGAAGGTCCGGCAAAGAATCAAGTGAACTCCGGTAGGCAAGATACTGCATAGTCATCATTGCCTCGAGATTATGACCAAGCATTCTAATGGCAGTTGGTTTGTTTATCTCAAGGAAATAGGTGCAGTAGTCACGAATCGATTCTGGATTCATGTCGAGGCCCATACCTCTGAATGCACCTGCTCCAGCACTAAGGTAGAAGAAATTCTCGTAACCTTCAAAATATTCAGAACGATTGCCAATCAGTTTCTGGGCTATGTATGATGCTAGTCTGTCCTCGAAGTCCGCAACAGGTCCTGTACCATTAGACACCCTAAATGTAGCGTACCCACAACCTCCCCAGGCTAGGTCAAGAGTGGCATATGTCATGTTATAGTACCATCGACCATCATCTGGGTATCCATAGTTCGGCTGCAACAGACCAACACCTGGGTCGTGAACTTGCACTTGGTGTGTCGTGTCGTTGTAACCAACAATCACAATAGCATGTCCAACTCCACCGGGCTGAATTGGCCCAATGTATTGTCTAACGACATCCCAGTCATGTGGAGGAAGGTAGTAGGTGTCAACAGAAATTGCCAATGGATATCCTGAATCAATCGATTCTTTCATCACTTCCAAAGGTGATAATGAGAGAGAATTATTATAGTCAATAAATTTTGAACCCCAACTTTGCAATATCTGTATTGTAGATAAGCCATAATCAGTTCCGGAATCAAGATAGAATTGCATCTCTAAACCATAAAGATCTGTGAAGAACTCAAACCATGGCATTTGTCTCACCATGACACCTGGGTAGATCATCATTGTTTCATCAAAGCTGGCAGATACTATAGAGAAACCTGATCCTGATGCTGCTAAGATGTCATAAAGACTCAAACTTAATCCCATACTCTGAAGGACCATTGAGAGAGCGGAGGGGAAACAGAACCCATTGACCTCTTGCCAGACATAGGGGACGCCCTGTATTTCATCACAAACTGTGAAAGTATTCTCTTGACTTTGGATATTCATTTCTGGATCCGCATCAATTTGCATTGAAGCTAGCGATAGCATAAGGATGAGAAGAATGGACGAAAATAGTCTAAAAGATCTCATTTTCAGTCCACCTCCGAGAAGTTGAGTCTGATCATCCCAAACATAAGTACTACTAGTCCAATTATCGGAGTGGGAATGCTTGATAGGAGCATTGATGGACCAAAGACACCTTGATTGATTGCGACAAATACACCCTGAATGATTGATACAATTATCGATATCATCAGTATGAGAATTGTAGCAATCTGATTGATGATGAATGCACCACTCGACGTGTCCTCAAATGAAGGATTGCTCGCTGTGATTCCTACACCAACGAAGATTCCTCCCAATACTATCGAATAGACATAGATGCACAACATCATTGTATTTTCCACAGTGAAATTGAGTATGAATCCTGTGAACATGGCTGGTATGAGGGCATAGGGAATTCCCACAATCATGTATGATATCACTCGGGCTATAATGAACTTCGGAACTCCTCTTGGTGCACTCTTCAGAATCCAAAGTTGGTCACGACTATCAAGGAGTCCAACACCCCCGAATATGACACCTGAGAATATACCGGTCATCATACCTAATGCCAACGATGACATGACGGGGATGAAGATCGGGTCATCAACCACAGCTGTAAAAGGACCAAACCCAATGAGCAGTGGGATGAGAATGGCTAGAAACAGTCCATATGACAACTTTGCTATGTTCTGAAGCTTTCTCGTGAAATCCTTGAATGAGGTTGCTACAATTGACCCAAATCTTCCACCGAATAATCTTCGGATTCCTCTGATAAACAAGTTCTCAGGTCCTGCTCTAGCGACTTTCTGACTTCCCGGACTAGCACCATATGCAAATAATCGGTCTGCACTCTTGAATCCGGTATATAGCACGACAAGTGAGAATATACTGAGTATCAAAATATCCACAATAGGACTGACTGCAAACCAATACAGTTCCAGGTTCATGATTGAGGATGGTCTTAGAGACCCTGAGTACATAGCAATCCAAGTTAGAATATCTGCACACCAGGTTGAAGGAAGTATCATGGAAATATCCAGATCAAGGAGAGCGACAACACTAGAGGTCCAATACATTGAACCCATGACAGGAAGTGCGACAATAGGGACAAGACCCCAACTCAATGCTTTACCAATATCATCACCACGAGGGGAAGAGCCAATCTTGGCATGAATTGCTGTACTGAAAACTGTCGAAATCCATATGGTCACAATTGCAAACACGAAGATTACTAGATACATCAGTAATTGACCGAGTATTGAAATATTATATGCAAAAACAAATGGTGACACAACTATTGGAGCTAATCCAATGACAAAGATTCCGTAGACTGGTATCCTTCCTACGAATGTTCCAAAAAGAAGGTCTCTCGTCTTTACACCGTTACTGAATAGTATCTCCCACTGACCTATCTTGACATTCTCTAAGCTGTTTGAGATTGGAATGATTAGAATGAACATCCAGACAGCAAGCATTATTGTCCGTAGCAATCCAGGGAAAGATGTTGCCAGTATTGCTTCAAACGCAGCACCAAATTCTGTGAAGAAGAATCCCATTAATCGAGGAACAAGAAACAATCCCCAAGCTAATGCAATTCCAATAGCAAGAGAATAAAGAATCTTACGAGATTTGTGGAGCTTGACAGTTCGAACAAGAAACTCTGCTTTCGCAATCGCAAGCCAAACCCTGACCAACTCAATGCCTCCAAGTTAGAAGGGCTTCTCGGTCAATCTCTCCACCCACTATCTTGAGGTATGCATCTTCGAGATCGCTTCCACCTGCTTGTTCGATAATCTCATTCGGCGAACCTAAAGTTGTTAGAATTCCTTGATTCAATATCCCAATGACCTCACATATATCCTCCGCAAAGTCTGTCATGTGTGTACAGATGAAAAACGTCGTATTAGTTTCCTTTGCCATTGCAAGGATTATTTCTTTGACAAGGACGCTTGCGGCGGGGTCCAATCTTGATGTGGGTTCATCAAGAAACACTAGTTCCGGTTCATGAAGCACAGTTGATGCAACAAGCACCTTCTGTTTCATCCCACTACTATAGCTCTCCAAGAGATCATTCTGCCTTCCTTCAAGTCCTAGTAGTCCCAAGAGTCTATCAATCCGTTTATGCAGTGATTCGCCGCTTAGATCATTTAGCGCTCCAATGAACTCCAAAAACTCTACTGCAGACAACTTTGAGTACAGACCGGGCGATTCTGGTAAGAGACCGGTAACTCTTTTGATACTATTTCGTTCCGAGTTCACATCAAAGCCACAGACTCTTGCGGTTCCGGACGTTGGCCTCAAAAGACCAGATAGAATTCTGACAGTTGTTGTCTTTCCTGCTCCATTTGGTCCAAGATAACCAAAAACACTACCTCTTCGTACTTCAAGGTCTAAATTCTTTAAAGCTATTACAGAACCAAAATTCTTCGTTAAACTCTCTGTTTGAATATGAATACCATTTAGCATCAATATATCCCCAAAGGATCTCCAAGTGGAACGAGTTTTGAACGAATATAAGGCATCGAATCGGCGCAATGATTTTTTCTCGATATTCAATCACATTAGTGTATGTCAGCCTGAGCCATTCTTCCTACTCCGACAATGTAAATCACAAGGCCAGCTAGAACAAGCGGAGTACTCATTGCTATCATGAAGATTGGCAGGTTCATAAAGAATTGGAATGAAAAGAGGAGCGATATCATTATTATGAACATAAGTATGAACATGGAAACAAATGTATTGAC
The DNA here is from genome assembly GCA_048882385.1 of Candidatus Thorarchaeota archaeon. Classification (GTDB taxonomy): domain Archaea; phylum Asgardarchaeota; class Thorarchaeia; order Thorarchaeales; family Thorarchaeaceae; genus SMTZ1-45. The sequence continues at coordinate 52,028 of JBHLRQ010000006.1, read as the reverse complement.
ATAGAATGCGCTGCTTCTTTGATTCTCATACGCAGGATTATTTGCTGTAATTCCAATACATAAGAGAACAGACCCGCATGTTGCCCAATATGCATATAGAATGATTGCGATTGATTCTATGATTGTGAATCCAAATACTACCGAAATTGCAATCGATGGTATTAATGCAATTGGAATAGCAAGAATTAATGACTCCGTTAGACGAGCTTTTGCAAATTTACTAACACCATTTGGTGCAGACTTGATAATCCAGAGCTGGTCTTTTGATTCCAGAAACCCTACTCCTCCAAATGTGATTCCGTTCAACAGCGAGAGCATCATACCTAGCATGATTACTGAAATCACCAACAAGATTCCACGAAAAGCAGGTGGCATCTCTTCAGGAATTGAACCTACACTGTAGCTTAGAATTACTGGTAATAATACAGAAATTACGACACCATAGATCAGTCTAGATACATTCTGCATTTTTCTTGTGAATTCCTTTATGGAGTTCGCAACCAACACGCCAAAAGCGCCTGGAAAGATTCGTCTGATTCCTTTCAGTATGAAATTCTCTTTGCCAACCGTCGTGATTTTCTCTGTGCGTGCTCCTGCACCAAATGTGAAAATGCGATCTGCGGATCTGAAAGCTAGTATGATAATGAATCCAGTGAAAGCAACTAGTAAAGCAAGATCTGTTATTGCATCCAGTTTCAATATGATCAGAAATGCATCAAGGGGTAATCCTATCCCATTAAAGATAATTGCACTCCAAGATATTATGTCAGCTCCCCATGTGAATGGTAAGAGAAGAAAAACATCCATTCCAAGAACTGCTGACATCGACTCCGCGAAATACATCAATCCATACATTGGAATCAGAACCAAAACTGCTACTACCATTGCAAGAGCTTTTGCGATATCATTGCCTCTAGAAGATTCGCCAAGTTTGGCCTGAATTGCAGTTGTGATAAAATTGGATAGAAAGAGAGTGCTTACTGCTACAAAGAACACAGTGAGATACATAATGATTTGACCCAAAATCCCTACTTCAAAGAACAATGCAAATGGTGAAAGCAATATTGGTGCTATGTATAGAACAAGGAGTCCGTAGCTAGGAATTTTTCCTAGGAACATTCCAAACATCATTTCACGAGTGCTTACATTGTTGCTCAACATGATTTCCCACTGGCCAATCCGGATCTCTTGCAGAGCGTAGGAGATTGGATAAATGAGAAAAATAATCCATACGAAGAGCATTGCTGAGCGCATTAAGCTTGGGAAACTAGCCATGAATAGTACATCAATCTCAGAACCCATGGTGTTCAGAATTGATGTTACAATATTGGGTGCAAGATACAATGCCCAGTAGATTCCAAATACCAAAAGTAGCAAAATCACCAGCTTGCGTAATCTTCTGAATCTTGATGTCTGAACATAAAACTCAGTCTTAGCAATTGCCAACCATTTTCTAGGCAGGCTCAATCCCTCCAACTAAGAAGTCTGGTTCTGTCCACCTCGCCACCTACGATCTTGAGGTACGCATCTTCAAGGTCCTTGGCTTCTACTTGATTTATAATCTCATTTGGAGAACCAAGTGTATTGAGAACGCCCTCATTTAGAATTCCAATAATCTCACAGACATCCTCCGCGAAGTCAGTCATATGTGTACAAATAAAGAATGTAGTGTCCATTTCTTTTGCCATAGCAATGATGATTTCTTTTACAAGAGCACTTGCAGCAGGATCCAGCCTAGACGTGGGTTCATCCAGAAAAACAAGTTGAGGTTCATGTAACACTGTAGATGCAACCAAGACTTTCTGCTTCATCCCACTGCTGTAACTCTCGAGCAAGTCATTCTGTCTACCCTCAAGACCCATCAATCCGAGAAGACTGTCAATCCTCTTGTTCAACTTCTCACCACTCATATCATTGAGAGCGCCAATGAATTCGAGGAATTCCACTGCTGAAAGTTTCGAGTATAAACCTGGAGTTTCAGGAAGAAGTCCTGTAATAGCTTTTATCTCATTTCGATGCGTATTGATATCGTATCCACAGACCATGGCAGTTCCACTCGATGGTTTCAGAAGTCCAGACAAGAGCCGTACAGTTGTTGTCTTTCCCGCACCATTTGGTCCTAAGAATCCAAATACGCTTCCCTTACGAACAGTGAGATCAAGATTACTGAGTGCAATAACTGAACCAAAATTCTTTGAAAGTCCCATAGTTTGAATATCAATACCATCCGACATCCAACCACCCGCATTATAATGGACTCCTATCGATATGAATCTAATTGAAAGCGTAGATTATAAGAATCAGGTCTCAAATCAGTTATGAGGAGAGTGTGAGTTTGAAACCTGTAATCAGCAAATGCGGTAATATGTGCTCTAGTTGTCCATGGGGAGTATGGGTTAGAAGAAACCAGACTGAGGAGGAATGGGAGTCATATGCAGCAGAAGTGAAAAAGTATGTAGGATTCTCAGTCACGAAGAATCCATGTCATGGTTGTCAAACACCTACTGACAAACTAGCCAAGGATGTAGGCGTTCACAACTTCCTTCGCGGTTGTTCAGCACGGAAGTGTGCTTTCCATAACAACATCAAGAACTGCTCATATTGCTCGAGGTTTCCTTGTGATAAGATTGAGTTAATGAATCAAGGAAAAAGTCGGCAGAATGCAGAAACACGGATTGGTGAACAGATTTCTGATGATGTGTATCAGAGGTTTGTTCGTATCTTCGAGGGGAAGAAGAACCTAGAAGAGATTAGGTCCGGACTCAGTCCTGTGGAAATTAAGGATGTCAAAACTGTAGAGAAGAAATCACCACGGATAACAGAATTTCCGAAAGTGGAGGGTAAGTATACTAAGTATGAATCTCTGCATCATACAATTGTTACAATTCTAACTTCTGAACAAGGTTTGAAGGATACTGATACGTTAGCAGGACAAGAGCTCCTCAACGGTAGAAGAGCTATTCTTATGAGACTGCTTTGGATTGCTGCTACTTTTGGTAAGATAGAGAAAGACAGACTCATAGTTGATTCCATTTTGATAAACACCCATAAGAAAGGGACATCTGGATTTCCAACCTCGGAGGCTGGATGGCTTAGATACTTAATGAGACTCTCTAGAGAAGGAATCGGCGCAGAGATGGAATTTGTTCTAAGTGACAAGAGTGAGCGAACTAGTCCGATCGGATGGTTGAGAGACCGAATCCCGGGTTCTGATGATCCTGTTTGGAATCTTACACTTTCTTTTGATGAGAAACTTGGTGGACTTGATACACTGAAGCTTCTTCACTCTTATGCAAAAGACATTGAAGAGAAATTCGGTAAGAAGGCTTTCTCCAATTTCAACAAGGCTGATATGCGACTATATGCAGCTTGAAGCTCTATCAAACCAACAACTGACAAAAGAGCATCGTCTTTCTTGAAGCATATGTCGATAAAATTGTCCTGACAATGTAGTCTGTATGAATTAGAAGCGTTTCTTTCTTCTCGGATAAGGAGCAAACTGTTTTCTCTGCTTTGTGGAAAACCACTCAGTAGTGTCGTCTATCTTTCCAAGAGAACGTAGGATGTCGAACGAGACCCATCTTGAAATCTCTGGGTGCGGCATGTATTCCCAGAGACCATATTCGCCTTGTTGTTTCAAGACCCATTCGATGAGCTCTTCTACTCTTGGATCTGACCTGTTTGCACCCACTCTTGAACATATGTCAAGAATGAGGGCTGGATCGAACTTGGCATGATACGTGAGAGCGCCACGGTGTGGTTCTACACCTATAATTCTCGCAACACTGAACCCCAGGGTATTCCTCTCTCGAGTCTCTCTCCCAAGGAGATGATCGAGTGCCTGTTTCGCAACCTCACTCGATTTCCGAATTGGATGATGAGCGAAGCATAACAAAGCCTGAGTCGTGTTAGTCCTACATCCCCACTGGGAATGCGGAAGTCTACGATATCCTGCGATTCCAACATAGACCTCTTCTACCTTGCCAGCAGGCCAAGTCCCATCATTGTTTCGTTTCTTGAGTAACCACTCATATGCTTTTTCTGCTCGAGAATCTTCAGCAAATCCCGTCATTGCTAAGCCAAGTAGAGGAATCGATGTTTGCACAGGTGTCATCGTGTAGGAGCCTTTTGTGAACTCAAAGTCTGAAACCCTTTCAGGCAGTGGCCATGATCCATCTTTTCTCTGTTTGGAGAAGAGAAACTCTGCCCCTTTCTTGACAGACGGATGGTCCTTGTCAAGCCCTAGATATCCGAGTCGCATGAGCGCTGCTGTTGTGGCTCTCACACTCCCGCCAATGGTATATCCAGCCTGATCAAGATCTTCCCAGTTCCCATTCTTCTTCTGAAGATTGAGCAAAGATGTAATCAGGGGGTCCTCATTTTGCATTACAATAAGTTCCTTTACTTCAGGATCTGTGTTTGAACGCCCAAGCAATTGTCTGAGTACAAGACTTCGAAGACTAGGAGACCTATCTGCGAGAAGGAGAGGGACCCAAGTCATTTATTCGCCTCCAAGATTTCCTTAATGTAAGGTGCTGTTGGAGTAGCCATTTTGGCTACCTTCTTTGGAGATCCTTCAGCCACTATTTTGCCACCTGCTGGACCTCCTTCTGGACCTAGCTCTATCAGATAATCACAAGCCGCAAGAACATGGGGGTGGTGTTCAATCACAAACACACTGTTCCCAGCCTCAACCAATCTATGCAAGACTCCCACCAATCGATTTACATCTTCTAGGTGCTGGCCAACAGTTGGTTCATCGAGAATGTAGAGCCCTGACTTGTTCTTCTTTCTAAGTTCTTGAGCAATCTTAAGCCGCTGGACTTCGCCACCAGAAAGTGTCCAACTTGGTTGCCTAAGAACAAGATAGTCCAGACCCACATCGAGGGCTGGAAGCAGCTTCCTCTCAATTCTCTCGTCATCCTTGAAGAGGTGGTATATCTCCTTGAGAGTCAACTCGTTGAGTTCCGGAAGTGATAATCCGTGTAGCTTCACCTCCCAGGTCTCTGGAGACCTACCACTACCTGCACAGACCTCACAGGTCGTATATACGGTTGGAAGAAAACCAAGTTCGGTACGCAGTCTTCCTGTCCCTTCACAAACGGTACAGGGTTTCGACAGTCTCTCCCGGTTCATTCCCAAAGCTTGAGCATCTTCACTCTCAGAATAGATGTCGACAAGTGACTTCAGGATTCCCAAAGCCTGACCAGGGGATTGGATTCCTTTCCGTCCTTGGTCTAGTACAATAACCTGTTCAGGTGCATTTGTGATACTGTCATAATCCTCAGGTTCTATCTCCTCGTATGCGACTGAGGTTGTGAATTTCTTCGGCGCTATAGCTCGAGCGAGTGTATCAATTAGAAGTGTGCTTTTCCCTGATCCTGAAACCCCGCAGAATCCCACGAGGACTCCTAGAGGTATCTCAATATCTAGGTTCTTGAGGTTATTTCCTCTTGCCCCAATGACCCTCATCCAGGCTATCGGTGTTCTAGTATCATCAGCTATCTTGATTTTTCTCTCTCCTCTCAACCACTTTGCAGTGATGGAATCACCTTTGGCTACTTCCGCTGGACTACCAATGGCTACGATCTTTCCTCCTGCAGTCCCAGCTTTCGGACCCATATCAATAAGTTCGTCTGCCGCCTGAATGACTCCCAAGTCGTGTTCAACAACGATTGGCGTGTTTCCCTCCATCTTCAGCTGTTGGAGTGCCTCAACCAAGCTGTCTACCTCGGAAGGATGCATACCCCGAGAGGGCTCGTCCAGGAGGATTGTTAGCGAAGTGAGACCACTCCCAAGAAGGCTAGAGAGTACGATCCGTTGAGCTTCTCCAGCAGAAAGCGTCAGAGCTTGTCTATTTAGATGGATGTACCCAAGTCCTACTTGTTCCAAGAATCTCAATCTTTTGAGTGCAGTCTGAAGATTGTCTGAAGCAAAGAAAGAGTCTGACTCAGGAACAGCAACATTTTCGAGAATCTTCCTAAGCTCACTTACAGTCTTGTTCTTCATTTCATGCACATTGAGACCATTAATCTTGAATGATAGAAAATCATCTTTGAGGCCTGTTCCTCCGCAGCTCTCGCATGTGACTCGAGTGGTGAATGTCTGTCCAACATCCCAATCGTTCACGAGTCTATAGAATCCCCTCCAAGCTCGCTTACCTGAAACCTTGGTCCTCTTGCCTCTTTCTGTTCCTAGGTATGAAAAGTGTAGCTTCTTGGGGTCTCCGAAGAGGAAAGCTTCCTTTGCTTTATCAGACATATCGTTCCAAGGAGTTGTCTGAGGATTGAATCCATATTTCTCCCCTAAAGCTATCAAGAGCCCTGCAGCTACACTTTTCGGGTCGCAGAAATACTTGCCAGGATAATATCCCGGAGAATACATTGCACCTTTGCACAATGGTTTGTCTGGAGCGATGATTAGTTTCTCAAGTGCTGGCGTATTGATATGACCAACGCCACTACATTTTCCACAAGCTGCGAAATAGACTGTTGGAGAGAATAATCTTGGACTAACGATGGGCTTCTCCAAACCACACTTGGGACATGACCACTTTTCAGTACGGACCATCTGTGTTCCGCAATCCACGCAGATCCTGTCCGCTATTGCTGCATAGAGGACATTGATCTGTTTCGAAATCTCAGTTACAATGCCAACTGTGGTACGAGTCATAAAGACTGCCCACCACCCAGAGCCTCTTCGCCTACGGGATGAGATCGCAATGGAAACACCAAGTCCACTCACGCTCTCCACTGGAGCTTCTGGACCCTCACTCGTTCCTTGACGTTCATAGACCGATAGTGATTCTAGGAATCGCCTCTCCGCCTCCGCCTGAAGGACATCTCTTACCAATGATGACTTCCCTGATCCAGATATACCAGTGACCACAGTGAGGTTTGATTTCTTGATCTTGACACTTACATCCTTTAGGTTGTTTGCCTGAGCTTTTCGAATCTTTATACTATCAGTGAGTACATTCGTTTTACCAGGCTTCTTTCGAGGTTTCACCTTTTCCTCGTTCTCCAGGGCTTTGGCTGTATAAGACTCATCAACATCGAAGATGCCAGATGGTGGACCTGCATACAAAACCTCTCCTCCAGCTGGTCCCCCTAGAGGTCCGAGATCTATAATCCAGTCAGCTGACCGAATGATGTCAGTATTGTGTTCAATCACGATGATTGTCGCACCTTCTTTGACAAGTCTATCCAACACAGAAAGCAAACCAAACAAGTCGTTTGGATGAAGTCCAGTGCTAGGTTCATCAAGTATGAGAATCTTTGAAGTCAGTGACTTCTTCCCAAGGTATTTTGCTAGTTTGACTCGCTGAGCTTCTCCACCTGAGAGGCTTGGAGAGCTCTGCCCCAACTTCAGATAACCTAAGCCAATTGTGACCAAGGCATCCAATATGTTTGATGCAGACTTGCGTTGATTCTCAGTCAACCGCGAATCATCTGATAGAATGGATTGAACTTCAGCTATTGAGAGTTCATAGAAGTCTGCGATAGAAAGTTCTTGGTCTCCAAACTTCACCTTTGAACTTAACACCTCTTCCTTGAACCTCCTTCCTTCACAGTCTGAACATACTATCCAGATTGAAGGAAGGTATCTCATTTTGACCTCGACAGCACCCATCCCGCTGCACGTTGGACATGCACCTTCGGGACGGTTGAACGAGAAGTGTGATGCTGTTAGTTGAGTTTCAGATGCATAGAGGTCTCTCACAATGTCCGAAAGCTTGGTGTAAGTTCCCGGATTCGATCTTGGATTCTTTCCTATGGGTTTTTGGTTGACTAATACAGGACTGAGCTTCTTTCCTGTTACTGCATGACATCCAATAGGTTGATCCTTCTTTAGGGACGGGACAAGCACATATTGGACAAGAGTGCTCTTCCCTGAACCACTTCTTCCTGTGATGACACTGAGCCTACCGATTGGAATCCTAACATCTATAGACTTCAGGTTGTGTTGATTTGCAGACTGAATCAATATGTACTCATCATGGTGTTCTCTAGGTTCTAGGACAGGCACTCGTTTCTTCAAGCTGAAATAGTGACCTGTGGTCGTATCAGCATTCCAGAGCTCATGAGGGGTACCAGTAAAGACTATCTCCCCTCCCCTTTGTCCAGCAAACGGACCAATGTCAATAGCATGGTCCGCTTGAGATGCAGCAACTCTGTCATGTTCAACGAAAATTACTGGTCCAAGTAGTTTCCGAAATGCTGGTAAAAGGCGTTCTAAATCAGCTGGATGCTGACCAATTGTTGGTTCATCCAACACATGACAGATATCTTCCAATCGGCTAGTTAAAGAAATTGCAAGTCTAACACGTTGTGATTCTCCCCTTGATAATGTAGGTGAAGGTCGATTCAGCTGGATGTAGTCTAGACCCACAGTCATGAGTGCATTCAGTCTTCTTGAAATCTCAGTCTGCAGACGCTTTGCTGGTTTCGGAATCATGACATCTTTAAAGATCTGATGAGCTTCGGAAACGGATAGAGCTAATAACTCCGGGAAACTCATCATCTCCCATTGAACTGATGCAGCTTTTTCATGCAGACCTGTGTTGTTGCATCTTTTGCAACCCTCTCCACCACAGTGAACACACTTAATCCTAAAATGCTTGGGCTCAACTTCCCCAAACCAAGATCCACACTGTGAACACACATTTCTCATGGAGATGGTCTGTATTGAGTCATTATCTTTGATAGTAATAGAATTAGAGCCTAGAGCTTTGATAGTAACCAATGCTTCTCTTATCTGCGAATTGGTTGAATCAGGTGAAAAGGTACCTATGAGTAATGATATACTATGAAGCTCATGAGGATTCAGCTTCTTCTTTTTCCACGATTTGCCATCTACTATTATTCTCTGGTTTCCAAACTCTGAACCAAGAAGCTCAAGTAGTGTGCTGTGACTTCCTCTAGTTTCGTGAACAAGCGATGTTGAAATTTCTAACATGCTCTTAATCAGTTTCCCTTTGATAATTGCTAAAATCTCATCCTCCGTTAGAACCTGGAGTTTTTCGCCGCAGACAACGCAATGCCGTTTGCCAAACTTTGCGAACAGAAGTCTAAAGAAAGGATGAAGCCCAGATGCTGATGCTAGTGTAGAGTTGGGATTGAGGTTCAACAGGTTTTGACCAACTGCGATAGTCGGTCCGATTCCAGTTATTGAGCGAACGTCTGCAGGGGGTATTCTGACTCTTGAAATGCTTGAACGGAAGATTTCAATGAACCTTCTTCTTGCTTCATGATATAACGTATCAAAAACGAGTGAGGTCTTTCCTGATCCGCTGATGCCTGTCACAACTGTTAGACCGTCACCTATATCGACATCCACTGACTTGAGATTGTTTTCTCTTGCACCTCTTATTCGGATATCCATACCGTCACAGCGTTGATACAGGTGTTTTTCCAAGTATATTTCAATCTCTCGGAATTTTTGAGAAATTGAAATCTACTGACACATGTTCATAAGAAAAGAAAGAGCAAAGGAAGAGATTGATGCAATCTCTCCTTATTTGCTTCAACTAGATATTCCAGTTGTATCGAAGTGTTAGATCGATATCCACAGTCCAAGTATCAGTCTTTGAAGTGGCATCGAACCAGATTACCCAGACATATGTGTCAGAGTTATTATTGAGATTAAAGAAGTCTGTGTAGGTTGTTGTGGAGTTTCCTTCTTCTACAAGATAAGGATCAAGACCTGCCCATGTTGATATCGAGTCAAATGTAGTTTGGTCAATTTCATATATTGCGAAATGTATGGTGACGGTTACAGCATCTGTTCCCGTATCGTCAACACTGATTTCGAAGTAAACATCCGGGTCGGTTGTGGTTTGAACCTCATAGGTATAGACATCAAACTCGTCGTAATAATACACCGGAAAGATGTCAACGTCAACATTGTTGGAGGACGTAAGTAATCTTGTTTCATAGGAAGGACCTCCTCCTCCTGTAATTCCACCGAAGAGGCTGAGGATACCTCCCATCCAGACCATGGCTATAACTACCATTGCAATAATGAGAAGCACACAAATTACTACAGCGATTTTGCAGCAAGTGCCATAACCTGATGATTGTCTAGGTGGTTGATATGGTTCTCCAGCCGGCATTGGGATTTCAGACATGGTTTCACCTTCAAAATAACCATACATCGTTCCTTATTTTCATTTCTTGTAGAAGTGGGTACACAATTATATCGTTATGCTCTATATAGTTCAGTATGGCTGAGTCGCTTTCAAAGATAATTCACGAAGAGCTCCAAGAACTGAGTAATCCTGATAGGAAGGAGAAAATAGCTGGGTACCTCAAAACCTCTTCTCTGGAGTTCATTGGTGTTGAACTTCCAGATATTCATCGTACCGTTACGAAGCATATCAAAGGTTTGGATATTGACCAGCTTCCTGGACTAATGAGAAAGCTCTGGAGGATAGCAAAATTCGAGACTCGGCTTGCAGCAATAGATATGATGAAAGTTTTTGCAAAGAAAGGGTCTGTTGATGACGCTCTTTCTATTGCAGACAGCTGGATTGAAGATGCTGATACATGGGGCATTGTAGATCCTTTGTGTTCTCCCTGTATTGGCTCACTGATTCTTCGAGACTTTAAAATTGAGGGGACTCTCAAATCTTGGAGAACATCAAGAAACTTCTGGAGAAGACGAGCTTCAGTCCTACCATATCTCTATCTAACACTTAAGACACAATACAAACTGGAATACAGTGGAAAAATATTGGATGCTGTCACACCGCATATAAGTGATCAAGAGTTCTTTGTTGGAAAAGCGGCTGGTTGGGTTTTACGAGAATTGAGTAAGCGAGAACCTGATTTAGTCAGGAGGTATTTTGAGAAGAATAAGGATAAGATGACTAAATTGGTTTTCCGTGAAGGTTCGAAGAAGTTGTGAACCAGTTTCAATCAACCAGTTCATGAAACGGAACTCAATCACGAAGTGAAACTCGGTATGTAACAACTTCTTTCACTTTGTAAAGCTCAGACCACTGCTTGTCTGTGAGCAATTCTCGAAGCTTGTCCTTTCCACCTTTTTTCATCCGCTCACTTGTGTATACTATCTTATCTACAATAACAGGTACTTTGGGATCATTATATTCATCTTGGTCGTATTTTCTCATGGTGACCTCGAGATAATTATGGAGTGTTTCCAGTTGTTCATCAATGAGTTTCTTTTGCTTGAGCAGGTTCCCGTACTCTTCGCAGATTTCGCGCATTTCTTCTTCGAATTTATCTTGGAGACTCAATGAGAATTCACCTTCTGGAATTGGAATGATCCCCTCTGAAAAATCATTGGGAGTGGGGCTGATATCTCTCACTTAGCCGTACTTCTAGCTATTATTGTCAGAATAAGACCAATTGCCCATATTGAATTCATTATGAGCCATGTCAACACAATGAGGCCCGCCCAACCTGCTGCTAAGTATACCCAAACGATTGTAAGTATCAAGCTAATCAAACCAAATCCAGAAGCTATTGCGATGATGAATTTTCCAAGTCTGACGTGAGATATCGTAAGAAGGTATCCCCCCAATATTACTGCATAACCTCCCGACCATGCTATCACTCCTAACAAAATGAGTACAATATCGATAATCGCATAATATGCGGCAAGTGCTGCTATTGAATGCACGACACCATAAATCAAGAAAATAGTTCTTACACCATGATCATATCCCGCAAAGATCAGGAATAGACCTCCAATGATACAAAGAGCAAAGGGTGTTTGATTTTTCATACTTCTCCCTCGTGTCGCACACTGCGTAATACCTCCTTTTTACACCATCGATATTTCTGAAATCTTAGTATTTATCTAAAGGATTTTTTCAAGATGCTTGGGTATCCGCTGTGAAGAAATCCGCAATTAACCTGGTTAAGGCCGCAGAAATGAACCTCCTCAATTCATTCAAAGGCATTGAGCCTGACGAAGTCAATCGACGCACACAACCAGAGTTCAACAGTATTAGTTGGATTGTAGGTCATTGTGCTGTTCACTTTCATATGGTGCTGTGCTTGACATGTCAAGACACCAGACTGTTTTCCAAAGACGTGATGCATTATTATCGATATGGAACAACAAAGGATGAAATTGAAAATACACAACCTCCTTTTACATTCAATCAGCTTGTGGATGAATATCTGGGAATTTCTGAGGTGGGCTTTTCGTACCTCGAAACTTTAGATGATGAAGCATTTGATGAAATCCTGTTTCCTGAGATTAATGAAACACTCCAAGAAAGTCTCCAGAGAATAGCTCTCCATTATCTTGGTCATGTTGGACAAATAGTTTTGATTCGAAGGGCTCTTGGAAATCCTGGACCAACTTTTGTGGGAGGACTCCAAGAACCAGATTATAATCGTATGAAGAATGAATGGAGCACATGGTGGAGCGAATCGAAAGAAAGCTTTGATTTCTAAAGAGTAAATTGACTACTGAAGATACTTTTCCGATAACATGCTTTGATGCACTTACCACAGATATCCTTCTCAATTCCCTGCGACTTGAGAAATAAGATATACCTTCTACAATTCTCTCGATAATCTGGTAGCTTATCCCGATGTCTGATGTATCCACATGCATCCTCACAAGCTTTGCAATCTCCACACTTTGATTCCATACTCTGTCTGTGGACCAAGGGTAGATCCACCAAAACAGAAGAGAACCTAATAGCACAACTAAACTTCTCATGAATTACTAGTTGGTTCTTACCCCGCCATCCAAGTCCAGCTTTCTCTGCTATAGCTCTGTGAGACACGACCATTGGGAAGTACTCGTGCACATGATCAATATTCCCAATTTCTCCACCAATAGTCGCTTTCAAAGGAATGCCTTCAAACCGAGTGGCAATTGAAACAGCCATTCGGTTTAGAACCTGGTTGATTCTATGGTATTCTTTTGCATAATCATTCCATAGATTATAGTCAGGGATTCCATCCTCTCTTTCATCAATCCAATCTATAGCAGGATCCTTGTAGGCAACTCCTATGCAGATAATTGAACCTGATTCGTACAGAGAGTCGAATCGGTTTCCTGCAGTTTGTCGCAGCTTCTTTTTCTGAACCTCCATCAAATCATCAAAGACAGAGTGAAAGCTTGTGATTCCAATATCTCCTCTCTCACTTTCCTCTTCAAGAAGATCTTGAAAGTACTTGATTAATTCTTGAGTATTGGATTCAGCCTCGCTCTGCCAATTCATTTGGTATGACTCCGGATTTCTCCGGTATGTCTGAGTTGCCTTAAGGCCTTGTGGTCACGTTACTCGATAAGACCTCTGAGAATCTCCTCCGCCTTGTTTCGAACTTTCTTGATGTTGCCACCATCGACATATCCTTCATAGTAGTTCAAAGTGATCGTCAACTTGCCATTCACAGTAGCAACACCAAGTACAATCTCCATTCCCAGAGCGGACGCTGGAGCGAAAAATGCTCTCTCGATTTGGATTCCTGGAATTTCGTCTGGGATGTCCAACTTTCCAAGATTCGTACTCATGAGCTGTGGTGAATTGCTCATCATCCTTTCTCCGAATGAAACAGTTAATCCGTCCGTTTTACCAGCAAATTCAGAGATCTTGTCGTACCGACTTTGGTGTGGTTCAACTTGATCTCCAGCCAATGCTACTACGATTGCATCAACCAAGGTCTGGTCTAGTACAAAATGGTCTGCACCAACACTGAAGATCTTAGGTCCCTGTAATTGCTTTTCCACATCTTTGTGATATGCACGAACATTGTCCCAGAGTGATTTCTTTTCTCTGTAGTTGAAATCAAGGAAAGATCCTCCAGCATAGAATCCTACAGCCTCGCTACAATCAACTGTCAGTCTCTTTCGAGCATCCACGGTTGTTGCCACTGACATCTTGTCAGAATCCCGACCTATCGCATCATGTCTAGCTTTTACGAATGTGACGAGGAGTGTGGAATTCAGAGTCACTCCCTCACTTCGGGAAACTTCAATGAGTTGTTGCGTTTCCTCCTGACTAAATTCAATTATCTCCAAGCCATACTCGGTGTTTTTCCAGACTGCCTCCCAGAGGTTGATCAAATCCTCTTCATCGAAGAGCACTCTCTCTTTCTCCCAGTTCTTGTTGAAACGACCTATCAGGGAAGCTCTGACCTTGCCTACAGCAGCACCCTTCGGGAATATTTCTGGTGTCATCGGAGGTGCTTCTGGCAATCTTGGTGGTTCTCGGTTGGGATCTGCAAGATGAAGTAGAACTTCACGCAGTGCGAACTCCATAGACCGACCATCGCTGATTGAGTGATGACAGTAGATCATCAGCTCAGATACATCATTTCCTTTGACAAGGACAAATTTCGTCAATGGTCCCTTGGATGGTCGTAGGGGAATCGCATGCTCTTTGTTAAGGACTTCAATCCAAGTGGTATCCGATTCTCTTGGATACACTTTGACAGGGACTTCTGCGGCTCCCTCTGTAGTTGACCAGTGCACGTCATGGTCTACCCATTCTAACCTGACTCCAAACAAAGGATAAGATACGAGGACCTTGTCTACGGCCCGTCCTAGGTCCTCCTCGGACACTTGACCTCGTAGTCTGAGTACAAGCGATATGTCTGATGTCGGTGAAAACAGGAACCGACGCTCCTGTCTGGTAACTTCTTTTCTGTATGGTTTATTGTCTTTTGAAATTGTCATATTTCTCAAGTTCATACATAATTCGTAACTTTTAAATATTTGCGAAATAAGCATTCGACAGACACGGTGATTAGTATGAGCCTCGAGAAGATCAAGCGTGCATTCATCAGCTGGATGGAGGAAGTCCATGGTGGAGATCCCTATCCTCGGAATGTTTACGGTTGTCTTCTCTCAATCATGGTCGAACCAGAAGCAGTCAGTCAGGAGCGAATCATGGAGCTGACTGGGTTCTCTCAGGCTACTATTTCACTTGCAATTCAGAAGATCCAGCTCCTCTTCCCAGTTCGTACAATAAAGAAGGTCGGTGAAAGGAAGCACTTCTATGAATACGATGCACCCAATCGATTCGCTCTAGATCTGACACAGAAACGAACAGAAGTCCAAGACTTGGATACAGGGTTCATCATCCCAATCTTGGAGAAGGCTATGGTGGAAGTGAAGAAAGAACCTTCACTGAAACGATTCATCGACTATCTGAACAATCTCCTCCTCTACCTCAACCTCACTCATGAGATTCGGAGTGACAATGCCATAGTGTTCGAACAAGCAATGAAAGATGGAAGGCTTGATGCAAAGAAGCTCTTCAAACTGGAATCTTTGAAGCGGAAGCCTCTATCAGACTTCTTGATGAAATTGAAGGAAGCTTCCTACGGATACGTGTGTCCTCCAATCACTAAAGAGTCCTCTTTAAGCGACCTGAAGCGCGAGTATCTCACAGGAGTAAAATCAAACTTCAATCCTCTCTATTCACAAGTACTAGCGAACCAATACATGATTGCACACGCAGTGATTCTTGAGGGAACCGCAACACAAGAACGGATCGAAAATTTGACACAACTTCCCAGGAGCACTATCTCTGAAGTCTTATCACTGATCAAGAACCGGGGTGTGGTCAAGTTCACGAAGAAAGAAGGTTCAAGAGTCAAGTACTACCGACCTGGACTCCTGTTCTCTGACCTGATGCTTGGGTATTTCGATCGCACAGCAATGTATATCCACAGTATGAAGAATCGACTTTCTGAGTTTGCTACTGAAACTCGGAAGCTAAGGAAAACTGATCAATCCATGAAACTCCTTGAAATCCTTGAGAGTCTTGAGAAAGCCTATTCATTCTCACTTGCACTCTCTCACGACATGAAGGTGAAGATGGTGATGCGGTTGAAGGAGGAGTATGACCGAGGATTTACCTTCATCTGATTTTCTCGTTTTCTTTGAGTGCCCCGCTCTATATCCCCAAGGCTTTTTTGGCGTTGCCTCCGAGAATCAGACGTTTCTCAGCCTCCGTAAACTCCGGAACCCCCATTGCTTGAAGGGGCGGTGGTAGGGCCATGGTTTTGATGGCCTCTACCCACTCGGGTTGGGGACAGAACGGCGTAAAGATCGGCCAGTCGCTCCCAAACAGAATCTTTTCCACCCCGCACGTCATTTTCGCCTCGCTAAGGGTTTGGAAAAACACCACAGGAGCTTGTTTGAACAGAGGTTGAACCGAAGAAAGATCGATATAGACATTGGGATTTTTCCCGGCCACTGTGAAGGCTTCCTGCGTCCATGGGATCCCAATGTGCGCCATGATGATGGGAATGTGAGGAAAATCCACTGCGATGGTGTCGATATATGCCGGGCGATTATACTTCAAGTACGTGGATGACGAGCCCCTGCCCGTATGGCACAGGATCGGGACGCCCATTTCCTCCACCTGTTCATAAAATGAATAAAATGCAGGATCATCGGGATAGAACCCGGTGAGAGGCCACAGTTTCACTCCGCGGAACCCGTGATCCCCGACACAGCGCTCCAACTCGCGGATGGCTCCCTTTCCTCTCCGAGGATCAATCCCACAGAACCCAATCAACCGATCGGGATGCGCTCGGAACTGTTGGGCGACGTATTCGTTGTACTCCTTCGCTGTCGCCCCGTCCGTAGTCATAAATTCAGCATCTAACGCTAAGACTACCGCTTGATCGATCCCTGCCTCATCCATCTCGGAAATTAAGCGGTCCGGCGTCCCATCAATCAGCAGTTTTAGATCCCAACCCCACTTTTTAGCGAGTCCTTGAAAGTCCTTGATAAACACTGACCCTAGGTGTTTCTTTTCCCATATATGGCAATGAGCATCAATAATCACCATTATCATTTCCCCACATTATTGATATTACAATTTGATAGCTTGTTTATAATATCTACACTCTCACCAGCTGGGGAGGGAGGGGATACCTCTCGTGTTGCCCGAGTGGCCAATTATTATTCCAGTAAGGAGTACGACAAGGGATTTGTCTTTATCTGATTCATGAAAAAGAACTTCTAATTAACTAAAGTTTCATAACAATGATATAGTCCTGATATTGCCAAAGATATTAGGATGGAGTTTAAGAGAATCACCCAAGCACGCTCAGTTCATGGATGTACTTGAGTGAATCCGTCGGAGTGAACTGAACATGAAAAAGACCACCTCATTATTGATTCTCGTACTGACAATCAGTATGGTCGTACCTGTGCTACAGACAATGCCAATTATTGCATCAGACTCCTTAACTATTGGGCATATTGATGGAACACAAACTCTTGCCGCTACACCTGGTTACGAAGTTACTGTAATCAGAGTAGGTGATGATGCTCCAGTTTCAGAGAGTACTCCAGATACTAATTACGAATTATCGTATCTGCTTGATTGCAGCAACGCGAGTGGAGATATAACTCGATCATGGTTGAAATTCGACCTCACTCATATACCGATCAATCTTCAATTTACAAAAGCAACTGTGAATCTGTTTACTGTATCGGGTGCTGGTTCTGCAGACTTTCCTAGAGGGATTTTCAAGTCTGAAAATGACACATGGACCCAGGGATCCATTACCTGGAATAATCAACCTGAGTACAGTCCAATTCCTGCAGATGTTATTGATTCCCCACCGAGTCCAGACATGTTTGATGTTGGGTTTTGGTATGAATGGGAGATAACTGAAGAGGTTGTTCAATCTGTTAAACAAGATGGAATCCTTTCATTAGTTCTAGCATTTGAGGATGAGAGTACAACCGATACTACGAGTCTCGCCTTTTCATCCAAAGAATATGCAATCACTCTCGGTGATTCAGGCTTTAATGTGATGCCTCATATTTCGATTGAATATGCAGTTCCGACAACTACAGATCTTTTAGTCGATGGTTTCTCGGAATCACCAGAGATTGACTATATCAATAACCCAAATCCTGAATTCAGTTGGTCATTTAATGATGTTGACATAGACGATTTTCAAAAGAATTTCGAACTTGAAGTATGGAATAACGCAGCATTTGATGATACACTACTTATGCAGAGAAATAACAGTGAGATTGCAGTCGTACATGACACCGGAGGGGGATTAGTACCTCCAGGTGATGCATTCAACGCCCCCTATGGACTGCGTTTTCAATACAAGTGGCCTTCCTCAATGATTCCTAAATCTGGAACTGTTGATAAGCTAATTTTCGAAATGGACACATTAAGTGGAACAACAACATACAGCGACCTGGCAATCTATATGATTAGTGTAGAAGATTCAGGTGCTTTAACAACTGATTTCGAGGCTAATTACGATGGGGGAACACCAATACAGGTGTTGAATCGAACGGAATTCACTGGAATTACAAAAGATGGATTCATGACAATCGATATCGAGAATACTTTTGTTATATCGCCAAGCTTGGACCTGATTATTGAATTCCGTCACACAGGTGCATCAGGAACCATAGTAAATTGTAACTACACAGTTAGTGGCGGTTCAATTGCAGGTAGTGCCGATCTAGCTCCAAATGGAGAAGCATATTATGAATCAACAGCCGATGGTACTGATGCCCGAACACATGGACTACGACTTGAACTTGTGAGCAACGATGTTTATTCAGAAGGTGTTTCTACTAATCTTATTCCATTTGGATTAAGTTTAGGATCTTCAGGAAGATTTCAATTCAAATACAATCAAAGCTTGATTGATGACGAGGGAATTATCGATAGAGTTCTCTTTCACGCAGGTTTAACCGGAGATGTCACGTATGAGAATTTCTCAGTATATCTTGTTGAAACTCCACATGATGGAGCACTTAGTCATACAGATATGGATAGCAATTACGCAGGGGTAACTCCGACCTTGGTTCTGACAGCTGACGAATATGTTGTACGAGATATTGGAGGAGTGCTGGTGATTGACGTAGATGATGTTTTCTTCTATACAAATACGCACAACCTATTGGTCGAATTGAGATTCGATAGTCTTGTCAGTGGAAATCAAAGAGCTATGTTTACAAACGATGGAGGCGGATATCGAGCATTTAGTTCTGCCATCTTTAATGGAAATGATACTGCAACGTACAACATGTTTTTGGAGTTTCTTTATCAGTCGACCATCGTTGAGTATGCTGGCTCACCTTTGGAAAATGCAACAATCTACTATTGGCGAATTAGAACACTTGATAGTCTGGGGATTTGGAGTCCATGGACAAGTGCTAGTTTCAAGTATGAGGTGTTGGAAAGTTTGCCGGCTTGGTCTGATCTTGTTGAAACCGAAAGTCCTATTGAATTAGGTGAATCTTTGGCTGTTTCAATCAATGTTACACACATTTCTGGAATTGATCAAGTACTGATCGAATATGATGGTATGAATCACACGATGACGAGATCTGATGATTCCTTCTCGTACACGTGGACACCTGATTCTGTTGGAACAATACCTTATACTGTGTATATGGAACCCAACTCAGGCATAGCTACGACAGTTTCTGGGAGTTTTGGAGTTGTTGACACTACAGCACCTACATGGAATCCAGCACCAGCAGACAAAGTCCTAGTGTTTGGAGAGGAACTGAGCTATCAATTAATGGCCACTGATTTGTCTGGAATAGCTAGTTGGACAATAAGTGACACGACCAATTTCAACATCATAGACGGTTTGTTGACAAACAATACCATTCTTGCAGTTGGTGGGTATCACCTCACTGTCACAGTGACCGACAATGAAGGGAACAGTCTCTCAGCAACGATCAGGGTAGCTGTTCTTGAATCATTGACTATTCCAACGACAAGTCCTATACCACCCGATGGTTCGATCTTTATCATTATAGCTCTTGTTGGAGTAATTGCTGTACTTGTGTTATTGTTGATATTCCAGCGTAGGGCACCGACAAAGTAGTCTTAGAACATTAGCGAGCTAACTCAATGTCATCGAGAGAAATGACCTTAAGATAGGTGGTTGGTGAGAGCACTATGCTTGAGGTCACTCTTGATATGGCGAAAAGTTACATCCTAGATACACAAGGACTCAGAACAAGGAATCCATGCAAATCAGTGATGGATGTTGCACACCGTATTCATAACATTCAGATTGACACAATTTCAGTGGTATCTCGTAGCCACAACCTTATCGCGTTCAATCGTTTCTCCGATTATCGAGAGGGTGATGTCTGGAACCTCCAGAGGGAAGGAAAACTCTTCGAGTACTGGTCTCATGCAGCCTGCCTTATGCCCATCGAAACATACCCCTTCTATGTCTGGAGACGGTCTTTCTATCCAGAAGAGCTCTGGGCTTCATTCAGGAAATGGGGTGCCGAAAACAAGGACATCATCGAAGATGTATACAACAAGGTGAAGAAGGAAGGAGCAACGAACAGCGCCTCTGTGGGAGAACGAACGACCAAATCAGATGGGTGGTGGGATTGGAAGATAGAGAAACGAGCATTGGAGTATCTCTACACCACTGGAAGACTGATGGTTGCTTACAGATCGGGATTCCAAAAACACTATGACTTAGCTGAACGAGTCGTTCCAGCAGGAATTGACACAGAGCCCCTTTCAAATGAGGAAGCTGCTGATTTTCTAGTTGAAACAACATTGAATTCCTTGGGTCTTGGAAGTCATATGGATTTTCGGACTTATCTTGGAAGACTTCCTGCAAGGAAACTCTGGAATGGAAAAAAGGTTGAAGTTGAAGCTCACTTAGATGAGAAGATGAAAGAGGGGGTACTTCAAGAAGTAGCCATTGAGAGTATAAGAGAACGCTTCTATATTCTTCAGGAGAATGTTGACAGGCTAATGAAAATGGCCTCGGGATATGATGACACTCCAGTTAAGATCCTAAGTCCATTCGATAATGTCATTCGTGAGCGACATTATCCAGAACAGCTCTGGAATTTCGAATACAAGATAGAATGCTATGTTCCTGCTGCAAAACGTGTCTATGGATACTTTGTTCTTCCTATCCTGGAAGGAACAGATTTAGCTGGAAGATTGGATGCAAAGGTCCACAGAAATGAAAGAGTACTGGAAATCAAATCATTATTCTTCGAAAGCAAATCGCTGCAATCTCCAGATGGTCTTGAACGCTTGAAGGATGGTGTGATAGACTTTGCTAGATTTCATTCGTGTGAGCAAATTGATGTGGGTCTAGTTCGCCCTAGAAAGAAGACAAAACTGGTTCGTTCTTTGTTTAATTGATGCAGGTTAATACAGAATGAAACATTCTGAAATTTCATTTACTAACAGTGACTAATTCAACAAGTTCAGGCAATGGCTTCTCTCGTATACTTCTGAATATGCTTGTTGAGGCTCCCCGATTTTTGAGCTCCCGTTCGATCCTATTCATACACACGGTGATATTCATCATTGCATTCTTCATTGTGACGATACTCAGCCGCAGTTCGTCATCTGTACATGAAGACATTTCTTTTGGGATGCAGCACTTGAATGAGAGTTTTCTTTCTCTTTTTTCACGGTCTTTCACGAGAATTTACGCCTCTGAACATTTACCCAATACGTGTATAATCAAGAAAACTAGATTAATTAGATTTTCTTTTCAAAATGCAACTCTTGTAACTAAAGAAGGCAAATCTAGACATGTTTTGAATATTGATATATATACTCAGGTTACATATTGAATTAATTGTAACTAAATTTCCTACTCAAGTTAGAAATTTAAATTATTGCTATCCTCTCTCATTCTCTATTTTAAGGCACTCTTCTATTACTCCCCATTTGCACCAATCTGTTTTACATTCCTAATTACTTTCAACAGTACATTTGTAACTTCTCTAACACCAACTTTATTTTGGGTCGCGCTTTGATTCTCAAGTAGTCACCAAAAACGGGAGGGTTGCTGACTGCGCCAAACGCCCATGTGCTAGGAGAGCCATACGATGCGAGACCAAGATGATGGCAGCAAGATTATGAAAGCGGTCTTAATCGGAGATGGAGCTGTCGGAAAGACGAGTATACGCCGCAACTACCTCGGAGAGGATTTCATCGAGGGTCACCTTGCCACAATAGGTGTTGATCTGGCTACAAAACGTGTCCTTTTTGAACAAGATATTGTCAAGTTCATAATATGGGATCTAGCTGGTCAGCCAACTTTTGAGAAAGTAAGAGGTCATTATTACGCTGGATGCAATGGAATACTTCTTGTATATTCAGTAGTAGATCGGGAATCCTTTGACAACGCATCAAAATGGCTAGTTGAAGCATTCAAGAACATGGGCCCACTCCCGCCCACTGTTATTATTGGCAACAAAATCGACATCCGTGAGAGTATGGACAGAAGCAAGTATGTCACTCCTGAAGAAGGTGAACAGTTCACCAAGTATTTCATAGAGAAATTAGGAGTTCCTGCAATTTTCAGAGAGACCTCGGCTAGAACTGGAGCAAATATTCAGGATACTTTTCACGAACTTCTTAGAATGATGAGTGAAGCAAATAATACCAAAGAAAGCGAGCACTTTGTTGGTTAGTCGCGAATAACAGGAAACGCGATTGCTCACATGACAAAATCACCTAAATGAGGAGTGTGACCAAAACGTCCGATTGTATAGTCCTAGAGTTTCTTTGAACTTCTATGCTGTCGCAGTAAGAACCACCTTCATAAATAAATCTGACAGGATATATCTGATTCGATAGATTTATATTAGAATGGTGTGAATATAAATCGTTCTCGATATATCCCTGTGGACATAAATATCATCGAATATTACTCTGAAACCTCATTCTTTCCTCGTTCTCAGAGTGCCAGGGAAACGATCCAATAGGAATATGAAATCGGGAAAGTGGGTGACAAGAAAAATGGCTAAATGTCCTGTATGTGGAATGATGGGTAAACCGAATATCAAATCAGTTTACAAGGGTAAAACATACTACTTTATGAGTACTCAGCATAAAGAGATGTTTGACGCTAATCCGGAGAAATTCAACTTGGAAGTGGGAATTGAAGAGTAAGAAGTGTGGCCTCGCGAATCTTGTATGATTCATAAATCGGCTGGAGAAGATTCCCACTTCTCCTCACTTTTTTATCAAACAATGAAATCAGTATGTCTTGATTTTGCAACTAACTTATCTATATGGATATATCCTATACGATATATTTATATTCCCTCTTTTCGATATTTAATCAAGTATATATCAGCTTCATATAGTTACGTGAAGTTGGTTAAGCGTTAAGAAAAGGTCCTTTAGGAATATGAAATTGCACAACCAATACCTCAATCTCAAGCAGGAAGTGAAAAACATTGACTGAGAAGGAAGTTCTCCAAGATAATAAAGCACCAGACATGGATATCCGTGAAATGCTAGCTGATTTTTCACAGTTCTATATCTTGCTGATGTTGAATGAGAAACCATTGCATGGCTATGGGATAATGAAAGGCTTCCAAAATAGAACTGGAAAGAAATTGAGTCCAGGAACGCTTTATCCATTCTTGCAAGAGCTCGAAGAGAAGAAACTAGTTACTCAGAAACAGGAAGATGTTGGAAAGAAACGCAAGATTGTTTATTCGCTAACTAAGAAAGGAAGTAAGCTCAGTGAGAGGTTGTTTAAACGGTTTGCAGCAATCACTGCTTCTGCATTAGGAGCAAGTCTTGAAGTATGCGCAAGCTGTGGCGCTAGTGTTTATGAAGGTGCGCACCACGAAGAAATCGATGGTGACGATCTTGCATTCTGCTGTGTTCATTGTGCAAAAGCGTTCAAACAGAGTCTATAGCTAACACTTCGGTCCGCTATCCAGTACAGCCCCGAACATAAATCTTATATATCGTACTCGATATATCGTAATAGACATTATATTCGAATTGCAATAACGGTGAATAGAAATGAGTCAGAAAACAGAAACGAAACCCTCTAGGATGTCGATGCGTATTGAAGGAATGCACTGCGCATCATGTGTTGCCAAAATAGAAGATGCTTTGATAAGCCAAGATGGAGTGATCCGGGCTAGTGTTAATTTACTCGATGAGAAAGCTATTATTGAATATGAACCTCAGTCTGTTGAGAGAACGACTCTAGAAAAAGCTGTCGAGGCAACTGGATATCGTGCACGACGACCAACTATGTCTTTGACCATTAGTGATTCTGATTCAGCTGTGGACTGGCAGAATGTTTTGAACACGCTAGAAAGCGTTGAGGGTGTCATTTCAGTTCGTACTATTGAAGATTCAAACCGTATATTAATTGAATATGATGAAGACATGATTACATACAAGATCGTCAAGAAATCACTTGACAAAGTGGGAGTGAAAGTTGAAGAAGCGGAAGGTATTGAAGCGGACAGAGAATCCCTAGCTCGAGAAAAAGAAATTCGTTCTTATTCATTGCTTCTCGCATTCTCAGTCTTGATGACAATTCCTGTCCTGTTAATCCATTTTGGCGTGCTTTCATCTCTTATACCATCTGAAGAATTGAGAAAATTCGCAATGTTCATTCTCGCCACGCCAGTGCAATTTATTGCAGGTTATCCATTTTACAAAGCGGCTTTGAAGGCTGCGCGACACTTCACCACAAACATGGACACTCTAATCATGCTAGGTACTAGTGCAGCATACTTCTATTCAGTCGCAACCACATTTCTACCTCAATGGAATGTATACATGCCATTCTACGATTCCGCTGTTCTTCTTATCAGCTTCATTCTTCTTGGAAGAACACTTGAGGCAATTGCAAAAGGAAGAACTTCGAAAGCAATGCGAAGCTTGATGGATTTACAGGCAAAAGTTGCTACTGTGATACGGGGTGATGAAGAACAGCTTTTGCCAATAGAGGATGTTGAAGTTGGAGATATTGTTCTCATAAAGCCTGGAGACAAAGTTCCGGTGGATGGTGATGTGATCGATGGCAAGTCAAGTGTGGATGAGTCAATGATTACTGGAGAACCTGCTCCAGTTAAGAAAAGTGTGGGCGACAAAGTAGTAGGTGCAACAATCAATAAGAACGGTGTTCTAAAAATCAGAGCTACGAAAGTTGGCAAGGATACAGTTCTATCACAAATTGTGAAACTTGTTGAAGAAGCACAAACAAGCAAACCTCCTATTCAACGGAAAGCTGATGCTATTGCGAGTAAATTCACTCCAGTTGTTCTCATTCTAGCTCTTTCAACTTTCGTATTTTGGTTCTATATTTCCCCTATTTTGGGCTTTGTTTCGCCAATTAGTGGTCTACCAGTCGAATTTACACAAGCCCTGACGTTTAGTATTGCAGTACTTGTTGCAGCATGCCCATGTGCATTAGGTCTAGCTACTCCAACAGCCATCATGGTCGGAATTGGTAAAGGAGCACAACATGGAATACTGATAAAAGCAGGAGAAGGTCTTGAAGTAATCCCGACAGTCGACGCTATTGTATTTGACAAAACTGGAACTCTTACAATCGGAAAACCAACAGTCACTGATATCATAACTTATGGCGACTTTAGTGATGGGGAAGCCTTACGACTCATTTCATCTGTAGAAAAGAATAGTGAACATCCTCTTGCAGAGGCGATAGTTCAATACACTGAGAAATTAGAGATTAACATCCCTTCATCCTCTGAATTTGAATCTACTACTGGAAGAGGTGTCAGGGCAACCGTTGAAGGCCAATTACTCCTGGTGGGCAATGACAAATTCATGAAAGAAAATTCTGTTGATGTTTCGGTTGCTGAATTAGAGGGAACGAAGCTTCAGGAGAAGGGAAAAACCACAGTCTATGCAGCTATTGATGGCCAAATGCTTGCATTAGTAGCAATTGCAGACAAGCTCAAGGACACTTCTGTTCAGGCTGTAGAGAGTCTAAAGAAAATGGGTCTAGAAGTCTGGATGATCACAGGTGATAAGGAAGTAACAGCACATGCAATAGCTGAAACAGTTGGGATTGATAGAGTGCTTGCTGAGGTACTTCCAGCAGATAAAGCTGAAAAAATCAAGGAGCTGCAAAGCAAAGGTTTGACTGTTGCTATGTCTGGAGATGGTGTGAACGATGCTGTTGCCTTAGCTCAAGCTGATGTAGGAATTGCACTTGGTTCCGGAACCGATGTTTCAGTTGAAACTGGAGATATTGTTCTAGTGAAAGATGATCTAATGGATGTAGTCACAGGAATCCAATTAGGTAGTCGCACAATGTCTAAAATCCGGCAGGGCTTCTTCTGGGCACTCATATATAACATCGCACTTCTGCCGATTGCAGCTGGAATCCTATTTCCATCGCTAGGATTGATTTTGCGCCCTGAGTTCGCTGGACTTGCCATGGCATTATCAAGCGTTAGTGTTGTTACAAATGCTCTAACTTTGAACCGCTTTAAACCTGAAAGATCTAAAGAAACTCAGCCAAGAATTCCTCCTGCTGCATATCAAGAAGGAGATGTTGCGATAGATCCCATTTGCAACATGAAAGTCGAAATAGCAACCGCTGATCTCTATAGTGATTATGATGGTAAACGATACTATTTCTGCAACCCATACTGTAAGGAGACATTTGAAGCAAATCCCGAAAAGTATAGGGAATCTGGAGAAGTTGAGGAAGAAGAGGTTGTTTCCGGTATAGCAGTTGATCCCATATGCAAGATGGATGTGGATATTGGGACTGCAACCCTCATCAGTGAGTTTGACGGAAAGAAGTACTACTTCTGTTCCCAAAACTGCAAGGACACTTTCGACAAGAATCCTGAGGAATACAGAGATCAAGACATAAGAGTTTGAAGTTGACGTCTGATCTCTTCCTCTTCATCATGTTGGCTCTGCTCTTGTACGAGCTTCTTTCCCATACGATTCATGACTATTGTCACAACTGATATGGCACCAATAGTCAGATATCCAGTGATAATGAAGGGCGCAAAATAGACCATCTCTTCATACATTGTATCTGGAGGAGCAAGTGGATCGAATCCATTCTGCACCTCCCAAGCATCAGGATAAGAATCGCGGTCAGAATCTGGACTAGTTGGATCAGTTCCAAGAAGGAACTCTTGGAGATTTGTCAGAGTATCAGCGTCAGAATCTATCCATGCATCAGTGGGATCTAATGGATTTTGACCAAAGGTCACCTCCCATCCGTCCGTGATCGAATCGGAATCTGAGTCACTATCATCTGGGTCCGTTCCATGAAGATACTCATCGAGGTTGCACAAACCATCTGAGTCTTTATCCTCACGTGAATCATCAAGTAGTGGTCTCAGCTCATAGAGAGCTTCCCACCCGTCTGGCATTTGATCTTGGTCAGTATCTGGATTGTGTGGATCTGTAGACCAATAAATCTCCTGATTATTGTCCAAATTATCATTATCTGGATCTTCGAAACCATCATCTATCAAGGGATTCAGACCATTCTCCACCTCCCACTCATCCACCATGCCATCATTGTCGCCATCATAAGAAGAATAGAAACCTGGTAGAAAGAATGAAACATTAGCTATATCGATTTCTCCTTCCAGCATCGGAATAACATGAAGTTCCAGAATTAATCTGACTTCATGTATGCCTGCTTCCAATTCAGGAATAGGAACCATAATGGTACAGAGATCTGAGCAATCCACTCCTTCCGTTCTCTCCCCATCTATCTCAGCAACCCAATTGACAATATAATACCCATACCTCCATGTGTCCGTTCTCACCCAAATCACACATGTCAGAATTCCCTCAAAATTATCGATTTTCACTAATATCGGACCTGAACAGATTACTGGTTCTTCAATTGGCTCTGGATCAACTGGTCTGGCAAATTGGTCCTGACTGCCAGCTGAACCATCGATCTGAAGGGTGCCCTCTGTAATTCCAGGCAAGAAGTTTCCCAAGAAGAATCCGTCGTCCCAGTGATTTTCGCTACCGTCATCCAAGAAGAATCCCGCTCCCTCACAGACCACGAGGTTCGCATATATCCAATTGTCTGAACCGCTGTCAATTCTTATTCCGTACTCAATTTGATTGAATATGTAGTTGTTAGTGATAAGTGATGAGGAGGTATCACTACCAATTCGAATGCCATCCTGACAATGTGATATGATGTTAGAAGTAATGTTACAGGAGAACGAGTCTAAAACCACAATCGCAGCTTTGGTTGATGAATTTAGTCTATTATTGGAGATGGTACAATGACTTGACTGATTAATCAGTATCCCCTGATCGGATGGTGCAATAACATAATCGTTTGTTACCGACACTTGAGAACAGCGAGTAATTAGAATCTCAGAACCATTATAGAATCCACTATTGTACATTTCACAATTATTGCAGTCACGTAGCTCTACACTACCATTATCGAAGTCATTATTGTAAGCTGTACAATCAGTGGTTCCCTGCATGAGCATACCCGCTCCCAGGTTTGAACTAACCTGATGTTGGCGAAAAACAAGGTCAAACGAGTCGATAATCCAAACCGAAATGTCTGTTGAGTTTGTTATGTCATTCGAATAGAAAATACCTGACACATGATCGAATACGATGCCTCGATAATTGTCAATTAATTCATTACTACCTCCATGAATGTTAGACGACTCAATATAGATTCCGCAATCTTCCTTATTGACTATCTTATTGAAAGTTAAGAGAGCATCACCGACATTGCTAAGACTAATGCCATGATCATATGCATCTGTCAGCACCTCTGACGAATTTGAATTAAGATAGCAATTTGAGATGTGGAAGGATAACCCTACGTTTTCAATTCGTATACAATACCCCCTGTGGGTGATATTATATCTATCAATAATGATTGGATTTGATGGTGAACCGGTTCCAGGCCATCCCTCTAAACTATCTTGCGCGATGAAATCTGCATCAGAGGTAATGATGATGGGACTATGTTCAATATACGCAGTGGTATAATTCTCTGTCAATTCTATGGAAGCGAATCCCGTCACAATCGATTCTGAATAACGCACAGGGAAAGGAATAGCTGCAATCAGGAGGACCATTAAAATGACCAAGACCCCACCTCTTGATTTCAAAGTTCCACCTCAAGACTTTAGTATGGCCTCCAATCTCATACTCCTAGACCACCAAATTGTGAATCTATATTGTTCATTTGCTCGATATATTATTTTCTCAGAATTCGGAAGTTACTTCAGGAGCTTTCGAATAATGATGTTCTATTGGAGTTATGCTCACATGAGTGTGAATGAACGGGTACTCGTTAGGTTTGCAGGTCCTGAGGATCTAGAATGGTGCGTTGTCGAAGATGGTCATGTGACAGAACAAGTGATTCGTCATAAAATCGTTCAAAACGAAATCATTGTCGCGGAGCTTGATGGAAAACCAATAGGGTACATTCGTATTGAGTTTCTCTGGTCGACCATTCCGTACATTGGTGTGATATTTGTCGTTGATGAATATAGGCATGAAGGAATTGGAAGGAAGATTCTTGTATTTTTAGAAGACTATCTAAAGAGCATCGGTCACGATCAAATATATAGCTCATCTCAAGCTAATGAACCTGAACCTCAAGCTTGGCATCGTTCTGTTGGCTTTGAAGAATGCGGTATAATCTCCGGTATTAATGAGGGTGGAATCGGAGAGGTCTTCTTTCGAAAACCTCTTGTTTAATTTACTATAATCTTTCCATTCTACCTGTCAAAGACAACCAGAATACTCCAAAACTGACTACAATAAATGCATAGCTTGGATCAAATGCAAAGAATGCTCCAACCTCCGTTTCAAAGAGCATCAATGGTAGTCTGATTAGAATGTAAAGTAATAATGCTATGCCCATTCCCAGTGGTCTGGATCTTCCTGAAGAACCAGTACTTCTCATTCTTCTCCATGTGCTCATGAACATAACAACAGGTACAAAGAACAGAATAACGAGAGGAATTACAATCCAGATGTACTGGATGAATGCTTCACTTACTGCAAGACCTTGTGTATACCCTTGACCAATGAAGATTCCAGCAGGGATGTATATCAGAAATGGTATAAGTCCTGCACTTCTATAACCCGCAGCAAATATCGCTACAACAGAGAAGATTGATAGAGCGAAACCTATTGAGAGAATCTCTATGTATGAGGGAAGTGCACCTGCTATCACTCCGATTGTTCCCAGCATTCCAACTACTTGTCCCACTGCAAAACCAATGAACGCCAATAGCAGCAACCCAGTTGGAAGCTGTCTTGTATCTCTCCATCTTCCGTAGAGATATGATGTTGTTCCAGTTGCTAGCATCACAGCTATTGCACCAACACCAGCTAGAAGGACTACTTCTAGATCGAAAGTTGTCTGGGTAGAAATCAGGGCTGCACCAATTGCGACAGGACCTGCAAAGCTTGCTCCATATCCAACAAGTTCGCCAGATATCTTTTGATCTGGTCGAAGAAATGCAAACGCAATCATAGCTGGACCCATGAGTGCAAAGATAGAGATTGCGATGATTATCTCCAAAGACAGGATGGGATACAATCCTGGAACTGCTAACACCTGGACAATCATAGCATATCCAAGTGCTAGACTTGTGCTTCTCTTTGTTTCATAGGCAATCCATGAGAATAGAAACGCGACAGCACCAAGAATAATCATCGTGAGTACGTAACCGTAGTTGATCATCAATTGAGCAATAGTACTGACACGGGTTGCATCAAGGATAAGGATTGCATTGAACATCAATAGATAGGCTACTCCGATCATGATTATCATGAAAATTCCGATGATTTTTTGTTCCATAATCATTGAAGCTGATATTGCTAGCAAGAGTAATTCAAACATCGTGATGTAGTAAAGAAGATAGTAATACGTATTTGCAACCTCTTCAATCTGGATAAAAGGAACTTCCACAAAAAGCTCATAGTAGGTAAGTAACGAACCAATGGCATAGATGATAAGTCCGATTGCGAAAAGATAGAGTGGTCTGAATGCCTTCTTAATTTCTGGATCTGAAGTTGCAGCTGATCTCTTCCTACTATAGTTAATGATGGTCCCAGCTGCTACGAGAGTTGCCAAACCAAGGAACAGATATGCAATTTCGTATACTTCCATTTTCCTATCTCCTAGAATACCTTCTTACCCCATTCTTTCGCTGCAGAACCTGCTTCGCTTGTAATGCCACGAATACCCCGACGAACCCTTTCTTTTTCTTCTTCAGGCGTGTCCTCAGGTGAAACCATTTCACTGATCAGGTTGAGTACACCATCATCAATGTCATCTCCCTGATCCATTACAAGCTCGATTACCGTTTGATTGTGCTCACGCGCCTCCTCATCATCAGAAGCATGTAGAGTCACTACATAATTTTCTCCAGCTTTACCAATAAGTAGTTTCAATTCTCCAAACTGAAGCTCATTGATTTCGTTGCCAGAAATCTTTTTGATAAACATCTGAAGCGCCGAAACAAACCCTCCAAGTAATGCTGAATCTCCTTCGAGATTTTCCCAGCCCATTGAGGCTACAGTTTCGCCGGCTTCATTGATAAGGAAGATGCCATACATTGTCTTGTTGATCCCCGTTATGTATAGTAAATGCTACATGGCTTGCGACTGTTTTGGTCCCAACCCATCGTCGAAATTCCTATTAATTAAGCATTTCTAGTAGCATATATTATACCTTTTAGACTGCTCAGACATCAACCTATAGAGAATCAAACCACCCCTTTGTCTTGTCGATTGCATCTTTCTTCTCTTCAGATGCTTCCGCTGCTGCTTCTACATCTCGAACCTGAAAATTAGCATCAACAAAAACAACTAGTGAATGATTCTTCTTTGGACACTTAGCTGTTACAATTACTGGGTATCTCTTGGCCATTGTAATTTTGGTTTCATCAACCTCTACATAGACCAACGTACCGTCCTTGCATGCAGGACACGCGAATTGTTTTAGTTTCACCTTTGCCAAGTCTAGGTCTCCGTCGTTCCGATAGCGGTCCAGAAAAAAAAGTGTTTAACAAACATTTAATGATATTTCCTACAAATCAAAGTAGTTTATAATCATCCAGAAGACCAGCTAAATGAGTTCCGGCTGCTTCGAACATGTTAAAAACACCCTCGCCAGTCTTTGCACTCACTTCGAAGACCTGGGCATTGTACTTGGTTGCAAACTCTTTTGCTTCTTCAAAAGAAACACCCATATCAGGTATTCTCTCGTCAATCTTGTTACCAACGAGAAATATGTCACAATTTGGAACGCTGTTATGCAACCTACCTATCCAGTCATCTAATCGGTGCATAGTAAACGGTCGACTTACTTCGTAAACTGCAATACCTAGCTTCGAACCCTTGAAGTAGTCCATAACTACGTCTTGGAACCGAGGCTGTCCGCCCAGATCCCACAGAAGGAGAGTGATTTCCTGACCTTCAACCTGAATTTTCTTCGTAGCGAAGTTTACCCCAATAGTCATTTTCATTTGTTGGTCAAAACGATCTTCAGTGTATCTAACGGCCAGACTCGTCTTTCCAACACCGCCTTCACCAATGAGAACGGTCTTGAAAACCGGCCTTCGGACACTCAATCGTTGCAGCTCCGGTGTCATGACTTCAAATCCACCATATGAAGCTTTTCAGTCCGGATGCAAATAGCTTCCAGTCAAACAGATTCTCCTGCTTGTCTTTGATTTAACTTTTCCAGAAATCAGAACTTCTTCATTCTATCATCTGCCACTCCAGCTATTCGCTTTCTTTTTCGATTGATTCAGTTCATGCTGGATAAATCTAACATGAGTTTCATGGAACATCGAAACTTTGTTCAACATTTGACCTTGTCAAGTTCACCCTGACTGATTTTTCTGTCTTCTTCACCGAGTGTGTCAATGACTTTCTGCGACATCTCTATGTATTTTTTGCAAGCTTCTTTGTCACCCTTCACTGAATATGCCTTGGCTAACACTTCGTAGGCGAATCCCATGTCAAAGTCTGCCTTCTCTTCAGCTTCTTCAGTTAACTTGAGTGTACGTTCTGCGTGAAAAAGTGCGGCATCACCCATTTCCATATCGGAGAGTACACGTGAGATCATATACTCACCACGAGCTATGTTAATCGGTTTGCCAATTTGCCTCCAGTGATATAATGAAGTGTATGCCATCTCTAGAGCTTTTCCCAGCTCCTCATTAGATGGCGATGTCTTGTCTAAAACAGACCACACTCCGCCATTGGTCTTAATTGCCATTTTCTTATGAAACTCATCAAGGGTCATTTTTTCATCATCAGACATTCTTTTCATCTCCGGAAATATATCAAACAAACGATGAAAAGTTATTTAACTATTGTTATCTGTCTTGAGATAGTCACAAAATGTGACTACATATTGTGACGTTGCTTTATATATCAGAAAATAACTGATAGAATCAGAATTGCAACGGAAATAGCTTCGGGATATTTATTATCGACTAGCTGTTAGCGTTGGAATGGAGAATAGATAATGAAACCATTTGATGAGGATGTGTCTCCTCCTGACCCACCATCTCCTGATGATGACGATGAGGAGGAGTTTGACATTGAAGAAGAGATAGTGATCCGCAGTAGGCGTTCAAGAGGACGATATAGATCAAGAGGTAAACGATACGGGTCAGCAGCAAGCTTTGTTGCGTGGATGGCTTTCGTAATTATCTGGTTGTTCTTCTTTGCGAGCGGATATGGAATTTTTGAAAACATTGCTATTGTCTTTGTTGGTCTACTTATTGTAATGGCTTTGAATGCCATATTGTGGATACCAACGTATGAAGGTGGGTGGAGAGCTAAGACAAGTGTGATTAGTGGAGTTGCTTGGATAATCTTCCTAGTATTGTGGATGATTTTCTATGCTAGTGGATTTGGATTCTATGAGAACATCGGAATCGCTTTAGCTTCATTGCTATTTATTGGAGCCATCAATGTAGGATTGTGGGTTCCTGGTCACGGTGATGAAGGCGGTGGTCGGATAAGTGCACTTGGTGGCATTTTCTGGTTAATGTTCCTTGTACTTTGGTTACCATTTGCCAATAATTTTTCTGCGCAGATTTACCCAATAAATCCATACCAGAACTTTGCTATAATAATGACCTCCTTCCTTTTGATGTTCGCTGTGGTGATAGCTCCATGGAGAGGAGAAATCAGAGTTGGTATAGATGCTGAGGCAGGTCTCTATCCTCGTGTTAGAGGATCTCTGGTTGGCTTTGTACTTTATCTGATATTTCTCGATATCTGGTTCTGGTTCCTTGCTGGTACATATGGTGCCAATCAGAATGTTTCAGTGATTCTAATTTCATTCGCGATACTCTGCGCAATCTTAGTTGGAATGTGGTTGCCATGGTCACGACGACGAGGTGAAGGTCCTGAGAACTGGTGGTCCATTGGGCTAGCCTTTGCTTGGGTGATTGTACTAGCAATCTGGTTTTGGTTCTTTGCTGATGGATTTGATGCCTATCAGAACTTTGCAGTATTTCTAGTATCTCTGTTGGTCATTGCCGCAATAAGTGGTGGTGCACAATGGAAGAAGTACCGTGACTTTGAAGCCATGGATTGGGATGACTAAATCACTATAAGGCAGGAATATCCTGCCTTCTCTTTCTTTTTTCGCTTTCAGAAAGCAAGCCATCCGCCATCTACTGCAAGCGTATGACCTGTGATATATTTCGCATCTTCACTTGCCAAGAAACATGCCGCACCTCTTATCCATTCATTCTCTGCAAACATTGGAAGTGCTGTACGTGGTTTAATCATAGTTTCACTGATCTTTTTGTCTTCCATGGCTCCAATTGACATTGCAGTTGGGAAAAAACCAGGCGCAATCGCATTTACACGGATGTTGTGTTTCCCAAGCTCAACGGCAAGAGCTTTTGTCATGCTTACCATACCTCCCTTTGAGGCGTAGTAACTGACTTCGGTGAACACAGTCCCACCAAATCCAAATGTTGACGACACATTGATGATAGATCCAGACTTTTTAGGAATCATCACTTTAGCAACTTCTCGTGATGCCAGAAATGCTGAGGTTAGATTGACATCCATAACCGTTTGCCAATCTTTTAGTGTCTGTTTAATGAGTGGTTTTACAATATACATACCTGCATTGTTTACTAAAACATCAACATTCCCAAGATCTTTCACTGTATTATCAACAAGCCTGATGATGTCACTTTCCTTAAGGACGTCTGTCTTTTGAGGAATTGCTGTAACATTATATTGTTCAGACACTTCTTCAGCTATCTTCTTGAGTAGCTCTTCCCTTCTTGCAGCCAAAACAACATGAGCACCTGATTCTGCAAAGGCATGAGCAAATTGCTCACCTAAACCTGCGGATGCTCCCGTTATTATTACTACTTTTCCATCTAAATCATACTTGACCATTGAGTTCACCCAATGCAACATTATTGATGAAAGTCTGAGACTGCCTCCCTATTAAGTATCAACTTCGCTCCTGAGATCCGCTTGATTTAGCTGATTCTCTCCGAATGAGATAAAGCCTAACGAGTCCAATTGGTAGGACAATAATGAGCCAGATGATGAAATCACCTATTGTTGCCATTAATAGACTTGTGTCCAACGGATCGAGCCACATTTGACCGAGTCGCATCATCTTGACTAATGGGAACACGAGTATGATTCCAAATACGCGCTTCAGTTGAACAGAATTTACTCTGCAAGCTAATCTGGATCCAATCTGTGCACCAATTAGCATCCCTACGCCCAGTGAAACAGCATAGTAGGGATTGACAAATCCGTTGAGGAAATTCATTGCTGTACCTGCTGAAGCTGTAAACATCATAGTAAACATCGAAGTAGCAACAGCTGCATGCATTGGGAGGCCCATTCCTACAGCAAGAACTGGTACGACTACTGCACCGCCTCCAATCCCGAGGAGACCAGCTGAAATTCCCCCTATGAAACCACCAAAAAGAGATACTGCAAGTCTCTTATCCGTAATATCAGCCATACTATATCCTGCCAGCTCGGAAGCGATATCCCCCTTCTCTCGTCGTATCGCAAACATCATTCTGATTGCAACAGGCATTAATGAGATCCCAAAAATGAGCCTTAAGGCATAAGGACTTTCTATCATAGTTCTGAGAATAACTCCTAATAGAGACCCTGGAACTGTTGTAATAGCTAGAAACAAACCAACCTTCGGAATTATTGGTCTAGGATTTTGTCGCCAATATGCTATGCTGCTAGCAATCGCAAGAAACAATGCCGCGACAAGTGCTGTTGCAGGTGCAAATTGCTCACTTAGCAAGAAGACTATCATCAAAAGAGGTGTATTGAAAATACCACCTCCAATGCCGACCATCGAAGAAATCGTTCCGACACCAATGGCATATATCGCGATGAACATTGCATCCATAATTAGCTCTTGCATAAGTTTTCATTCCGATAGCGGCTCGGCAATCAGCCCACTACTTAAGGAATACTATTGCAGACCATCTGCTATGATGGAGTTTTGCGCATTGATAGACAATACATACCAGAAAAGAGTATGATTATGCCAATAAAAAGTACAATCACTCCAGTTTCCTGTGATAAACCAGGAATCGCGTTCGAATTAATGATCAAACCAAATATAATTACTGCTAGACCTGCGACTGACGCTATTATTCCTGGTCTAGTATCGAATTTCATAAATGATGGAGTTTGGTCACCGATTGGAATTGATGGTGCGTCAGAGAGCTTGACATCACTCTTGAAGAATCGCTTTCCATCTTCTGTCATTGAACCCTGAATGGCTCCTGAAGCAAGTAGCTCTTGAATAAGTTCTTGGACTTCTTCTGGAGAGATCTCAAGTTCATCAACCATAGTTTGGATTGCACTTACATTTTCATCGTTGATGAGGGCTGTAAGTTCCGAAGCCTTTTCTTTCATTAACTTCACAATCCATTACACGTGTGCTGTCATCACGCCATATGTTTTTTACTTTCAATGTATTCCCTTGACAAAAATTGGCGCACAATCAAGACTTTATTGCCCAAAAAACAACCTCACCTAGACTCGTTTCATAAACTCCATTCTTTGGAAATGCTTCTGCAAGAACTTGTGTTAATTCATTACCATCTATGACTCCCAATTCAGGAAAGAGATTAGCTGCTGTTACCAGAATAAACTCTCCTAGAGCAGGTTTCTTGGGTTCTTCGAAAAAAGCGAGAGGTACTCTCATTTTTAATAATCCTCTCCTTACCAAGACTCTCTTGCACTCTGAAATAACAAGCGAGCGTATTTTGCGTGCAGGTACTCCATTAAATTGTATTTCCGAAAATGTTTGATTTTTAACTTTCAAATCAGTAGGATCAACACCAACTGAATCATATTTGATTCCAGTTTTACTCAAAATAAGGTCTGGACCCAGTACAGAGATATCTATTTCATCCGAACTTGAAATGAGATTCCGAATTGATTCGATATCTTCCGCATCCATTCTTGGAAATGCTGCGAAAAGGATTCTTCCTTTTGTCTTTCTCTTCTCCAACTCTTTAGGAAAATTATACAGTTTTTCAGGATTTGATCTTCGATATGCATCATAAAAATGCAGTATGGTTTCGATACTGCTCTTCAGATTTTGTCTCATATATGTTTCAGCTTCGGGACCAATTTCGTATACTCGACGATATGGTCCAAGAGGTCCCGGTTGTAGAGCACTAACAACTAGATTGTCCTTTTCCATTGCCTTCAGTAGCTTTGGCAATCTGGTTCTTCGAGGGTCTGAAAAATCCGACAACGAATAGAGGATGTCGTAGATCGACGATGGTTGATTATCTAATGCCAAAAGTATCTTACTAATAAGTTCAGACCTTGTTGGTCGCATTCTCGTCTCACCTAAAGTACTACGGAACTAGCATTACTGACTTAATATTGAGACGATTAACGTAATGTAGCAAATTCACCTCATAACTGCGTTGATGATTCCTCTTATTATAGAATAAATGACGCTAGACAATGGAGAACTCCGAATGAAGGTTTGTCAAACATGCGGTGTAGTTCTGGATAGTGAAGAGTCAGAAGACATAGATTATTGTGTGTCTTGTGCTGATTCTTCGGATTCACAGTCTGTTAGGAATAGTATTCTGAACTTCTGGAATAGTAGGGTGTCTGAAGAAAAAACAAGCACAGAGTCTTAGATCCCCGCCTGTTCGGTCATCATCTTCACAAGATTATGAAAAATCTCCTGGATATTCTCCCCCGTCTTTGCTGATGTTTCGCTAAATACAGCTGGAACTTCAAGTTTGTCCATGAAATAATCAGTGAATGCTCGACCTTTCTCAGTAGATATGATATCATTATCAGGATAATCGGATTTGAGATCGATTTTGTTACCTATAATTGCTGTTGGAGGAACTTCTCCAAGGTACTTGAATGTTTCAACAAACCATCGCGAAGCATTGTCAAATGATTCAGGATTTATTATGGAATACACGAAAATCAATGAGCTGCAACCTTGATAGTAATGCCTTCTAACACTTTCAAATCCAGACTGACCTGCTAAATCCCAAATAATCAGTCTATGCGTTTCTCCATTGTAGTGGACGTACTTCTGAGCAAAATCAACTCCAAGAGTTGCGATATGACTTGAGATGAATCCTTCCCCCAGGTATTTACGGCGTACGCTAGTCTTGCCGACAGCTGGGTCGCCGATAAGGACCGTCTTGAATGTACCTCCCCCGGGTGTTGTAAAACTCATCTCAAAATACTCCAGTGCATCCTTCTAAAAAGGAATTGCGGTGTTTTTAATCCTATTTAAGGCGGAAAAATTCCACATAATTTTATGAGGTTTTTTCAGAAGCTATCATTAAATCAAGAAGCTTGTGAAACAATTGTTGGATGTTTTCTCCTGTTTTTGCGCTAGTTTCCAAAAATATTGCTGATACATGCAACTTTTCCCTGAAATATTCAATGAAATCCAATCCCTCTTGAGTTGCGATAAATCCCTTTGATGCATCACCAATCCTTAGGTCAATTTTATTCGCAATGATGGCAATTGGGGGAAGTTCACCAATGTATCTATATGCCTCAACTAGCCATTTTGAGGCATCATCAAAGGATTCACGGTCTGTTATGGAATAAACAAGAATGATAGAGCTGCAACCATGATAGTAATGTTTCCTCACACTCTCAAAGCTTGCTTGGCCTGATAGATCCCAAATGATCAGTCTGTGAGTTTTTCCTTGATGATGAACATACTTTTGCGCGAAATCAACTCCCAGAGTGGCAATATGACTCGTGATGAAGCCCTCACCCAGATACTTCCTTCGTATACTAGTCTTTCCAACTGCAGCGTTTCCAATAAGTACTATTTTCCATGTGCCGCCACCTTTGGAAGTTTTACTCATTACGCAAAGTCCCCAAGTAAATTGAATTGTTATTACTTGGCTAACTTCCTAATAAGGGATGGCAACAAGCACGATTAGTTTCCTTGTAATCCTCACTTTCTAATATCACCCCTCCTTCATCATCGATGAGGATCCAAATGAGTCAAGACGATATATCTGACAAAGTTGGTCTTCCTCCAGGAACAGTGGTGCATACTGGAGTTGACCGAACTGAGAAAGTGACAATAAATGTCATGGAGTTTGCTGCTGATCAGATGAGAGAGTATATCGCTGATTCAATGGATGATTGTAGTCCTCCTCTAGATTCGAAGGCGACTAAGTGGGTGCATGTAAGAGGAGTTCATGATATTGAGATAGTAAAGACTGTAAGTGAATATTATGACCTACACCCACTCGTTATCGAGGACATCCCAAGTGTTGGTCAAAGGCCCAAATTTGAACGGATGCCCAAGAGTGTCTACATTGTAATTCGTGCGTATGATTTTCTGGAGCAAAGCAAACATTTTCACTCTGAGCAGATATCAATAGTCTTTGGTTCCAATTTCGTACTCTCATTTCAAGAAACGTTTGATGATATCTTTGAGCCAATTAGGAACAGAGCTAGACGTTCAGGAAGTCGGATTCGCTCCGGCGGGTCTGATTATCTGACTTATACCCTTCTTGATCTTCTTGTTGACAAGTACTTCGTTGTGCTTGAGCAAACCGGTGACACTATTGAGGATTTGGAGGATGAGTTGATTACCAAGGCAACTCCAGAAATGCTCAACAGAATCTACAAACTCAAGAGAGAACTTCTCTCATTTCGTCGACATATATGGCCTTTACGAGAAGTTGTACTCAAGATGCAGAGAGATGCTTCAGCATATGTAAAGGAAGAAACCCAAGTCTTTCTACGGGACCTATATGACCATGTCATTCGAATAACTGATCACGTTGAAACGTATCGAGAGTCAATTACTGGAATGCTTGACATCTATCTCTCTAGTGTTAACAATAAGATGAATGAAGTCATGAAAGTTCTCACAGTAGTATCAACCATCTTCATCCCGCTCACACTTATGGCTAGCATATATGGAATGAATTGGACATGGATTCCTGAGATTG
The DNA here is from genome assembly GCA_048882385.1 of Candidatus Thorarchaeota archaeon. Taxonomy (GTDB): domain Archaea; phylum Asgardarchaeota; class Thorarchaeia; order Thorarchaeales; family Thorarchaeaceae; genus SMTZ1-45. Next base: position 11,795 of record JBHLRQ010000006.1, on the reverse strand, counting down.
CGCTCTTGGGGGCTTTTGGTTATCCATTGTTTCTTGTTGCCATGCTCTGTGTCACAACTTTTCTTGTTATTTATTTCAAGAAGATTGATTGGATTTGATTCTTAGACAATTAGGACAACTAAGATGATTCCAGAAACAGTCAACAGAGCTCCAAGAATTGACTTGATTGTAAATTTCTCTTTCAGGAAGAATATCGAGATTGGCAAAGCGAATAGAGGCGATATTGATCCCAATACTGATGCAACTGACGCACCTACGATCTTCACAGCATATGTGTAAAGGAGAGAGCCCCAAGCCATACCAAAGAAGGCTGCAACGAGAACGATTTTTGTTGCCCTCCTACTTGGTTTTGGCATACCTCTTCGAACAGCACCTAGATAGACTGGTGCAATAACACCTGCACCAAAAATCATTCTTACAAAATTAGCATCTGTGGGATCGATATCAGTAACCCCAATCTGAAGAAGGATACTACCAACTGCCCAGCACAATGCAGTAAAGAATGCAAGTGCAAACCCTCTTCTTGCTAAATGGTTTGGCACACTCTCTTCATTAGATGCAGAAGCCTGTGCTCTGGAAATTAACATGATTCCTACAACAGCTAAAATGATTCCACTGAATCTTGTAAGGAGGATCATCTCATCTACAATGAATATAGCGATTATGTAGGTGAATATTGGGAAGGTTGTAGCTATAGGATAGGCGTAGGAAACGCCAATCATTTCTTGGGCTGTTAGAAATGCAATATCACCAATAACAAGACCAATTGTTACAGATGCAGCAAGATAGACAATTGCTTGGAGTGGCATGTAGAACGGAATTGTTCGAAATGGCCATATCACTAGAACTGCCATAACTACCACCGATATCCAAATCTTGAGGGTTGAGATTGCAAGTGGAGTAGCTTCGTCGCTCTGAGATTTGTATGCATTAGTAGACATTGCCCAGAGAAAAGCTGCAAGTAAACTAATTGCGCTTCCAAGGAGTAATTCTGTTGATGTTTGCATCTAGACTATGGTGATTGAGACCATAACTAAAATGTTACTGAATCAATAATTAACTTCCATAAATCTCTCCAGATTCTACTGCTTGAAGGAAATCCTCTTTTTTCTCATCCGGAACGCAGTTCAAGATACATCCGAAATTCGGACATTGTGAACAACTCCAATGTCTGATTGTGACCATGAATGAAAAGGCAGTAGCAAGTTGGAAAAGAACGAACTCCCATCTGTCAACAAAGTAAAGTATTGGAAACAACAGAAAAAACCCTGTAAATCCTAAGAATGTAGCTTGGCCAGCACGACTGATACGACCAGGTTTGTATTTGAATAGTTTCGGACTTCCCCAGTTAGCTAAGCAATAGAAACGTTTCTCATTTCCATGTTCTCTTCCAGAGTATTCATAGCAAGGACAATGTCTGCAAAGAACATACCACTCAAGACCCCCAGCAAAGAATGCCATCGTGATGATGAAATAAACTGGGAACATTATCATTGCTTCAGTTAATTCAAATGATCCGAGTCCGAGAAAGGCTCCTATATCAAATCTCCACCCAAAATAGCTGACACTTGAATTGATCATTCCAGCAAAAGCTATCACATAGGGAGCAAACCCAATAACAGCAAACCATCTAGCATCGTGAAAGTGGTATCTGGCAACAACACCATGGAAAGTTTTCTGTTTACTTTCATTCATTATTTCTAACCACCTAATGATACACACTTACGATGAAACACTAATGAGAACCTCCTTTGCCCACTCCTTAGCTTTGTTCTCTTGGCGATCAAAATCACCTTCTCTAAACATGTATCCTTCGATGAACATCTTGTTTATGGGCATTTCAACTAGTAAACATAGTATTTGCTCCAAATTCTCCTCTTGTTTTGTAGTTTCTTTACAGACAAGGAAAGTAGCAACTTTCTTTCCTCTCAAAGTTTCACTGTATTTCTCCACAAATTTCGTGATTTCCTCAACAACAGTGTCAATATAGACTGACGAGCCTATGATGATGAGATCATAGTCAATTGAATCAAACTCGGAAGGTTTCCCTACAGAAACTTCGTGTCCATCTTCTTTGACCGTTTCCTCAAGCCATTTCACAACTTTGACCATAGCCTTCTTTCTATTCGTACCATAGATTATAGCAACTTTCATTTCTCACCCCTCCACGAATGCAACTGAATCAATCTCTATCAAACAATCGTAATGAAGGTTCGTACTGGGAACGATAGTCCTCGCGGGTTTATGATCTCCAAAGAACTCTGCATAGACGTCATTGACCTTACTCCACAATGACACATCAGAAATGTAGGCAGTTGTCCGCAAGACTTTTTCTTTTGAGCTTCCTGCAGCCAGAAGAACATCTAGGAGATTCTGGAATGCTGTTCGAGCTTGGACCTCAATTGGACCTTCGACTGGAAGTCCGGTTTCAGGATTAATTGGCAATTGCCCAGATACGTACACAATGCCATTGTGTACAACTGCAGATGAATAGTGTGCTTTGCTCTTCTTCTTTGCTTCACTTTCGATGTTGATCAGTTTCATATTGTTGACGACCTCTTCTTCTTCAACACTCCTACATTGTAAGTTTCCAATTCTCGCCGCATAGTGGGACCACCCACGATATGATCAAGATACCACCCAGCTTTTTCAGCTAGCTCAGACATCAACTCCTTACCAGCAAGAAGTAAATACCACCAATCATCCACCTCCCCATTGTACCTATTTCTCAACCTTACAAGTCCTGGTGGGTTCCCTTCAGCTATGTTCTTAGCGTGATATGCAAGGTGCATCTCGTCGTCAGTTTTCATTGGATCCAATGACCCTGCTAGGATCACTGCATCCTCTGTGGTTATTTGATGAAATCCCTTAAGCATCTTCACAACACCTTCAGGTTGCCCCATAATTCCAAAATTGTTTCCAAAGAGAACGACCGTCCTGAAGTCCTGACGATCTAATTGGATATTGTCTGCAGACATGACAAAGACATTCTTGTGACCCTTTCTCCGGCACACATCCACTGCTAATGGTGAAAGGTCTAGGCCATAGTATTCAAGACCTAGGTTCTTCACATAGTCACCGACTCGTCCAGCCCCGCAACCTACGTCCAAGACAGGCCCTTTGATTTCTTTCATAGCTTCTTGCTCAGGTGCACCCCATTCCTCAAACTGTTTGACATAAGCATCGCCCGACGTATGTCGAATAAAACCATCATCCCTTTCGATGATGTAACTGGAGTCCTCTCCTTCAGCAGCATCTCGCATTATCTTACCAAACGTATCGACCATAACTCCCCTAATCGTCTATCTTCAGCAAAAATCCTTCTATCCTTTAACCGATACCTCTATGTAAAAGGTCAGGATATTGATATGAAATAAGGTGCTGTGTTTCCTGTGTGTAGTGTGTATCTAGCATGGTTCAATCTACTTTCGCTCATTCTATCCAGCCTATTGAGTTGGTATTTCTATATTCAAAGTGCCATGCCCACTATTCGAGCTGAAGTACATGGTGAGAAAGCCTGGGATGATTGTAGGAGATTTAGAAAGATAGCAGGATTCTTTGTATTCATCCTTTTGGTCAGCATGGTTCTATGGAATTGGTTTCCAGTGCCAGAGTTGAATTGGGTCATAAATGCTGATCCTCGGATTCCACAATTCATAGGAACATTACTATTGATTCCGTTCTCAGTAATCCTAGTAAAATCTCTGAAAGATGCTGGTAGAGAATCTTTTGAGCCAACTCGTGAAACAAAGCTCTATGGTGGAATCTACAACTATATCCGTCATCCCCAACTTCTTGGAAGAACTCCTCTGACAATTGTACTAACATTGTGGCTGAACTCACTGTTTCTCCTCATTTTTTCCTGCATATTTCTTAGCTTTGTTGTGCCCTCAATAATCTATTATGAGGAGAAAGACTTGGTCAAGAGATTTGGGGATTCCTATATTCAATATAGAAATCAAACCGGTGCCATTTTCCCAAAATTTCGAAGAAGAAAGGATTGAATTTTCCAACAAATCAACCTTCATGACGTTAAGTAAAAAGTAACAAGTTGCGACCGCCTATCGCGACCCTCAATAGTGCCTTTCCATTATATAGTGAAATCTTACGTAGTTGCCATAGTTGTTATTCATTTTAGGTTAGGAATTGGCACCGATGAGTAGAACATCAAGTTTCATGGGGTTTTCTGAAGAAGACAAGAAAGCCCTTCATCTGGGTAGAGTTCTGATGATTCTTCTACCTACAGCAAACATCATCTTTACACTTAGTTCAACATTCTATACAATTTTCGTAGCTGAAGCTCTTGGTGGATCTGGAGGATTCATTGAGGGACTGGGACTCCTTGGAGTTCTTGTAGCAATTGAAATGATAACTCAGACAATCCTCGATTACCCTAGTGGAGCTCTTGGTGATGCCGTTGGTCAGAGGTATGTAATAGCAATTGGAAACAGTCTCTATGGCCTCGTGTTTTTCATGGTTTCATACGTGACACCAACAACTCCCTTCATCTATCTCGTAGCTATTTTCATGATTCAAGGTATTGCTCAATCCCAGATCAGCGGAGCTTGGGGAGCTTGGTTTGATAATAATTATCGAGTAGCTATGCCCCAGGATACCGAGAGGAAGCAGTATGGTGTCTTTTGGGGAAGGATGGGAATGATCTCTCAAATCGCTGCAACAGCAGCTTTGATTCCAGGAAGCATTCTCGCAACAGTGTTCAACAGACCATTCGTGTTCCAACTAGAAGCGGTGGGTGCTGTATTCTTTGCAATGTTAGTCATGCGATACATTCGTGACTTTCCTGAAGTCGAAGCATTGAGAGAAGAACGTCCCTCTATGAGTCAGTACACGGCATTGTTGAAAGAAGGAGTAGTTTATCTATGGCGTACTCCCTTTGTCAAGTATCTCGTTATTGGTTCTATGCTATGTGCTAGTACAATCTCAGTTTGGGGGCAGTTGATTTTGTTCCCTCTTTATTTCAGCTATTTAATAACTGATGTAGCTGTTGCTTCATATCGAACAATGGCATTCATTCCAGGAGTGGCGGCAAATGAGCGTTCAGGAATCTGGAGCCAAAAGTATGAACCTAGACGATGGATTCCCCGGTTCAGACTTCTTCAAGCCTGTGGATTTGTATTTTTTATTATGCTAGCAGCGCTAATGTACTTCTTTCCCCCGATTGAATTTGCAACTGAAATAGTGACACTGACTTGGCCATTTACTTCGATTGTACTCATTGAGCTTCCAATTCAACATGTAATTCCTATTGTCCTACTATTTTCTATCTTCACAGTGACAATGTTCTTTGGAGGATTTGCTGAGATATTGACACAGCGAGAGTTACTTGATGCTATCCCCGATCGTAATCGGAACTCAATTTACTCTCTGCAACCTACGATACTTCTGTTGCTAGCAACACCTCAAATCGCGATTCTAGGTTGGGTTATTCCTGTTATCGGATTCCCAACAACTCTACTTATCTGTGCGGGAATTTCGCTAGTGGGTGTACTGATTATCCGTTATGCACTTAGTTTGGAAAAACCAGTAATCAAGAGTGAGGTCGCCTCTACTGAAAAGACAGTAGATGATGTTACCGGAGAGTCAAAAACAGAAACACCTCTTGTTGATGATCTCCTTGATGAGCTAGAGCATGTTGTGACTTCGAGTCAGGAGTGATGGGTTAATCCCCATCACTCCATTCTATGCATTGCTTACCATTTGGTAAGTTACTATAGAATCAGTAACTGCTTGAATTATATTCCTAATTAACAATAATACAGTGAGTTCAATCTCCCGAATTGTCGGTAGTGACTCGATGCGTCTTTGTAGTACACTGAAGTGGCGGACTACTCCTGCCACTTCACCATCTCAATCTTCTTCTAACTAAAACCAGTTTCAGTTAGCATTTCGTCAAGTTTTCGAATGCGTGGATCTATAAATCTAGTTCCTGGAAAGAGAATCAGCGGAATCATCTCAGTAATGATTCCAGACTCAATAGATCTATTCTTCACCAATGCAACTTCTTGGACGTGATTTACTACGAAATTGAAAAATAAATTTGGTTCAGTAGCTGACACAAATTCTCTAAGATAGATACTTGAAAATGAATCCTCTAGCCATTTTGACACATGTTCCTGACTAGTTTTGCCAACGTGCCATTGAACCCTTGCTAGGACTTCAATTTTTGATTCTTTCATGTAGTCTGATGCATTGATAGTGAAGAGAACTGTTTCACTTTCTCTCAATTGGTTTATAGAATCGATTACTGTTTTGGATGCCAATCCAGTTATTCTAGCTATGTCTACTATACTCATTCTTGCGTCTTTGGCCAGACATCTCAGGATTTGCTTATGAATATCTGAAAGCTCAATCTTACCGCCCCAGTGACGAATGAAATGGTAGTATAGATCTACATGACCAACTCCTGGTAGTTTTCGAAGTGTCAAAGACAAATCCATGAGTTCGTCTTGGTCAAAATATACGCTGAATATTACATACTTGTCTTCTAGAGACCTGTGGACTCTCCAAACTGATTGATTTTTCTCAAGTGCTATTAGCAGATCTTTCTCTTTAGGGACTCTATCAAACTCGAGAATTGCAATTGAGAGTTCCTCATTCGTCAGCAATGGGCTCAACAGTACTTTGAAACTCCGTATCAATCCAGTTTTCAGCAAGGCTTCAATTCGCCTATTTACTTCATGAGCTGACACACCTGTTTTTTTGGAAAGTTGTTGAAGACTCATTCTGCAATTAATAGCCAGAAGATCTACAAGTTTATGGTCAATCGAGTCCATTTTGCCGCAGTCATCCGTTTAGATGCGTTGGAGATTATGATTCTTGGTATGATAAGAAGATAACGCACTATCGACTAAATAGCCAGATAATTTAAGTTCTCATTCTATTTTTCTCGGAAACAATAGTGTGCATATCTTAATTATGCAGAATTGGATGTGAGTCTTTGTCAGCTAAAGATGAACTTCATTTATCATTGGAGAAGATGATTGCAAAGGTTGAACTTCCACAGAATAAGAAACGATTTGCAAAATACAACAAGACACTCCAACTTTCATTCAAAGACAATCCTAAATTGGACTGTTATATTGTATTCCAAGATGGTGTTGCTTCAATAATGGACGGTGTTATTGAAACTGCTGAACTCAAAATCACCACAACTACAGAGGTCATTATGGCAATCATTGATGGAACACAAAGTCCTACTCGCGCATTCATGAGTGGTAAAGTAAAGGCCTCCGGACCAATGAACGATTTGATGAAACTCCAAGCACTAATGAAGTGACACAGTCTACAACTCATCCATTTTACTTTTCATAGAAATATTTGCCTTTACTATAGATCAACTCTTCACCAGCAAAGATCTCTCCTTCGTGCATCGTCTTGATCATGTCCACATGCACAGCAGATTCGTTTGTACCATTGTTGTCTTTATAGGCTCGACCAAGGGCGCAGTGAATTGTATCTCCAATTTTTTCGTCGAATAGCATGTTCAGTGTGTACTGTTTAATTCCCCTATTGGTACCAATTGCCATCTCCCCAAGTCTACGCGAACCATCATCAATCTCTATTATTTCTTTGAGAGTTGTCTCTTCTTTCTCTGCTGAAAAGTCAACAACCTCTCCCTTCTCAAATGTCAGTCGCACTCCTTCAATTACCTTTCCCTGCCGAAGGAAAGGAATGTCGAAGTAAATCTTACCTTCAACAGTGTCTTCTACTGGCGCAGTAAATACCTCTCCACTAGGCATATTGTGCTTACCATCGCTTGCAACCCAGATTCTTCCTTCTGTTGAAGCAAAGAGATCTGTTTCAGGACCGATGAATCGAATGTCATTATGGGACTCAAGATGTTCCTTCATTTTGTAGATTAGTTTACTCTCTTTCTCCCAATCGATTAGAGTTGCCCCATACACAAATTCACGATACTCCTCCAGACTCATATTTGCCTGTTGAGCCAAACCCAAGCATGGATGAACAGTCAAAGCCCATCGCTTGCTTAATCTAATGTCTTGAATCTCTTGTTGGGTCTTAGAGTTCATCATGATTTGCCTTGTAGGTACATTTGCCAATGCCTTTGTATTGGCCGGTGAGCGAAGAGAAATGTAAACATCACATTTCTCAGTAATTGCTTTCAAATGCTCAGGAACCAATTTTATGGTGTCATCTGTTGCTCCGTCGTAGAATGCTTTCAGTGCTTCATCACTCTGCATCAGAGTAACAACTCTTCCACCAGCCTTGGCAATTTCATTATAGAGTGCCACAACTAGTTCATGAGCATCTGGTGTGGCAAGTATTACAACCTGATCTCCAGGTTTCACTTCAGTACTCCATCCAACTAGAATTTTAGCATGCTCAATAACTCGTTGGTCCATAGGGTGATACCTCATTCATCGCCACAAACAATTGTGGTCAAATAGCTTCCGGACTAAGTACTTTCTATGTCATTTAAGCTGCGATTTGAAAACCATTCCTATACTTCACGTTTTTCTGTTGCATGTGTGGCTCCACAATATGGACATCTCACACTGAGTGGTCCAACCCATTCAATCTCCTCAGAACTAAGTGAAGCTCCACAGTCTTTACAAAAACGTGGTGGCTCATGAATGTACGATTTTTCTTTGGGTGCTTCAGCTCTCCTAGTCCTCATCATTCCGAACATACCTATTCCACCAACTGCCATGTCGTCTTTCATACCATATAGTATAATGCCTGCCCCAATCAGGACACTGACCATTGGGACTACCATCATGTATAACAAAATCGATGCTACATTGAAGTCGTCCATTTGGAAGAACTGCATGAAACCACCGAAGAATCCTCCAACCATGACAATCATGCCAACGATCATAGACGCAATTCGTTTACCTGAGGACATTGTGGATACACCAATCTACTAAGATTGATTCCATCATCGTTTCTGGAGTTATAGGTTTCACTATGATGCATTGGACCATTCCATCTGTCAAGGATTATATCCTTTCAATTCATAATGGCAATGGAGGACAAGGTAGTATTGAAGAGAGCAATTAGAAACGGAATCATTATTCTTCTCGCTATTCCATTGATTTACATTCTCACCTGGATAGGTATCTTACCTCAATATACTTTGATGCCTCCAGTGTTCATAGGTCTAGCATTCATCATTTCTCTGATTGCCATTGTTGTAGCTCAATTCCAAATCTTTGGTCATTTTATGTCGCGAAGTAGGATGCTTAGGAAATATGAAGATCGAGACCCTACAGTCTTCACCCGTGCTGTTAAGGATAATGTTGAAGGTGTTGAATTACTGATCAAAGGTTCTGCCGCTTCAACTTTCAGAAAAGCTTGCCTTGAAAACTGGCAATTCAAGAATGTGGACAAGAAATCAAGCTGGATGGTGATAGATGAACAAGGGAATGATGTTTCTAATGAATCATTATCTAGGTTTGATGGTGTCTTTACTCTAGTTGGCAGCTATCTGTCTGAGTCACCTAAGGATAAGTCCGAGGAATCCATTTCAATTCATGATAGCGTTGAGTATTATGATTGACTCCATTCAATACTTCTATGATTACATTCATTTGGGAATCATAACTAATTCTGATACATGCTCGGAACATTAACTGCAGCTCTAAAGAATTCTGTAACTGGGAAACATATTCACGTTGATCCTATGACGTCCTTGGAGAATCTCACACCAGAGTTAGCCTCAGCGTTACCTGCGAAAAGTGAACATTCATGTTGGCACATACTGCATCATATCGTCTACTGGCAAGACTTGATGCTTGAAGCACTAAGCGGCAATAAAGATGTCAAGTGGCCAAACAACAACAAACTAAGTTGGCCAAATAAGCTTTCAAAGGATGCAAAGGACTGGACTGAACTTGTTGAACGTTTCAAGACTGGACTTGAAGAAGCGTATAAAATGACAGAGGAAATTGAGTCACAGGATGATTTATCTTCATGGCCTAAAGTTCCTGCTTTCAGAGGTTTGATGATACTCGGACAGCATAATGCCTATCACCTAGGCGAGATTGTTGCTACTCGTCAAGCTTTAGGTTTCTGGCCACCATCACCGGACCACAAAGCATTCTAGATGTTGGACCGTTTCACTCGAACAAGAACTGAGTTGAAACCTGGTGTATGACCAAAGGCTGTGTGTGAGTCTTTAGTCAAGAGGTTGATGTTGCCATCATCCTGCCACCAACCGTCCGATGACCAAACTACTTTTGAGTCTATGTCCTGAGTCAGGATGAGTTTCATGGTCTTAACCACCCCTCTTTTTGATTCAACATCTACTCTGTCCCCATCGCACAAACCAAGCTCTTCTGCCTTTGATGGATGCATCCAAAGGAACGCCCTATGGTTTCCTGCTTCTTTCTTTGTGGACATTTTAATTGGTTCAGTAACCACATCATAAGGACAGACATCAATTGCACATTCTCGACAGCCTATGCATTTAGTCGAATCCCAAACTGGAACAAGCAGACCTGTTATTGAAGCTGGGATATCGAGCTTCTCATCTGTCATTTGTAGTGCTAATCCAGCAACAATTTCTCCGAGCTTTTTCCTAAGTATAGCGGGTTTTTGAGGTGCTTGTTTTGCATCCTGCTGTATAAGGCTTATGCTAGGCTGAGTTAGTGTGATCGCCTCATCGGGGCAATCTTCTACACATTTCTTGCAAGTAGTACAATGCGCATAGCTCTTTACGGTGCCACCTACTTCCAATGTAGTGTACTGCGAGTGTAGTCGCTCTCGAAGTCTTCCAGTGATCATAATCAACGGAAATTCATCAAAAATCCATGGTGTTGAAACTGGGCTTTCCAATGGTTCCTCGTGGAAAGGCAAGGGGTCCAATCCGTCATCTTCCAATTCTGATGCATAAAGATGTACTCGTCCAGTTTTGGTCTTGAATTTTCGATCCGAGAAAGGAATGCCATGACTTCTTGTTCGTATTCCTTCAGGTTTCTCTATGAGCTTATCAAGAGTGATATCTTTGCAGTCCTCGCTCTGAAGTGCTAGTCTGATAGCGTCAAGCTCAGTCAATTGAAAATGTTCTCCAATCCCAAGCCGTTCAGCCACTCCCTTCCAGATATTCAATTCACTTTTGACTTCGCCAATGGGTTCAACAAGTTTTGGTGCATATTGAACAATTCTATGTAATTCAGAGTGAACCAAGTTGTGATGTTCAAAGATGAATGTCGCTGGAAGCACTATGTCACAAAGTCTTGCTGTGTCTGTCATCTCAAGGTCGATGCATACTTTGAAGGGTATTTTTTCCAGTGCATCCTTGACTTTGCTTGTGTTTGGCCATTGTGTCATAGGACTAGCGGCCTGAATGACAAAGACCTTGATCGGGCTTTCCTCTTGACTTAGAACATAATCTGGAATATATGTACCAGAAGGAACAACTGGTTTCACCGAGGTGTCAAGAAGCTCCGGGAGTGCAACTGCAGCTCCATTGAATGGGCTATTGTCTGAAGATAAATACTGGAATCCTCCGCCAGACACTCCAAGATATCCACAGATGGCAAGAAGACTATGAACTGCTCTAGCTGCCCAGGTTCCGTTTGTGTAATGATTCATCCCAGCTGGTGCTGTTGTTATCAAAGCAGGTCCATGAGTTGCGAAAACTCTAGCCAGCTCACGAATCATACTCTCCTTGACCCATGTTATCTCACTTACTCGCTTTGTGTCATACTCAGAAACTCGTGCTTTGTACTCTTCGAAACCATGAACATGGTTTGCAACAAACTCGTGGTCGTATAGATTTCTTTGAATTATTTCATTGGCCATCCCTAATG
>JBHLRQ010000005.1:0-62220 GCA_048882385.1 Candidatus Thorarchaeota archaeon | reverse complement strand
TGTGTTGTAATTTGTAGACATTATTGACACCTTGCAATATCGCCAAACTTCCAGGCGTGCTGAACGTTTGGCACATATCAAAATTAGACTCAAATGCTTATAAATTGTTTGATATACGTCAAACATCAAACGTTTCAACAACTATCAAACTTACAAACAAAGGATGAAGGAAGGTTTGACTAAGAAACAGAACGGACCATCTCAATCAACTTCTCACGTCTATAGCTAGAGAAAAACTTGTGATAGGCTCCAATCAAAGCCTGGACATGGGTCACGAATTTGTTGCTACGTATTGAACGAACGATCTCAGTCAATTGAGTGAGATCATCTGCAACAAGGAGAACATAGAGTAGTGGCTCGGAGGCTGAAACATATGATTCCCAATGGTGCAGCGGATACTCCTTCTTGATCCAGTTGAGGGTTGTAGAGTACTCATATTCTTTCTCATTCCAGCGGATTCGAACAATGAAAGGGATACTAGAGCCTGCACCAAGCTCGAGGAGTGCTACAAAACGGAGACCTCCTCCTTCCTCAAGTTCCTTGACCAATCTACGTACGCGGCGAGCAGTCAAGCCCGCTCGTTTAGCTACTTCGACAATGGGCATTCGGGGATCTTCAAGCAATGGCTCCAGCACTCGGAGATGAGTCTTTGTAAGTTTCATCTTTTCCCCCCAGCTTCGTACTATAGTATGAAGCTCAGATTTCTCAACACTTTCAATTCGACGTAGAAAAGACCCGACTTCTAGCTGTTCCTCAGCACCATGGTATTCAGCAACCAATGCATACATCCCATCTGTATATGCTGCTGCGGCAATCACATTCTTACTCGAACCAATCTCTTCAACCATTTCGACTTCGTCGCGTGAACCGTCCGTAGTAAGTAGCCCGAAGAGATATTCTGTGCCAGTCATTTCTGGGGAGAGAATGATTGAGTAACCATGGATTATACCAGATTCTTCTAGATTCAAGATGCGTCTTCGGATAGCATTTGCTGAGATTCCATATTTACGCGAGAGCTCCTGGTAACTAATCCTACAGTTGTCTTGTACATCATAGAGGATTTTCTTATCGATTTCATCCAAAGAATACACATCCACCTAGCTCACAGCGAATTACAATTCGCAGGTCTATAATCAACGATTTATGCATTGCTAACTAGGCGAAACGCTTGAGAAAATGAAGGAGGGGAGCCCCAAAATCCGGGAGGATGATGGGACTCCCAAAATCGAAGTCGGAAAGCTATGCGGTATATGGATAATGACCGCGGTGTTCTACACTAGTGCGATCGCTGTCAGTTGTCAGTTCCGCAAGTTCGCGTACTGGTTTTGTCATAGGACATGCTGGACAATAAGGCTCAGGGTCCTTTCCACAGGTAATTCCGTCATAGGCCTTTCCTGCCAGATATATCTGTCCCGGGATTATGAATATCAGTAGTCCTGGCAGAACGGTCAAGATTAACAGCGATCCAAGTAAACCAACAAAGGCAAAGAATCCAACTAGACGTGTTCGACCAACTCCACCGGAGGATGTCAAGCTTGTATAGGTTGGAGACACCAAACTGCTGGTAGGTTTTCTTTGGATAGCTATGTCTTTCTTAACCAATGCGAATACCTCCAAGCGTATGCTTGTTATGGCAAATAATGGTTTGATTGAATATCATTCCGTTGAACTAAGCAAATGCGGATTTTGTCACGTAGATTAGTGAAAAACGTAAAATTCCGAACCTCAAGGTTCGGAAAATTACCTTTTAAGAAGACAATCATTTCTAAAAATGCTGGAGTCCCTCATTGACTTATTTTAATGATTTGTTAAGATGACTGAGAATGACACTACGTAAGGATGACTCATTATTGTGTTTTCGCGCGTCATAGACCACCTTCTCAACTTGGAGATCATGATTAACCTCATTGAGAGCTTTTTCAATAGCAGGGAGTCTAGAAGAATTGATTCGTCTCCCAACAGCTAGAGCTCTGAGAATCTTGTGTCCATAACTGGTAGCCCACAAAGGAAGCAAGTCCACTGTTCCTTTTCGATCGAAAAGTGTGACATCGCGCATTTCACTCTCGCGTCGTTTGAGAAGTGAGGGGATTAGAACGCTACCGCATGTAGTTGCAAGTATTTCCATATCGAAATAGAGTGTACTTCCTCCTGTTTCTAGCTGTTTTTCCAGCAGTGACACTATCCTTGATTTTAATAAATGAACTCCAGTTTCATAGGTTCCTTTAGTTGGTAGAAGTTTGACGATGTCACGCAGTTTTCCATCATAGCAGGCCAGTTCGGGAAATCCAAATTCCTTTAGAAGGAGGTTCTGACTGGAAAATTCATTCTCAATCTTCAAAGTTTTTGATAGAGCTAAGAGATGTTCCTTTACAACTCTCCATCCAAATTTGGCCACGAGCTCAGCATATGATTGTGGTGAGTATTCAACCTCAGCGCTCTTGTCATAGAGCCACTCTGGCACAAAATTAGCTTTCCTTCCAGCTATAAATGCAAAAAGAACATCATTGAGGTGAGGAGGCTTGTTACTCATGAAAGAGTCAATGATGATTTTAGGTCGAGGACCACGATGCGTGAGTTGAATTACAGCAGTTGTTAGATACTTAAGTTTTAGAAGAGGCGCAATATTGACTCTGCTGAACCTATTCTCCTGCATGTATAGATACACTAAGCTTTCACACTCTGCGAGAGGTGTGAGATCAATTTCTGTCAAATTGTTATGAGACAAATCCAGATGTCTGAGACGCTTACAGTTTTGTAAAGGTGTAAGATCTATCGTTTGAAGTCTATTCACAGCAAGACTGAGATATTCAAGACCCTTACATGATGTCAATGGACTCAGGTCAACCTCTGTCAACCAGTTAGAGCTGATATCAATTCGTACTGCTTTGTCAATTTCTTCTACCCACTCAAGATTCGATTTTCTTTGATGGAAATTACTACCTTCATCAGCAGGAGTTTTGAAAATGAAATGATAATCTATCAACGGTTCCCTGGCACTACGCACGGTAAGAAACGGTTTATCTGACAAATACTCCTCCTCTCCTATACTCTAATCGATTATTTTTGTATATTAACACCTCAAAATTAGGTGTAATAGGTTTGGAAAAGAAGCAAAGCTACGGCCAGATTGGCCGAAGTATGGCCCGTCTATATCAGTTTCTTGAACTCATCTAGAAACCGGTTTGCCTGTTTTGCCCCAAGCTCCCAGAATCCAGGATCTGTGATATCAAATCCAAAGTCTGAGAGGTGTTCTCGGACACTCTTTGTGTTACCTCCAGCGAGGAGCTCTTTGAATCTAACGACAAAACTCTCTCCTTCTTGCTGATACAACTCGTAGAGTGCGAACACGAGAAGCTGAGCAAAACTATAGCTGAAGTTGTAGTATCTGTAGTTGGGTATGAATGTGTGGCCGAATCGAGCCCACTCCATCTCCATAAACTCGTTCCAGACCACACTGTCTCCACAGATACGTTTCTTGGCTTCTTTCCACACCTCACAGGCAGTGTCTGCATCCAAAAACTTGCCATCTAGAATTGTATCATAGAGACTTGTTTCGAAGAGAGCTCGCACACCTACGTAGTAAACGATGTAAAAGAAGGTTCCAAGGACATGAGCTAGTATTTCCACCTTTTGCTCCTTCGACTCAGATATTTTGAGAATCGTATCTGTCAGGAGAAGTTCGCCAAAAATCGATCCCATCTCAGCAAGACATGAGGATGTAGAATAGTTCAGAGGAGTCTGTTTGTGAAATGTGAGGTGATTCTGTACTGAATGGCCGAGTTCATGTGCCAGAGTATAGAGGTCTGACATCGTGTCATTGTAGGATGTTAGAACGAACGTGCTCTTTGCACCGACATGTCGGGAGCAGAAGGCACCGTAGGTTTTCCCGCTACGGTTTGCAGCATCTATTCGTTTCTCTTTGAACATGTTGTCCACAATTACTCCAATTTCACGATCAAATGAACCAAAGGACTCAACAATTATCTTCCTCGCCTCTTGCCAGTTGAACTTCCAAACAAGGTCTTCAGTGAATGGCGCTACGAGATCAGAGCCCTCAAGCTTGTCAACCCCCATGAATTTGGTCTTTAGAGAAAGGAACTCACGGAACCGATCAGAAGTGTTTTCGATGGTTGATAGAAGTGAGTGAACAGTTTCTTCATCAACATCTTGGTCAAGAAGTGCTTTAGACATAGGATTTGGGTAGCCGCGAAGCTTGGTCATGCTCACATGATCAGCACAAATCGAACGGAGCGCACTCCCATGGAGCAGTTTGTCATCAGCCAAACTCTTATACAGAACTCTTGTTGCCATCCTGCGGACCTCTCTGTCAGGATGCATCCTCAAAGCATCAAGTTGGGGAAAAGGCATTGTTTTCTTTTCACCGTCGAGCTCAATATCAAACAACTTTTCTGACACCCAAGCGTTACGCATCTGTGAAACAAGCTGGATACCATAGAGATCTTTCTGGATAATGACACGTTCCTCAGCTTCTGAGAGTCTATATGGAGCGTGGGCCTTCAACCGTTCCAGATAGTGTTTGTACGACCCAAGTGTTTGGTCATCGATGAGTTCAGGTCTTTCTTGCACCAGCTGACCCAGTTTCAGAAAAAGAGGTTTTTGCATCTGGTCGATTTTGCTGGTTGTTTCCTTGGACCAATCATTAAGCTGAGCTGCCTCCTTATCAGTTGACTGGGCGCTGAATCTAAGTTTTCCATACCCTGAAGCGTCCTGCACCTTGACTGAGAAGACTTCATACTCAGTAAGCATCTTCTTGATTTCAGATACGTCCATCGAGGAAATCCGGTCCATATACTTCGTAGCGAATTCTTCAGCCTCTTTGACTAAACTGTCGTAGAGTTTTTTCACTTCTTCGGGGGATTTCCCATTCACCATAGGTGAAAGATCCCATGATACTTCTGACTTAGTCATATAAAACACAGATTTTCTTTCTTCAGACCCAACATAAAACAATAGTCTTTGTTCGAGGGGTTGAGTTAAATTGACTCATGATTCGTAGAAAGTGAAATGGTTCATGGACTTGAAGATTTGCACATTCATTCTAGATACTCAGATGGTATGTCTAGTATAGATGAAATAGTGCGAAGAGCGGTATCTCTAGAACTCAAGACGGTTGCAATAACCGACCACTTCTGGCCTTCCAGGGGTTCTCGACATGGTGGCAAGAATCTCATTGAACAGAGACGTCAAGAGATACTAACCTGTAGAGAAGACTATCCAGAACTTACAATCCTCGATGGTGTAGAAGTGGACATTCAATCAAATGGTGAACTGGCTCCAGTTGCCGGTGGTCTGGAACAGTTTGATTTAATCATTGGATCATTTCACTGGTATACCGATTCTAGAAATTGGGCTTCAGCTGTTGTAAAAGCAGCACGGAAAAAGGAATTTCAGATTCTTGGACACTGGGATGGATACCTCTCCTCGTATATGGAGGAGGATGGGGAGATAGTAGTAGAAGCACTTGGCGATGCGAATGTTGCTGTTGAACTCAATGGTAGATACAAGATTGAAAACACTGACTTCTTTGCACTGGCTAAATCTGCAGGCTGTGTCTTCTCGCTTGGAAGTGATTCACATGAGGTTACTACTGTAGGCAGACTTCACTTCCAGTACAAGATTGCCTCTAGTATGGAACTACCTATTGTCCAATTTAATGAACTCAAGATTTAGTCGGAATGCTTTTCTCTCACGAATCCTAGTGCAGTACTATCGGAGATGACAATCATGGGTGACGAACTCATTTTCCCCTCAGATGAGTGGATCAAATTATACATGGAACTCTTGAATAAGAATGACCGCTATGAAGACGCTGCTAAGACTTGGGAAGGAGACTTTGTCTTCGAAATCACTGCTGATGGAGAAGCCATAGAAGAACCAATCAGATTCTACATGGACCTCTGGCATGGTAAATGTAGGACTGCAAGAATGGCGGAAGAAGGCGATACTGCAGAGTTCACATATTCAGGACCTTATAAAAACTGGAAACTCTTATTCGAAGGAAAGATCGACCCAATAAAGGGAATTATGGCACGAAAGTTCAAACTTGATGGCGATATGGGCAAGGTCATGCGTTATACAAAAGCCGCCCTTGAACTTGTAGCCACAACACGGCAGGTTCCAACGAAATATCTCGACGAGTAGAAACTTAAATCACAGATTGGTAGGAGCAGAGGATATGACTCGTATTCACACGGAACTCTGTGACATAGTTGGAATCAAACATCCGATACTTCAAGGCGGCATGGGACCGTATAAGACTGAAGATTTGGCGATTGCTGTAGCGAATGCTGGTGCTTTGGGCATAATCAGTTGTATTGGAATGGCAGCTACCCTCATACCTGAAGCTGCCCCACTTGATGCGGCGAGGTTGTTTGGTTCAGACCCACCTAGTGTAATTCTCGAGAAATCAATCGAAGAGGTCACAAAAAGAACCCGGACATCAGGAGGAGTCTTCGGAGTAAATGTACCAGTGGCTTCAGAGTTCGTTCTTGCCTCAAAGATGTTCGTTGAACAGACAATAGAATCGTGCAAAACAAATTCAGACACTGAACGTTCACTACGAGTCGTTGTAACATCGGCAGGAAATCCAAAACCTTGGTCAGTTCTCAAGGATGAGGGATTAATTTGGATTCACGTTGTTCCTTCAGTGTATCATGCTAAAAAGGCGGAAGCTGCAGGAGCAGATGTAATTGTAGCCTCAGGTCATGAGGGTGGAGCCCATGTGAGTTGGGATCCGGTCCATTCAATGGTACTTGTTCCAGAAGTAGCAAAAGCTGTGAAGACTCCAGTGGTCGGTGCTGGCGGATTTTGTGATGGCTCAACACTTGCAGCAGCTCTTTGTCTGGGTGCGGTAGGTATTCAGATGGGGACACGATTCATCGCCACAAAGGAGAGCGACTTCGAGCCTATGTGGAAACAATCCATCTTGGAAAGAGAAGAACGCCAAACACTTGTTGGCAGGGGTCTTTTTGGTCCAATGAGGTTCCTGAGAAACAGAAGAGCAGAGGAGATTGTTGAACAGACCTTGAAAGACCTTCCAAACTTCTATCTTGGGGAGCCACTCGACTCAAATGAGAAGATTTTGGATCTTGAAAGGACTGGTTTTGTAGACCTCATGGATGAGAAAAAGGATACTGCGCTAATGTTTGGTGGAGAGGTGGCTGGTCGTATCAGAAACCTGCCCTCGACATCTGAACTCATTGAAGGAATAATAATCGAGGCATCAGATATTCTCGGTAAAGTTCCAAATTTCGTTTCTAAGGATTGAGAACTGTTAGTGCGAGGAAATAAAGGGGCCCGTTCCTATTGTGTGGAAGTAGATAATATTCCGAGGAGAGATGGGAATGGTCTGGTGGTTTTACACACCAAACATTGTGTTTGGTGAAGATGCTCTATCTGAGCTTGAAACGATTGAAGGAAAGAAAGCCTTCATTGTGACTGACAAGATAATCAACAGTCTTGGTCTAGCTGAAAAGGTCTGTTCAATATTGATAGAGCGTCAGTGGGAAGTGGCGATATGGGATGGTGTTGAACCCGACCCAAAGATTTCTACTGTAAAGTCTGCGGCGGAGGCAATAAAGAGGTTCGGAGCAGATTGGATTATTGCCGTTGGTGGAGGTAGTGTCATGGACACAGCAAAAGCTTCTTGGATACTATATGAGAATCCGAATATTGAACTACCTGCTCTGACTCCATTTGATGTACTAGGTCTGCGTGCAAAAGCAAAGTTAGTATGTATTCCAACAACCACGGGTACCGGTTCAGAAGCGACAAAGGCAATTGTCATACGCGAGGATGAAACTGGAAGAAAGTTTGGGACTATAAATAGGGAATTGCATCCAGATATGGCAATCTTAGATCCTGAATTTGTTGTGGGGTTACCTAAGGAGATGACTGTATATACTGCTATGGATGCACTCACTCATGCTGTGGAAGGGTATGTCTGTGTATGGAAGAACGACTTCTCAGACGGGTGCTCATTGAAAGCAGTAAAAATGATCTTTGAGTGGCTACCCAAATCTCTTGATGATCTCTCTGATTTTGAGGCTAGAGAAAAGATGCAAATTGCTGCTTGTCTTGCTGGCATGTCCTTTGGTAACTCACAAGCAGCACTTGCTCATTCACTTGGTCACAGCGTAGGTTCAGTGCTTAGGACTCAACATGGGATGTCTGTAGGAATGGCCCTGCCTTACACAATCGAGTTCAACTGTAGAGGTAAGGAGAATGAAGAAACAGCGAAGCTATACATGGAGCTGGCACGAATGATTGGCATAGCAGGGAAGAAACCTGAAACTGTATCTCTAAAATTTGCAGATGCAATACGTGAATTTATGGCAAAGATTGGATGCCCTCAGAGTTTCAAAGAGGCAGGCATCAAGAAGAAAGACTTCAATGCAGCTCTAGATACCTTGGTTGATTTCGCGATGATGGATACAAGTCTAACCATGAATCCAAGAAACCTCGACAGTGAAGAGATTCGTAGGATCTACAAATACATGTATGACGGAACAATTATCGATTTCTAGGAGGGAATCAGATTGAATGGCTACCGAGGAAAGATACTAAGAGTTGACTTGAGTGCAGGTTCAACATCTGTCACATCTCTCGATGAAGGTCTCCTAAAGAGTTTCATTGGAGGAGCAGGACTAGGCGCACGCTTGTTGTATGACATGATTGACAAGGACACTGACCCACTCGGACCGGATAATCCACTGCTGTATCTCACTGGTCCGCTCTGCGGCACAATGGCACCAACAGGCAGTAAGTCAACATTCTGTTCTAAATCTCCAAAGACAGGAATCTTTGGGTACAGTACAGTTGGAGGCCACTTAGGAGCAGACTTGAAGTTCGCAGGATATGATGGTATTATCATAAGTGGAGCAGCTAAGAAACCATCATACCTCCTCATTGAGAACTCGGATGTCGAAATCAGAGATGCCAGCCATCTTTGGGGAAAGGACACAATAGAAGTCTGGGAGATTCTGAAGAAAGAAACAGATCATAGGAATGCGGGGATAGCTAGGATTGGTGTTGCAGGTGAGAATCTTGTCAAATATGCCAGTATAATTGTGGACCATCACAGAGCTGCTGGACGCACAGGACAAGGAGCTGTAATGGGTTCTAAAAAATTGAAAGCTATTGTAATCCACGGTTCTGATCGAAAGGTTCCTGTTGCAGATGCGGAAGGTATGCGTGAATATGCATCAGAACTGAATGAGGATAAGACTGAGGATCCCACATTTCGCATGTATTCTGACCTAGGTACTGCAGGGTTCACAGATATGGCAAGTATGATGTGGGGGTCACTACCTGCGGGTTATTATATAGTCCCGGATTTTGACACATATAATCTAAGTGGGACTACTGTACGGGAAACCATTCTAACTGGGAAATCCGCATGTTATCGATGTCCTATTGGTTGTGGACGAGTGATAGAGATTCCTCAAGGCAAATACAAAATGGAAAGCTATGCAGGACCAGAACTCGAAGTAACTGGAACTATGGGATCTCTAATTCTCAATAACAACGTGGAAGCTGTTGCATATGCAAACAAGATACTCAACATGCTTGGAATAGATACAATCTCTGGTGGAAATACAATAGCCTTTGCATACTATCTATTCAAAGAGGGTAAGATTTCAAAGGATGACATTGATGGTATTACTCCAGAGTGGGGAGAAGTTGAATCAGCGATAGTCCTCGCTGAGAAGATAGCCAACCGAGAGGGCATTGGAGATCTAATGGCAGAAGGAGCAGCTCAATTCGGAGAGAAGTTTGGTGTTTCCAATCTTGCTGTTCATGTGAATGGTCTTGAGTTGCCTATGCATGATCCAAGAGGTTTCTCAGGACATGCCATAGGCTATGCAACTTCTCCACGTGGAGCATGCCATATGTCAGCGGACATGTACAACGTGCAAATGGGGCAACCAAATGAAGCGTTCAACATAGAGAGCGAGGATAGATTTGCCAATGAAGCAGAGCTGGTTGCTAGACTGCAAAACTTTCGAGCATTGACAAATTCATCTGTAATGTGCAACTTCTATCCAGCAGATGGTGACCAACTCCTAAAATTGATTCAATTGGCAACTGGTTGGAATATTACAATCGAGGAACTGGTTCAAACAGGTGAGAGAATCTTCACCATGATGAGACTTCTCAACCTCAAGCTTGGCTATGACCCCAAGAACGAAGGACTTCCAGAACTCGTATTGCGACCTATGGAAGGTGCTACAGAAGGACACGTTCCTGATATTGAGACTCAGCTAAAAACCTGGTATGAATACCGAGGTTGGGACAGAAAGTCTGGACATCCACCGAATGATAAACTAGAGAAACTTGGATTGTTGAATCTCACCTGAGTACAAGCTTCTTTAGTTTCGGAAGGTCCTCGACGATTTCCTTCAGAAGATTATAGAGAATCTCAACATCTATGATCTGAACTTTTTCATCTGGTGTATGCGCATTCTTTAGCATTGGTCCAATTGAAACCATTTGAATCCCAGGTATCTTTGAACCAATTATACCACACTCGAGTCCTGCATGAATTGCCTTTACTTCAACCTTTCTTCCAGTCGTCTTCTCGAAATGAGACCTTACAAACGAAAGAAACAGACTCTTTGGTTCAGGGTTCCATCCAGGATAGGATGTGCTCATTTCCGCACTCCAGCTGCTCAGTTTCGCTATATCAGAGAGACTCTGTCTGAAAGCATCAAGTTCAGAGTCGACACTGCTTCTTGTGGAGAGAAGAACTGAGATTTCAGCCTGGTCAGTCTTGACAACAGCCATATTGTTTGAGGTTTCAACAAGACCTTCAACGCTCGGTGAAAATCTTATTGGTCCATGAGGAATGATGTTGATTGACTGGATTATCTTGTTGGATTCTTCTAGTGAGAACGCTGGCTCTGCAGTTGATTTCTCCCATATAATCTGAATATCAGGCTCCAGTTCCTTATAGTATGTCATGAGATGTTCTCGAGCTGCTTCGAGGAGCTCTTCTGTTCGAGATGCTTTCCCTGTTTCAACTGCAAATTTGACATTTGCTTCACGTGGTATCGCATTGTGTTTGCTCCCTCCATTCCAACGACATAGGTGAACATTCATTTCATTAACTATAGTCGTGAGTGTTCGAGCGACTAGTTTATTCGCATTGGCGCGCTGCTTGTCAATATCTATTCCCGAGTGACCTCCAAAAAGACCTGAAACTGTCAGTTCATAGAATGTAGCTTCTCCAGTGACATCCTTGATCTGTAAATTCTTGCTGAGCGTGGTATCCCCACCTCCTGCAGAACCAATCGTGATTACTCCCATCTTTTCAGAATCAATGTTAATCATGAGTTTACTCTTTATACCCATCTTTCTGGGATCTAGAGCAAAAGCACCAACAAGTCCAGTTTCCTCATCCACTGTGATAAGCAGTTCGAGTGGTCCGTGTTGAACAGTTGAGTCAAGCATTAGAGCAAGACCAAGGGAAGTCCCAATTCCATTGTCTGCACCGAGTGTGGTTCCATCAGCATCTACCCATTCGCCATTGTCCTGAATCCGGACAGGTATTGGATTATTATCAAAGTCGAATCCATCAGGTCTATCGGTTTCGCAGACCATATCCATATGTCCTTGTAAAAGGAGAGATTGCACGGACTCCATTCCTTTTGTAGAACCTTTCTTTACGAGGAGATTTCCAGCATCATCTTCGATTATTTGAATGTCCATTCCTAGCGCTTTTGCACGCTCGGGTATCCAGTTCTTCAGTTTCTCTCGAATCTTGTCTTCTTTTTTGGACTCACGTGGAGTCTTGGTGAAGACTTCTTCAAATATCTCCCAAACAAGTTTGGGCTCTAAGTTCTCAAGGACCATAAGAGTGCCACCGCAGAGTAGTGAGATTCTGAGCGGCACTATAAGGTTTTGTCATTGAACAAGTAGATTTTTTTCCCACGAAGACATTCCAGTTTTCCTTCTAACATAAGGAGAAAAAGTGAGATTGCTATTTGATCCAGGAATCACAGACGTGCTAAGAAATACACTTCCAGGTTTAGGAGACTTGTTCCTCCTGATATCTCAAATTGGTGGCGAACTACTCTTTATTGGTTTGTTACTTGTTGGATTCTGGGTGTATAACAAGAAACAGGCTATACTTGCAACATATGTTCTCGTTACATCAGTCCTATCGAACTATTGGTTAAAGTACATGATTGCAAGTGATAGACCTCCAGCTAGTAATTGGATACCAGGTGCAGAGGCTCCAAACTATAGTACTCCAAGTGCACATGCTCAGAATTCTGCAACACTCTATGGGTGGATTACAGCTAAAACGAAGACATGGTGGATGGCACTCATTGCAACCATACTCACAATTCTAATTGGAATCTCGCGAATTTACATAGGTGTTCATTTTCTAGGTGATGTATTACTTGGATGGGGAATTGGAATCGTTACAGTGATTGTTTTTGTCTACCTCGAAAGCCCATTGAGAGAATACCTCTCGCGATACAAGACTGAGTATCTACTAGTTGTGTTAGCAATTCTCGGATTTCTTATGACTCTGGTTGGATCAATGCTTCCTCCACCGCCAAATGACAACTTTGGTTCATATGGTGGAATGACGATTGGTCTTGCTCTCGGACTCATATTAGAAATGAGATTTGTGAACTTCTCGGTAGAACCACATGAAGGGCAAAATTGGCGACTTGTACTTCGTACTATCATTGGCTTGATACTAGTTGTTGGTCTTATTCTGGGGCTCTCACCACTTCTTCCATCTGAAGAAATTTGGTTGAGAATGACACGATATCTCATAGCTACGGTTGTGGGAATATTTGTTTGGCCATTCATTTTCAAGAAGGTAAATCTTTGATGGTCACGACAGATTCAATAATCAGGTTTCACACAGGGGGTAGTTGATATATTATGACAAAAGGAGAGAGTTCACCACTATTGTCACCAACATACCCAAGACCACCCTACCACTATGTTGACTCTAGGCTCTTCTTGGCGATGTTCAATCCACCTGAAGATGCGATCCAAGACCTATTGCCACCCCCATTACGACCATCCCAGATGCCGCTGGCTGCGCTGATGTTTGGAGAGATGCCCTGTAATGAAACGGGTACCTTCATGGAGTCTGCTTTGTTGGTACAGTGTATATTTGACAATCCAGAAACAGAAGAGGAAGAGGTTGGAGTATTTTTCGCGTTAAATTATGCTGATACTGATGTTGCAGTGACATCGGGTCGTGAGATATGGGGGTATCCAAGAAAACTGGCTAAAATCTCATTGAATTGGAGAAACGATACAATTACAGGCAAAGTTGTGAGAGATAAGACCACGATATACAAAGCTAGTTGTAAGATGGTAGATGAGGGAGCGTGGATTGATAGTGGACCCAATGTCAATGCAAAGGTCATTCCAAGTCCATCGAATGAGGGATACGATTTAGCAGTACTGACAGCAGCCTATCTTGAGTATACAATAAAGAACGGGCGATCGGGAGATGTCAAGATTGAGATCAATGGTGGGCCTCGGGATGATCTGAGTGCAGTCAAGATTGAAACTCCGATGATAGGTCAATACTTTGACTGTGATATGCTATTGCCACCTGCAAAGGTCATAGGTGACCTTAAGCTTTAGACAATCAGAGATACTCTGAAGCTTCAATCTGAGACAACCTGCGCCCAGCACTCTGAGCATAGTGCTTGGCGATTCTGATTGAGAGCAATCCGAAAACCAACAAAGCAGCGTAGGAATATAGAGGACCCAAGAAGGTGCCTATGCCCAAGATGGCTGAGAGCCCCCCAAAACCAATTAGATACGGGATCATTTGTGCGCGCAACATCGACCAACCTCGGATAGGCATCTGTACTGCAGAACCTCTCTGCCGTGTTATCATCCGCTCGGCTCTGAAATCGCCCCCAATAGCTGCTGCATTTGCTGCAATTCCACCAGCCGCCAAGTTGATGAATGCAGCAGAGAGAATTATTGCTGGAACATAGATTAGAAAACTTGGAAACAGTACTGCGGCAATAATTGAGATTACAACACTGACTACTACTGCGAATGGTACAGCACTATAGACTTTCCCAAGGATATAGTCATTCATGCTCAACTGTGATAATTGAAGGTTCATGAGATTTCTACCCTCATAGACTGTCTCATATCCAGCAAAGTATACACCATAGGATATCGCAAATGGCACAAGCACATAGACAATTAATAATGGAGTGAGGAAAAAGAAATCCTCTCCAAGTGTAAACATTGGAAAGATGAAGAAAATTGACATTCGCACCGGACCAACAAGATATTGGGCAAGAACTCTTCCTTCTCGACGGATGTTGGCAAGATTATACCAGATTGATACACTGATTGTGGTGTTGAATTTAATCCTAGGAATTGGTTGAGGATCCCATTTACCATGCGATATTGGTACAGCGTTCTTTGATGATCTCTTTGACCCACTGGCAAGCCATCCATTATAGTGGGCTTTCTCACTGACTGTGGCGTTCAGATTTAACAGCACAAGTCCAAGGACTATGAAGATAATTGTCAATAAAACATCGGATGTTTGAAGTGGAGCTCCAACCAATAATCCAAGAGTTATTGCACTTGTTGCATAACCAGGACTTATACCAGAAGAAAATCCTAGAGCCGCTGCAATCTCAAAAATGAAATCGAATATCTGCCCGAATCCATCAGAACTGATTATGGTAAAATAGTACACCGCACCAGCAAGAATTGTTGCAGTGGTTCCAACAAACCAGCCTATATTTTTGAGACGACGCCGACCAGCAAGCAGACGCGAGAAGAAAAGTCCCATGAGACCTCCCATTGATACTCCAAGAGTGGTCAAGACAAGCATCATGAAAATGAATGTAGGAATGGAGAAGAATGCCAAGTAAGCTGTTGATGTGATGCTTAACCCAATGAAAATAGGAGTTCCAATGATGAGCCAAACTAAGGAGTTGTAGATGATGACAACAATCATCTTCTCCAAAAACAACGTTCTGAGGGAGATAGGCATTGTCATGAGATACTCCATTCTTGATGAGTTACCAACAGTGGTTGCACTAATCATGATTGAACCAATAAATGAGAAGATTAAGAGGAAATTGAACAGGGTTGCACCAGCGTCTATACTTTGATAGAGAAGAAGAGCAATTGTATTCCATCCAATCAAGGGTGTGATAGCAATTACGCCCCAAACGATGATGAAACCGATGAGAATTGCAGCTATAGGATAGAGAAGACGACGAAACAGACTCTTCTTTTCAGTTCTTTTACCTTTTACTTTCGTAACTCTGAAACTCTGAGCCAAGTCCTGTCTGAGTAAAACAATAAGATCAGAAAGAGTCACTCTACTTCACCAAGGTATTCTGCAATCTTCTGCATATCGGGTCCGCCTGTCAAAGACAGAAATATCTCTTCCAGAGACTTCTGACCCTTTGCCTGTTTTCGAAGCTCTTCCATCGACCCCTCTGCAACCATCTTACCCGCGTTAATAATCCCAATCCTATCGCAGATTTGTTCTGCAATCTCAAGAATATGAGTGGACATGAGAATTGTAGCTCCACGACCTCTTAGTCCATTGAGTATCTCTTTGATGGTCGCAGCTCCTCTTGGGTCAATCCCTGCTTGCATTTCATCAAGAATCAATACTTTCGGATTATGAATCAACGCAGCTACGAGACTGATTTTTCTTGACATTCCCTTGGAGTAGGTTTCAATGATGTCATCACTCGCATCCTTAATATCAAGTAGAGTCAGAAGCTCATCTAGTTCTTCCTCCCTTTTCTCTCCTCGAGGAACTCGCCAAATGTCACTTACATAGTTCGCGTATTCCCAGCCAGTCAGGCGTTCAGGAAGAACTGGTTCTTCTGGTACGTAGCCCATGACGCGTTTCGCGTCCACTATCTGATCTTTGATGTCAAAACCCATTATTTTTGCAGTTCCTTCAGTGGGTTTCAAAAGACCAAGAAGCATTCGCATTGTTGTGGACTTACCAGATCCGTTAGGTCCTAAGAGACCGTAGATCTCGCCAGGATTGACTTGAAATGATAGGTTGTCAACTGCAATGAACTCGCTGAACTTCTTTGTCAGTCCAAAGGCTTGTATCATTAAAATCACTCCTAGTTCCAACTAGAGCACATTTATTCCTTGGCATCTCTACTACTTACATTTGGTAACGGATATAAGACAAACACATGGACAGATGAGTTATGACACTAGAGAGTTGGAGGCTTCTCGATCTAGGACCAATAGCACCTATCGAGACCCAGATTAATTATGATATGATTGCTCAAGGAATCACTGAGGGAGAGTCTGAGAATACTCTCATTATATGTTGGCCTGCAAAACCTCTAGTGAGTCTTGGTTACTTTCAAGAGATCGAGGCGGATATCGACACAAAGTTTTGTCAAGAGAATGACATATTCTATACACGTCGAACTGTTGGCGGAGGTGGAGTCTATCTAGATGACGGGCAGATGTTCTATCAATTGATTGGACGACAGGACAGCCCTACCACTCCGAAGAGAATTGATGATTATTATGTCAAGTTTCTTGAGGCTCCTGTACAAGCCTATAGGAATCTTGGAATTCCTGCAGAATTCAAACCAGTGAATGACATCATAGCTAATGGAAAGAAGATCTCAGGAAATGGTGCTGGAGATATCGGTGACGCAAGAATTCTCGTTGGAAACCTTATCTTTGATTTCAATTTTGATATGATGGTAAAGGTTCTTCGAGTCCCAGATGAGAAATTCAGAGACAAAATCGCACAAAGTCTGAGAGAGAGAATGTCGACAATTCTTCAAGAAACTGGTTCAATGCCAAACAGAACCGAAGTAAAGAAGGACCTCTTGCGACTCTATGAAGAAACCCTCGACATCGAACTAGTCCCTGGTAGGTTCAATAAATGGGAGATTGACAAAGTAAACGAACTCAAACCCAAGTACATGTCAGATGAGTGGCTTCACTGGAGAAGAGGTGGAAGGCTTGATGCCAGAACTGTTAGAATATCAGCAACTACACGTGTTGGAACATCCAACTTCAAAGCACCCGGCGGTCTGATGCGAGTCACTGCTGAAGAAGTTGAAGGCAAACTGAATGAAGTTGTCATAAGTGGTGACTTCTTTATGTTGCCAATGGATGCGATTTCAAATCTAGAGAAGACACTCATAGGAGCAAAAACTGAGAATGGCAATATTCTTGATAAAGCAAAAGAGGCCTATTCAAAGTACAACATCGAGTCACCAGGTGTCACTCCAGAAGATATCGAAACTGCAGTTAAGTTGGCTTTTGAACAGAAGTAATCTCTTGAACACCAGACCTAATCGAGGATGCGCTGTTTCACAAAGATGCAATAAGGTGTTCATACAAGAATTCGGTGAGAGAAATGGCTTTTCGAGTGAGTGCTCCAGGTCGCGTGTGTCTTTTTGGCGAACATAGTGATTACTTGGGTCTAGACGTGATTGCTGCAGCAATTGATTTAGTTGTTGAAATCATTGCTACTCCGCGTGATGATAATAAGATCCATGTGGACTATAGTGATTTGGGAGAAGTAGACGAGTTCTCTCTGGATTCTAAGGTGGAATACCGAAAAAAGAGGGACTACATCAGAAGCTCATTCAATGTTATGTCAAGAAATGGTTTCAAGCCCAAAAACGGATGGAATTTGAAAGTAAGTGGTAACATTCCATTATCTGCTGGATTATCCAGTTCATCAGCTATGACTGTAGCAGCCATTATGACAGTTGTAGAGATGTCTGGAAAGAAGATGGCAAAAGAGGAAGTTGCTTTGACGGCCTATGATGCAGAAGTTACGGAATTTGGAGAGAGTGGTGGAACTATGGACCACTTCGCCTCTGTCATGGGAGGAGTGATTCACGTCGATATGGAGAGTCATGAGATCACAAATCTGCCTGCCAAACTTGGTTCATTTGTTATAGGAGATTCTGGAGAGAAAAAGAAAGACACTGTCGGAGACCTGCATTTTATTAGAACCACCGTAGAAAGAGAATACGATGCAATAACAAAGAGAATCAGTTCATTCAACCGGAGAACGACACCAGCAAACATGGTCTATGAGATTAGTAAGAGGAACCCTAGCAAAGAACGGTTGATGGCAGAAGCTACACTACGAAACAGAGACCTCACCTATAGAGCTCTCGAGCTACTGAATCAAGAAAGTCCAGACGCATTCGACTTGGGTGATATGATCCAAGAACATCATGAAATATTGAGAGATGACTTATACAGGTCAACTCCGAAGATTGAGAGTCTCATTAATGCAGCTCTGGATGCAGGAGCGACTGGTTGCAAGATTAATGGAAGTGGAGGGGGTGGATCTATGATGGCTTATGCGTCAGGAATAGAGAGGAAGGTAGCTAATGCGATTGAGCTTGCGGGTGGAACTGCCTATATCGTGATGGTGGGCAATGGGGCCACCCTTACGAAGATAGAATGAACTAATTGTTATCAGCAAGCTTCTTCATACGAGCTTCTACAACCTCTAGGATCTCAGCCTTAATCTTAGCACCATCTGTGAGCAGTTTCTCTACTGCTTTTGATGTTTTATCAACAAATGACTTGTCCGTAATGTTACCGAGATTTATCCGTACATTCAGTGCTGCTCCTTCTATTGCAGCCATGAGGGCATGAGCTGCAACTCCAGCATCAGTGATTGCGTTGATATTCCCCTTCTCAGCAGCCACTTTGGCATGTGTTAATGCGTTGAAGGAATGCTGCATTGTGTTTAAAGGCACATTGGCAGCTTCGATTGTTGCTTTCTGGGTAGCAACCTCTTTCTTCTTCTTCTCAGCAGTTGTTTCCTCAGGCATCCTGAATGTTTCCATCACGACATCAAAAGCTTCAGAGTCTTTCTCGATGTTGTCCATTAGAACTCCACGGTCGTATTCACATGCGTGCCTGTGTTCGCGCATTTCCTCTTTAATACCAGCGAACTTACGACCTGAGATTGACAATCCAGTGACCATACAAACTAGACCAGCTCCAAATGATCCAAGAGCTGCGGCAACACTTCCTCCACCAGGGGTCGCACGTGCTCGACGGACTTGGTTGCCAAACTCAATCATAGACATCTCAGTGAATGTCTTCTTAGTTGGATCGGATCCTCCACCCAGATAGTAAAGGTCTAGGATCATATCCTCATCAAGCCTCTCAGGTTGGATGTAATATCTGAGTGCATCAAGGAGTGCAAAGAGCGGGACCATTCCTATAATCTCAGTTTCAACGACAGTGGCACCAAAACGACGAGCTTCGTTCTTTACAACCTCCAACACTTGGTGAATCTTCGTCCTTCGAGGATGTGTCAGGTTTGTTGATACTTGTACACATTTCTTTGCAGGTAAGTCAAGACCAATGCCCTGCACATTAACAAAGCCACCAGTCAAGCCACGAACTGCATCAGCGCATATCTTCGCAACCTCAAGGTTCGTTGTGTTCAGATTGAAGTTTATTGCAATGAGAAAGTTTCGAGCACCAGTGGCTGTAGCTCCTGCAGTTGGGTGTATCTTGTTTGGTCCGAAGTCGGGTTCCTTTTCTGGGACTTGACCAATCTGTTCTCTGAGAGCTTCAAACTCGCCTTCTCGGATGTTTGGAAGATCAACTCTGTCTGGTCGTGTCGCAGATTTTGAATAAAGGAACACGGGAACATTGCACTTCTTGGAGAACTCCTCACCAAACTGCTTTGAAAGCTCAATGCACTCCCCAATCGTTACACCATGGAGTGGAATGAATGGCACCACATCCACAGCGCCCATTCGTGGATGGGCACCCTCATGTTTGGTCAGGTCGATCTTTTCAACAGCAAGTTCAGCAGCCTTCAAGGCAGCCTCCTTCACTGGCTGCGGTTCGCCAATGAACGTGAAGACAGATCGGTTATGATCTGGATCAAATTCAACATCAAGAAGTCGGACTCCCTCGACACTCTTGATGGCTTCTGAGAGCGCGTCAATTACCTTCTTGTCTCGTCCTTCTGAAAAGTTGGGTACACACTCAACTACTTTCACAAGATTCACCGATGCCCGCACGGGATGACAGTCTACAAAAGCGTTTGGGCACGTTCATTATTATTGAATCTGAACTACACAATCATTTCTTTTTCAGATAATCTACAACCTCCTCTGTTTCAATCTGGCAACTGAAGTGCTGCATATGAACCTTGAATCCGAGGCGATCGTTAATAGCAAGCATTGGAGCATTTGAGGTTGCATTTTGTGTTGCAATAATTTTGATATCAGGAAAGTCTTCACTGATTTTTAGAAGCATTGCAGCTTTGAGCCATTTACCCTTTCCACTACCACGATATTTCTCCGGAACTCCAGTGAGTGCTTGATACATGAGTGGTGCATGTTTGGGCTCATAATACACATCTGTCAATCCAGCAATATCACCGTTCTTTTCCCGAACCATCGCTGTTATCCATGTTATTCCAGTTTTTTCTGCCTTCTCTTCATCTTTTCTCCATTTTTCAGGGGTGAAGACAATATCACCTCTCTGTAATTCGTCTATAGGCGCCTGATTGAAAACCTCAGTATACACCCTGCAATAATTTTCAAGGATCTCATCAGGAATTTTCGTATAGAATTCCAACTTTGAATCTGGTGACCGCTTGGGACCCTCATCTTTCCATGTGTTGACCATCGCCCAATCAATTTCTTCAAGATTAGTACGAGTTTCCCTCATGGTGAGGGCTTCCTTAGCGCCTAGTTTTTTCAGGGCTTTCCGCCCATCTTCTTGGGTCGTTCCAGTTGACATGATTGCCTTTCCATGTTCTTTGGCAAGGTTAGCAGCAAGTTTCAGCAGTTTTCTACCTATGCCTTCTCTTCGGTAGTCTTTGAGAACATACAACATCATTCGCATGATGTTCTCATTTCCAGGATATGATGGTGCACCTTCGCTTACATATCTCAATCTAAGATAGGCAATCATCTCGTTAGGATTATCATGTCTTGTAATTGAATAGGAGAAGACCTCAAAGTCATCGTAATCAGATTGCATCCAAACTTCTGTTTGTTCATCATCTAGAATTGGATCACCAGGAAACTCTTCGGCCATTTGCTTTCTGCGATATGTATGATACAGTTTCCACTCATCTCTTGTAGCGCTTCGAAAGTCAATTGGTTTGATATCAATCTCCATTCTGAAACCACTTCCCCATACAAAGGATAGTGCATTAGACTACAACATACCTTTGAGATAAATCATTCACTTCATGAAATCTGTGCTATGTAGGCAGCAAGGACATTCTTTAGCAGCATTGCGATGGTCATTGGTCCAACGCCGCCAGGTACTGGCGTGATACAAATGGCCTTTTCCTTGATTTTCTCGAAGTCTGCATCGCCATGTGGAGTTGAAACATCTATCACCACCGAGTCCTTCTTAATCATATCTTCAGTGATGAAGAATGGATCCCCATCGCTTGTTCGTCGACCAATCGCAGTCACAAGAACATCGGCTTGTCTTGTGAAGGATGAGAGATCCTTTGTCCGTGAATGACAGACTGTCACAGTCGCGTTTCTGTTCAAGAGAAGCATGATGAGAGGTTTACCAACAATATTGGATCTATTGATGATAACAGCATGCTTACCGGATAGGTCATTCCAACCGATCCGATCAAGTATTGTGACAATACCATGAGGTGTCGCTGCGCTGAGATCCTCCTCTCCATAGAAGAGACGGTATACGTTTGTTGGAGAGAAGCCATCAACATCCTTCAGAGGATCAATTGCCCCTATGATCGTTTTCTCATCGATGTGATTGGGGAGGGGCAGTTGAACAAGAATCCCATGGACCCTCTTGTCATCATTGAGTTTGGAGAGTAGCTTGAGAAGTTCCTTCTGAGTTGTGGATTCAGGCAGGTCATAGTTTTCAGAGAGGATACCAGCTTTGTTTGACGCCTTATGTTTCATCTTGACGTACATCTTTGAGCCCGGATCCTCACCTACGATAATTGTAACGAGTTTGGGAGGAACTTTGTGTTTCTTAACGAGTTTTTCAACCTCATCTTTGACCTCGTTCCTCAGACGGTTCGATAGTCTACGACCCTTGATGACATGGTCCTCGCAGATTGGTTTTAGTTCAACTTCTTCAGACATTACAATCACCTAATTAGAAGACTCCACTAATGTTCCCATCATCATCTACATCCATTCCTAAGGCTGCTGGTTCTTCTGGGAGCCCGGGCATGAGATTGATATCACCCATATACACCACAATGAATCCAGCACCGTTACTTACATCAACACCATTAACCTCAACATCGAAATGTGAAGGTCGACATCTCAGACTTCTTGTGTCGGACAGACTGAATTGGGTCTTGGCTATGCATATGGGTAGGTTTCCATATCCTCGTTTTTCGAAGGACCGTATCCTTCCACTAGCACCAGTCGTGTAGTCAACATCATCAGCCCCATAGATTTGTTGAGCCACCTTCAGAATCTTGGTCTTGATAGGATCTTTCAGGTCGTACGTATAGTTGATACCCTTACTAGTACGATTGGCGATTGCCTCAATGACAGCTTCACCCAAAGCCTTTCCACCCTCACTACCCTTGGCGAAGACCTCCGATACTTCCATCCTCCAACCTTTGCTTTTACAGAACTGACGGAGTAGGTCAATCTCTTCTTCGGTATCGTCTGGAAATCGATTGAGTGCGACAACAGCTGGCACACCGAAGTTGTTGACATTCTCTACGTGCTTCTCAAGGTTTGGGAATCCAGCCTCAAGATCATCACAGCCATGATATTTGAGCGCACGAATTGTTGTGACAACAACACAAGCATCAACATCAAAGTTACCGGTTCTGGTCACTATGTTGAAGAACTTTTCAGCACCCAAGTCTGCTCCAAATCCAGCTTCTATCACAACGTAATCAAACAGTTTCAAGGCAATATCTGTAGCAATGATTGAGCTAGTACCGTGAGCAATGTTTGCGAAAGGACCAGAATGAATCATGGCAGGAGTCCCTTCTTGTGTTTGAACAATATTTGGTTTGAGTGCGTCTCGGAGAATCACAGCCATTGCTTTCTCTGCTCCTAAATCCCTCGCGAACATATCCTCGAGTTGTTCAGACCTTCCGACAAGGATTTTTCCCAGACGCTCTTTCAGTTCTTTATAGTCCATTGAGAGACCTAGGATTGCCATGACCTCAGAAGCAGAAGTTATTACAAAGCTGTCTTCTCTGGGGAATCCGTCAAACCTACCTCCTAGACCTATAATCACTTTCCGGAGAGCTCTGTCATTCATATCCAAATTTCGCGGCCAATAGGTTCTCCTGACATCTAGCTCAGGTTGTTTATCGTGGTGAATGTAGTTGTCAATCATTGCTGAAAGCAGATTTCCAGCTGCGGATACTGCGGGAAAGTCCCCAGTAAACATCAGGTTGATTTGCTCAAAAGGCTCAACTGTAGACTTGCCACCACCTGCTGCTCCACCCTTTATACCAAAAACAGGACCCAAAGAGGGTTGCCTAAGTGTGACAACTGCATTGTGTCCTAACGCGTTCAATGCCATAGAAAGACCGATTGAATTGGTTGTTTTTCCTTCACCAGCAGGGGTAGGATTTGTTGCTGTTACAAGAATCAGTTTGCCTTTTCGTTTGCCCAATTCTTTTCGAACATTGAGATTTATTTTTGCCATATATCTTCCATAATTCTCGAGGTGTTTCTCATCGATTCCAGCATCTTTTGCTACTTCGGTTATTAGTTTCATCGTATCTACAACTCACCCATCGATTATCAAACACACCTCTCGTTTCATCACACACTGATAAAAGAAGCTCTCTGGCAAAAACCGCTTGCGTTGATTATCACACTTAATTGAGCTCCATGAAGAGAAGAGGATATGAAGACACGAGGTTTGATCACACTAGCTATCATTCTGATTTTAGTTTCTACGGTTCTTGTATTCCCATCAGAAGTGAATGCTGACAGACCTGTTGAAGAATGGCCAACAAACGGATGGACAACGACCTCTCCTGAACAGCAAGGCATGGATTCCGCTCTTCTCGATGAGGTATATGAACATGTCAGAGAAGCTGGTGCGAATATTCGTAGTCTTCTTGTTGTAAGACATGGCTATTTAGTTGCGGAGGAGTATTTCTTACCCCAGATTTATGATGTTAACACTACACACATCGTGTTCTCAGTAACGAAAAGCGTTGTATCTTGTCTGATTGGGATAGCCATCGATAAGGGCTTCATCGATAACACAAGTCAACCTCTACTCGACTTCTTTCCAGATAGAACAATCGCCAACCCCAGTGCATGGAAAGATAACATCACTCTGGAAGATGTACTTAGGATGAGGTCAGGATTTGAATGGGATGAGGATGGATACGATACGTACAACGACTACTTTGGAATGAAAGATGCTGCTGATTGGGCTCAGTATGTTCTTGATAAACCGATGGAACATGAACCAGGGTCTCATTTCTACTACAATAGTGGAAACTCTCACCTTTTAGCCACTATAATCAATGTGACAACCGGAATGACTCCGCTTGCCTTTGCAGATCAATATCTATTTGGTCCATTGGGAATCACCAGCAGAGGGTGGCTACCAGACCCCTATGGTGTCAGTTTTGGTGGTTCAGATTTGGCACTAAGGCCGAGGGACATGGCTAAGATTGGTTTGCTTTACATGAACAATGGAACGTGGGATACTCAACAAATAGTGTCATCAGATTGGGTCAATAGGTCGAACCATGGTCCATCAACTCCTTACGGAGGCACCAGCTATGGATATCAGTGGTGGATTAACGATTATCAGAATTGGTATTCAGCGAGAGGGTATAATGGTCAGCTCATCTACGTCGTTCCAGAGCATGATGTTGTGGTTGTCTTTTCCTCTGACAATACTGGAGCGTGGCAATATGACTCGTGGGTAGGCCAAGTGATTAATGCAATCACGAATAATTACCCAGATCCAACAGATGTTCCACAGTATATTCCCTATATCATAGTTGGCGGTGTTGCGATTGCTGGTATTGCTGTTGTAACGATTATTTTACGTGTTCGAAGATAATTATAGCACCGTGATGCTCTCCAAAAGAACATAAGACGGATTCCCATCCTGCAGTATAGTTGATTATAATGGTAGAGCTTCCACTCGATGCATTGCCTGATGCATTACCTGATGCTATTGATGAAGAGAAGTATGTGATATGTACATACTATGTCGGACTCCCGCCTTTCATGGATGCAAGGAGTTTGGCTCATGATGCAGCTGTTGAACAGAGTACAGGAACATGGACTCTTGTGCCTGGTGAAACCCCTGCGGTTCGAAGAAGACATGTTGCTAAAGTGATAGGCGTCTATGAGGTACCTCAATATGAATACAGTTTCCCAAAAGACCTCGAGAGAAGACAGTATATCATGCAGGTTGCATATCCCTGGGAGAATTTCGGACAACAGATCCCAATGTTACTTAGTACAGTCATCGGTAACATCTCCCTTTATGGTAGAATCAAGTGTTTAGACATGAAATTCCCGAAGAGCTGGCTCAAGGGATTCAAGGGTCCAAAATATGGTATCAAGGGTCTACGAAAGCTGTTGAAAATTAAGAAGAGACCTATCTTGAACAACATGGTCAAGCCCTGTGTCTATACTTCCTGCGAGATGGGCGCTGATCTCGCATATGAGGCGGCTGCTGGCGGTGCGGATATCATAAAGGATGACGAACTACTGGCAAATCCTGATTTCAATACACTTGAAGACCGGATTCCACGATTTATGGAGGCACTCGATAGGGCAGATTCTGAGAAGGGTGAGAAAACAATCTATACAGTAAATATCACTGATAGGCTTCCAAGAATGTTTGAAAATGCGGAGAAGGCTATTGAATTGGGAGCGAACGGGTTGATGATCAATTTTCTTGCTGTAGGATATTCAGCATTCCGGCATGTTAGTGAAAATCTTGCTCCGAAAGTACCCTTACTTGCGCATATGGATGTAACAGGAGCGATGACCTATTCACCCATAGTTGGCATATCATCTAATATTGTTACAGGGAAACTTCCGCGAATCTGTGGTTCTGATATCACGGTGTTTCCTGCGCCCTATGGAAAAGCACCTGTCCTCAAGGAGCGATATCTCAATGTTGCACATGATATGATTATGCCCCTACATAACATAGAGCAGACCGCCCCAATGCCGAGTGGTGGTATCAGCCCAGGACATGTTGAAGAAGTCATAGATGATTTAGGTCCTGACATTGTGATTGGAACAGGAGCTGGTATCCATGCTCATCCAAATGGACCACGTGCTGGAGCCATTGCATTCAGACAAGCCATGGATGCAAAAATCCAGGGGATTCCAGTGAGTAGATATGCTAAGGAAGAGGGACATGAGGAACTCAAGTTGGCCATGGATTCTTGGGGTTCTGGAAGAACTGGAGCAGACTTCTAGACAAATAGGCTAAGAACTCTCTAAGAATAGGAGTGATACAAAAATGGTTGACCTCTCAGAACCAATTGAATTTGCTGGACTAAGAATAAAGAATCGATATGTGATGCCGCCTATGGTGAGAAACTTTGCGACAGGAGAGGGATTGGTCACTGAGGAAGCCATTCGGCACTATGAAGAATGTAGTAAGGGACAAGTAGGGCTGATAATAGTCGAGGCTGCAGCTGTTACATGGGACCATCGAATAATGTCAAAGAACATTGGTGTTCACGATGACCAGTGTATTCCTGGTCTCAAAAAACTCGCTGATGCAATCAACAGACATGGTGCTAAATCGTTCATTCAGATCAACCATTCAGGTCTGAAGGGACTCAAAAAAGACAGGTATCTTGGACCATCGAATATCCCTGTACTGAAGAACACAAAAGCAGAACCCATTTCGGTCGAGGAAATTGAGTATGTCAAACAGAGGTTTGTTGATGCCACACGCAGGGCGAGGGAAGCTGGTTTTGATGGCGTAGAAATTCATGGTGCGCACTACTATCTCCTGAGTTCATTCTTGTCATCTTACACAAATCGACGAGATGATGAGTATGGAGGTTCTACAAAGAATAAAGCGAAGTTCTCTGTCGATATCATCAAAATGATCAGGGAGGAGTTGGGAAACTATCCACTCATCTTCCGAATGAATGGATTTGAGAATGTCGTGGATGGCGTATCGATGGAGGAAGGTATTGAGATAGCCAAGATTATAGAAAAAGCAGGAATTGATTGTCTCCACATATCATGTGTTGTTGATGCAACATACAATCCAGGTCTTCCGCCCTACTTCGATGAAACCACTCAGCCGGATTTTCTCAAAGACTATCCGTATGACTCATGCATTCCTGTAGCAGGAAGGATTAAGCCACATGTGAAGGTTCCTGTAATAGGAGTAGGCGAAGTCCGTGATGAGAAGTTGGTAAGAAAATTCGAGAGAGATGACATCTGTGACATGCTCGGTGTAGGCAGAGGTCTCTTAGCAGACCCATACTTTGTTCAAAAGATATTGGAAGATCGTGGACAAGAGATTATTCCTTGGAAGGAATGAACTTTATTCGATACTGACAACGAATCGCCAACAAACAGGATTATCCAGGTAGTCTCCTGATAGAACTCCAGCTATGGGACTTGTGTGGTTAGTAGTGACTGCAAAAAGAGGTCGTTTCACAATTCCACTAGTTGTCCAATAGGAGCCAGTAGCTAGTGATATGATCTCGCTTGTGTTGTCTTGAAACTCAATCAAAAAATATGCTGTATAGTGATAGTCCTGCACTCCATATGGGTAGTACCAATATTTGAAGGTGAATTCAACATCATGGAAAGTAACTGAATACGTACTATTGCCATTTGAGTCATACTTTTCACTGACATAACTCAACCCTCCCGTTTCTTCAACATAACCTTGTCCTCCATATCGAGTATCCATCAGTTGTGAGTAATAAATGGAAAATGCTAGCAAAGATGTAAAAAGAATGAACACAGTTGAAGCAAGAAGGGCTACTCTTCTACGTTTCACTCCTTTTAGCACCTCAAAAACCTCCGCTATCAATTAAGGACAGTGCTAATATGCATCTTTCTATCAATGTAGAGTATGACGTGGATGGAGTTAGTCAGCTCAGATGTTATTGACTGGTTGCTAGGACCTGAGAGTCCAAGTGTAAGGTTTTGGGCTTTGCAACAATTGGAAGAACGGAGGGCTGATCATAAAGATGTAAAGGAAGCTCAAGAAGCAATAATGACCACACCTTGCATAAAGGCGATTCTTAAAGCTCAAATGGACGAGGGCAATTGGGGGAGATATAGCGATATGTATGAACCGAAGTATGTGGCAACCACTCACAATCTACTCCTGCTTGCAGAACTTGGTGCAAAGAGAACCAATAAGATAGAAGCAGCCATTGAACATCTCTACCAATTCCAGAGGGACTCGGGACATTTTCTTACAAGTATTCCAAAGACAGATAGAGGAAGGGCAAGCACGGTATTTGACGGATGCTGTCTCGACGGCAATATTCTGTTCTATCTTATTCACTTTGGTTTCTTGGATGACCCTCGGACTGAGAAGCTGATTGATTTTCAAATTGAATATCATTCTGAGGACAAAGGTGGTTGGAAGTGTCGTGCTTTTCCAATTGATAGAAACAAGGTTTTTCCTGAGAACTGCTACATGGGAGCAGTGAAACTCTTACGAGGGCTTGCACAGATTCCCAGGGAAAGGCGTTCCTCAGAATTGGATATAATAATTGACCAAGAAATCGAGATAATCCTTGAGAATGAAATTTTCAGATATTTGAAAAATCAAGATGGTTCCAGAAAAGAAAAAGCTGGTTGGAAGAGATTTGGATTCCCACTCTTCTATCAATCGGATATCCTCGAAGTTTTAGACGTCTTGACCAAATTTGGAGTGAAGGATAGTAGAATGCAGGAGGCTGTAGATTATGTTATCAGCTGTCAAGGGGATGATGATAGGTGGCTTCTAAAGAACACTTTCAATGGGAAAATGCTTTGTGAGATTGATGAAAAGAACAAGCCATCTAAGTGGATAACTCTTAGAGCGGCAAGAGTTCTGAAACGTTTTCTGGGTTAGGCGTCTATCGTCTGCTTTCAGGAATTATGACTTTGTATGCAGCGCCAGTATGCATTCTTCTTAGCTCCATAATGCCGTAGCCTAGTCCATAGCAGAACACAGTAGGCTCAGGAGTGATTTTGATGAATAAATATTCAATACCTGAATCATCAGCTTCAACCTGAAGATTCATTCGTCCGATTCGTGTCTGATTCATAGCCCACTGAGCGTCATGATCACTAAAGGGAGCAATCTCTGCAGCTCCTCTAAACATGGCATAACTTGCTGGAGCGAACCGGATCCAATAGTGTGGAAATGTTACAACAAGTGACACATTGGGATTATGCTTTATATTACGCACCTTTACGTAATTTGCTCCAGTAATGCAGTAGAAGGCGAATTGTGACTCTGGTGGTCCAACTGCATAAATGATGCCGGTGCTGTGTGGTCGACCCTTAGAGTCTATGGTGGTCAGCACACCGAATGTCTTCTTCCTTACTGCTTTTTCCACACTCCCAAAGGTGAATTGTTTTTCCGTCATTACTTGTTTAGCCTTCTACTCATTGCTTTGTTATTCTTGTAGAGATTGATGAACTCTTTATACAGCGTATCGTACAATTTTCGATTGTCAGGATTTGGAATGAAAGTTTTGGAGTATTGAACTAGTCTTGGAATGTCCTCAAAACTGCAGAAGCCAAGAGCGACTGCCGCAATGAAGGCCGCTCCACGAGCATTTGCCATGATTGGATCTTTCACTTGACGAATTGTTCGGTTCAAAACGTCTGCGTAGATCTGACACCATATATCGGATCGTGCTCCGCCTCCGATTATATTTACGGGGTCCATTTTCCTTTTGATAAACTTCTCAATCAGTTCGAACAGCCAGCGAGAGTTATAGGCTACACCCTCAAAAACAGAACGAATGACATCCTGTTTCCGTATATGGAGGGACATATTATGAAAGCCGCCCCTAATTGTATGGTCTTCAACGGGTGTACGCTCTCCGTACAACCAAGGAGTGAAGATTAGACCATTACTACCTGGTGGTGCTCTCTCAGCAATTCTGTCGAATTCTTGATAGACCTCAGGATTCTCTACACGACTAGGATCATCAATGTAGAAGATTTGGTCTCTGAGAAACTTGAGACACCCACCTGCAGTTTCCTGTGTATTAGCAATAAAGTACCTACCAGGAATTGAAGAGGGCACAGACGCCATGTTATGAGAGATGTCTGTCTTCTTGAAAGGAACATGGCATGTGATCCAGCTACTGGTTCCTACGTAGATATGCCCCTCATAATCCAGAACAGCACCAGATCCAATTATCGCAGTTTGAAGATCAGGAGAACCGCAAATAACTGGCGTATCTTCATTTAATCCGAGTGCCCTGGCAACATCCTGTTTCACAGGTCCTAGAATATCAACAGAACTCTTCAGAATGGGAAGCTTGTCCGCATCAATTCCCATTCTATTAATCATATACGGAGAGTAATGGACATTGTTGATGTCACGCGTATCAGTGACCCAGTGCAACATGATTGAATCATAGGTTGCTACAAACTCCCCAGTGAGTCTAAGATTGAAGTAGTCTTTTGGTTCAAGGAATTTGTAGGTAGCCGCATAGATGTCAGGGTGTTCATTCTTGAGGAATAGAATATGCGCAATTGGATCCTTTCCGGCATGTGCTGGTGCGCCTCCGGATATTCTCAAGGCTCGGAAGATATTCATTATACCATACCCAGAGATATTGATGATACCTTGGTTTACTTGTTTGATATAGGGCTCTCCACGAGAATCCATCCAGATTATTGCATTGCAAAGATGATTGCCATTTTCATCTACAGCGACAGTTCCAGACCACTGACTTGACATACAAATACCAACGATATCATCAACTGATACGATATTCTTACTCAGGAGCTTTCTTGTACTTTTAATGAAAGCATCCCACCATTCATCTGGATCTTGCTCAGCGCCGCCTCCTGGTGAGAGATAGAGTGGTGTATCCTCGTACTCCCATCCAAGAACTTCACCACATGTATCTGCGATGGCAACCTTCATGGCAGAAGTACCATGATCTACAGCGAGGATGAACTTTTTCTCACTCTTCTCCACAGTCATATCCTAACCCAAACCACTGTCTAGTCAAACCGCTATATATGCAATAGCGTCTGGAGAAAGGAAACGTTCAGAGCTCCAATTTTTCTATTTTTCCATCCTCACTGATAGATTCAATAATCAATGGTGATTCACCACTGCTTATGTTGTCAAGCTTGAGGTGTTCTTGCATTATACCTAAGAAGTCCATAGGAGTGACACACGCCTCAGGAGGTAGCACTCCTTTAGCTGTAATCTTTCCTCTCTTCATGAGAACAGCACCTAGGGCTGCAGGAATTCCAGTACCCTCACCCATTGACTGACCAACAGATGCCATTGAGAAGTGATACTCATGAGGTTTACCATCTTCAATTCCTTTGATTACGATTTTGAGACATCCACGTTGTTCTCCGAAGTTCGTCTTCTTCAAGATACCTTCTCTCTTCTCTAAGATGTATGCAATTGCAAAATCGAGGGGAACCACTTCCTGACCTTTAACGATGATAGGTTCTTCGCCAACAATTCCAAATCGAGCAATATCTTGAATCATACTATAATATTCAGGAGGAATAACACAGCCTAGATTAGTTACTCTCTTGCATTTGATGTAATTTGGAAGGGTGATTGTTTCAGGATGGGGATAAGGATAGCATCTGTATGTTCCGACCTTGTGGAAGGTAAAGTCTTCTTCTAGAGCCTTTCCACTCTCTCCAAAATAATCAACAGTAGTAAATTTGCCATCGAGGTACATTGGGATGGGAGATATCATGCTATGGATTCGGTGTGCTACAACTGCAGGTCCTTCGACTGGCTCTCCTCCATGAGCATGTAAAATATCAATTGAATCAACTTCATCTAACATATGATCTGCACAGAAACGAACCAGAATATTAGCCACACCGGGAGAACTACCCATTCCTGTGAGAACAGTTATGTCTGCCTTCTTTGCGGCTTTATCCATTTCGAGAAGCAGTTTGGTCGCATCATAGTCATCACAGACATCGACATAATCAATCTTGGACTCGATTACAGCTTTTAGCACAATCGGACCAAGTTTATAGAAAGGCCCACAGCAGTTGAGTACAATATCAGAACCTTTGATTGCCTCTTTGATAGCCACCGGATCACTAGCATCAACCTTGAATGAGGATAGACATTCATCACCAATTTCTGCAACACATTCGTTAGCCTTCTGAAGATCGATATCTCCGATGACTATCTCTGAAAAATCACCAGCAGATACTAGTGTCCTCACTGCTACTGAA
The DNA here is from genome assembly GCA_048882385.1 of Candidatus Thorarchaeota archaeon. Classification (GTDB taxonomy): domain Archaea; phylum Asgardarchaeota; class Thorarchaeia; order Thorarchaeales; family Thorarchaeaceae; genus SMTZ1-45. The sequence goes on along the minus strand of JBHLRQ010000005.1, from coordinate 29,815 downwards.
CCAACGACGCCACAACCGCCCAGAACTGTTATTCGCGACATAGCCATAAGGAAGGAGTTCCGGATATTTAGATAGTTGGTTTTTGTCAGATAGAATATACTCTGGTTTCACTCGACCCCTAGAATCGAATTTTACACCCTCCATCTCGAGAAGATGACGTTTCATTTCAAGTCCACCTTGAAAACCACCTAGTGTCCTGTCAGACCTGATTGCACGATGACATGGAACAACAAGCGGAAAGGGATTTCGAGCGAGAGCATTACCAACAACTCGGACTCCTTTTGCTTCTACCTTTTTTGCCACCCAGCTATATGTCGCTGTCATCCCTCGAGGAATTGTTCTATCTGCTGATAGGACCTTCAGCTGGAATGGATAACATACAGATGTGTCCATTAGTTCAAATGCTAAAGTCACCGTCGCTCCATCCAGATACCGCACAATATCAGATATCAACCCATCAATTTGTGGAGAGTTTATCTGTTCGCAATTTGGGAACATGCTTAGTATACGTGATTTGACTTCATTCCTTGTTCCTGGTAGAAGAAGGTGAACAACTCTGGGGGCTTCTAGATTTCTGTAGACAATTCCACAGACACCATATGCAGAATCAAACAAGGAATAGAACATGAGAAATCACAAACATAACCTCTAGTAAAGGCCACTTCTCGGTAAATCCGAGTTTATTTCGGCAGGTTTTTGACGTCATAAAATCCAACACGCTAACCTGGAGCATTCCTCATGACGGAGCATGACATGGCCTGCATGGTCTGTGGTACTGAATTAGTGTATGACAAAAGTGCCAAGGAGCAGGTATGTATCTACTGTGGAGAGACTGAATCTTCGCCAATCTATTGCCCGGAGGGACACTTTGTCTGTGATGCTTGCCATTCGAAGGATGCAATCGAATTCTTACAAAGGCTTGCTGAGGTTGACAAAAGCACAGATCCAAAGATTGTTGCAGATAAGGCACTCTCCCACCCATCCTTCAAATTTCATGGTCCAGAACATCATAGTCTGGTTCCAGCTGCAATATTGATTGCTTTGAAAAACAGGGGAATAAAACGACCTGATGGAAGTCCAATTACATTCGAAGCTATTTTGGAAGGCATTAGACGCGGTTCGAAAATTCCAGGAGGTTTTTGTGGATATGCAGGAACATGTGGTGCATGCGTGGGAGCTGGAGTCGCAGCTGCACTCTATGTAGGATCCACTCCAACCCGTGGTCCTGAAAGAACATTCGCACATAAAGCAACAACAACAGCTCTCTACCTCTCTCAAGATGGTCTGAGGAGATGTTGCAAGAGAGCAACGAATCTTGGTTTAAAAGCCGCAATGGACCTTCTGAGGGAAGATTATGGTATAGACCTTGGAGAATCTCCTGAGTACAAATCATGCAAGTACTCTGCAAAAAACAGAGATTGTGAAGAAGAGAGTTGTCCATATTACAAAGGAAGTTCCGCCTAGAATCACTCTATCTTGATCCGATCGCCCACCTCTAATGCTAAAATATCAATAGCAGGTCGATTCTTAGCTGCTATCTCTAATGTGTCGTAACTACTCGTAACTAGAAAGATGTTGTTTTCAGGACCATATTCATACGTTCCAACAAATGGAAGATCACGCTGTTCGTTTCCAACTGACAGTCTGTAGTCTTTCTTTGCGGCTGGAGGAATGTTTGTGATGATGTTTCCAAACTTATCAATACGAACTACTTCTCCTTGCCGACCTTCCTGATAGAAGACAAGAGCATGATCGAGACCGGGCTTAGTTTCTGTGGAGAGTACACTAAGAGTTCCAACCTCATGATATGCGGCAGCTTTCGCAAAGATATCTCTACCGTGAAAGGTCTTTGATACTCTCTCATCAACCATGATTCTATAAACACGTTCAATCCCGTCTTCTGATGCAGCAGGAAATAGCAACCCATTGTCGGGGCCAATGTGAATATAGCTCTGAGTAACGACGACGACTGCATCACGTGCTGTTCCCACACCTGGGTCAACAACAGAAACAAAGACAGTTCCTCTTGGGAAATACTTGTAGCTCTGCAGCAGGATCCAAGCACCCTCACGTATTGATTGTGAAGGCACAGAGTGTGTAAGGTCAACAATTTGAGCCTCAGGGTGTATTGAGTAGATGACTCCCTTCATCACTCCAACATATTCGGAAACCCCGAAATCTGTCAATAGTACAATCATTGGTTCCACCTCTACTCAATTTGGATTAGTCGCATCTCATTGTAATCTGTGACAACCCTGATGTATCCACGAAGCATTTCATCTACTTCAGAGTCTCCAGTATCAACTCGCAAGACCTCACCTTCAATGCCCTTGAGTTTCGAGGGAGTACTGATTACAATGATATTGTCCTTCCCAACACGTTTGATGATTCCCGGGCTGATCTGCTGGTTTCCTCTACCGAACAACATTCCTTGATGTCCGATTGGTGATACAATGATCTTCGCCTTACTGAAATCTTTCACAAGTTCCATAATTGTACTCTCATTTACATCATTGTACATCTTACCCTCATGATAGACATCTACACCAAGTGTCGTCTTCTTCTTGCGTAGCATATCCGTGACTGTCTTTACAGTTGTCCCAGGTCCAAGAATATATGAGCCTTGATCGGAGATCTGTTCAGTCACATACTTAGCAATTGCCTCCTGAGCCTCTTGTTCATCAGTTGTTTCAGGACTTGCCTGTTTTGCACCTTGGAATCGAGCAGGAACTGAAGGACCGTTCAAATACCCGTACAGTCGAATGATGAACTGATCCTTTCTGATTGCTTTTTCATCAGCATCCATGATCTCAAACTCTGTAGATTGCGCATTGCCTTCATGAACTAAACGAACAACCTCAGCTGCATCTGCTGGATGAACAACAAAGATTCCGCTGTACATCTTGACTCCTGAGGGAACTCCCAGAACCAGCATGTCATCAAGTTCATAATCAGTTACAGAATCCAAGATGTCCCTCGCAGTGCCATCGCCACCTACAAAAACAAGTAGACGAATTCCTTCCTCATAGAGTGCTAGAACACACTCTTTCGTGTCTGTTGCGTCTGTTGAGTTCTCTATATCGACATCCACAATCTCATGTCTCAATCCTGCTTCCTGTACTACATCTTCTCCCATTTTTCCAGGGCAGGTAATGATACGGATCTCTTCTCCTGACTTCATCATTGACATTACTGATTCTAATGCAGTCAGGAATTCCAATGCCCTTCCAGGTGATACTGGAGTGGCTCCTCTTTTTATGGCCTCCTCTACAACCCCGTCAGTCCCCTTCAGACCGACACGACCACCCATCCCAGCTATGGGGTTGACAAGCAGCCCAATAATCATGAATTAATTGCAACCTCTTTCTCAGGAGTACATGCGTGCTCTAAAGCAGTTTTGATAGGTTTCTTTTTCACTTCAGAGCTCCAACTTGGTAGGCAGACTGTATCCAGAATGATACACGGACAAGGACTTCTTCAAGAAACTTCTCACGATTATCAGGAGTTGCATCTTCAGGCCATTTGTTTCGCCGGTACTCATCGAACTTTTTGAACTCGCGACCCCACTTAGTGGTGAGAGGCAACTCAACTCTGCGGTCGCACACTGTATTCAGTGCTCTGATGAATGTCACAAAATCAAGGTCAAGCCGTTGAATCCATTTTCGAACAGCCTTGAAGAAAGTCTGTGATTCTGCCTCGCCCCAGTCAAGAGTCTTGACCGCCTCTCTGTCCCAAGCGTTGATTCGTTGGGAGTTGAAACTACATTCTTTGGAAAAGTCACAGCGAGCCTTGAGGAACAGTTTCCGTTTTGACATGAACATGTAAATCTCATGCACACCCTTCTTACGCATCATTTCTTTATGGTCACTCACAGGGAAGATAAGCTCGATTGTTTTTCCTTCTTTGAATTTCCCACCTGCCTTGAAGTACAGGTCGAGCGCCCATGCTAATGCAGGAATCGTATTTACTGGGTATTGTTCATCAATATCGGGCATTGTGACATTTCATTAAATGTAATTCACACTGATATTGCTTGGGTTTCGTACAAAATGAGAATCTAGAAGGAACCCTTTTCTCGATTTAGAACTAGGACCTCAGCCAACTCTTGGAAGATGTCTACAATCCCTTCACCTGTCTTGGCTGAAGACTCAATGTACGGCATGTCGTGTTTGTCTGCAAACTCTCTTCCTTCAGATGGTTCAACAACACGGTCTGGGAGGTCTGTCTTGTTAGCAACCAGAACAAGAGGGATGGTCTTGTTTATCGCTTTTTGGAGCTCATCAAGCCACTCTTCCAGCACTATGAAGGTTCGGCGTCGTGTCACATCGAACACAAGTAGGCCACCACTTGAACCACGATAGTACATTGGCCTCAGAATTTGAAATCGTGACTGTCCTGCAACATCCCAGATCTGCAGTTTCACGGTGACGTCATCACCTGAATCGCGGCTGATGTCGACATTTTTGACAGCGAACTGAGAGCCGATTGTGGTCTTGTAGTCTGTACGGAAGAAACCATGAGAGAAGCGTGTGACTATGGCAGTCTTACCCACTGCACCCTCGCCTAGAACAACGATTTTGAAGAGGTAGTCGTACGAGCTGCTCATGTGTTAGGTCACCTGGATGTGGTAGGCGGTTTGATGTCTAAAGCGATAAACAACCCACGCCTCTAATAAGCTTTCGTAAGATTTAGCAAAGCTTGTGGTCGGGGTTTGTTAAGGATGATAAGGTCATTTGCGAGTGAGATTATTTGATAAAAACAAAAAGATGTGGCAATGAATATACATCTATACGATAAGATGTTTTGCAGAATATCTGGTCTGACAATGCTGTATTCGTTCCTAATGCAGAAAGATTCCTAATACTTGCACTTTGTATATGGAACTCAATACCATATCTATTTTGAAGACTTGAATTTCTGACTAAGTTAAGTAGTGTTGTCGTACTTCAAATCCTTCTCTTCGTTTTTAATCAGCTCGCTAGTGCAGTTCTCTTTTTCAGAAATATCACAATTACACCCGTTGTGATTATCCCTGCACCGCATAGGACACCCACCAGAAGAAGACTACTATCGATCGGAACTCCACCACCACTGAGCATCATAACAATCGGAGCATCAAAGCCGGTGGTTGTACTAGCTTCGATACTATGTTCATCACTAGAGAGTGTAATGTCTGGGAATGTTCCGAGTGCGACTCCAAAGTCATCAACAAACAGATTCATTCCATCCGAAAAGTCGAACTCAAGATCCCAATCAGTTGCGAATTGCATATGATAGACCATGTTCTGGATTATGATGCCTGATTCCACATGGCCTCCAACAACATTCATGCTAATGGTCTTTGAAGTGTCACCTCCTGAGAACTCAACTTCTGATGAGTCAAAGACAATCGCATCATTGCTTGCAGTCATTATTGCGGATATATCTCCGGACAGTGTAGGACTTGCCACAAGATTGACCTCATCCAACAAAATGGAAAGGACCTCTAGAAGACGTCCAACTCCAGTAACAGCGCTCAAGAGGTTGGTGATGGCTGTGAGGAGGTGAATCTCTATCTCGGCATCTAGCATTACACCAAGAAGGTCTGGACTTGTCTGAAATTCATTAACAGTGACATAATTATTTAGAGACCTTGATGTTACCCCTCCAGCACCCAGTTCAAGAATACTTAGCGTGTCGTGTAGAGTCTGTAGAGGTATCTTAAACTCGAACTGTCCATCGAAGGTAGCATGCTTATCAAAGTCAAGAAACCACCACTGAATGTCGTACCCGATGTCAATATCATAGATGAACCGAAGGATGATGTCATCAGGATGCATGGTCACATCCAATCCAATGTCATATTGATTGTTAACCATAACCTGCTCGGGGACAGTCAATGTAACAGTAGCTGGAACTTCCAACCGAAGTTCAAGGTTTATGTCATAAGAGAATCCACTCTGTTCCTGCGTTTGTGCGAGCGCCGTATAGTGAGCTACATCTTCCCAGCAGTCCACAAGGTATGGGAACTGGAACGGATTACGGAGCATATCCAGTGTAAGTGACATGTTGTTGGGCACATCATAATCCCCGCCATTCCAGAGTGCCACACCCTCATACGTGTTCACACCGGATGCAAAAGCCTCATCCAATCTTAGGTATCCAGTTCTCATCACCGCATCATCCATTGGAACCAACGTTGTTTCCAGGGGGAGCAGATCAGCTTTAACGCGATTGAAGACCAATCCTAGCTCCATTTGATGATAGGTGTTAGTGACTGTCATAATTGGAGCTTCAAAAAGTGGAAGGAATCCGTATGAACCAGTGATTGTATGCTTGGTTGAATCTGTCCAATATGAGGACCGGTACTCATAATCCACGACAGTTGAATCACCAAGTAGGGGACGGAGCTCACCTGAGGTTTCAACACTGACAGAACCAGAGGAAGACGAAGCATAGTAGTCTTGAATGATTACTTTTGGAGGTAGCGTGTATGTTCCTACATCCCGGTACACAATACGATATGGATTGTCCCCAATATCTCTAATGTAGACCAGATAAGGTTCGTAATCATAGTAGTGACCGAATAATAGACCAAAGTTATCCGTTTCATATGCATGATAGAACATATAGTAGATGAGATAGCAGTTTTCACCAATTGAAGAATCATATCCATAGTAGACCTGATAGTAGACACAATCAATTCCTGGATTTCCGCCTCCGTCAAGAGTGTCATAATAGACCTCTGGCATGTATGCAACAGCGAGAAGTGTTGCACCAGTATAAGGAATAGGTTCGAAGTTCTCAGGATAGGAGAGGAGCGCAGTATTACTAAATGTCACTGTAACCTCCACCTCAAGCTGAATGAGATTGTTTCCTCCTTCAGGGGGATAGTCATTGAGTGACCACCAGCCAGAGGCCGAACCATCCTGAAGATCAGTCAGGTCAAAATAGAGAAGTTCTCCACCCATGTAGTCATCAGGAGTTGCCATGTCTGTATCATCCTCCCACCCATGGATCTCAACACTATAATAACCATCCAGACTATAGAGGTCTTGTGAAACTATAATTGATGTTGTGACGTAGTCACCATCTGTGACAACATAGTAGCTCCCTCCATTGTCATGTGTGGACTCATAATAGCTGTTCAATAACATCTTGAGATAGACTTCACCTAATCCAAAGTCCCGATCCTCAATCACATGAATCTGTGTTATCTCAACAGTTATTTCAGTGAAGTAAAGCGGTATAGACTCTATTATGTCAACACCCTTTGGAACAATGGTTCCTATTTCATTCATTACTGACACAGCTGAGCGAGATGAAATGTCTGAAGGACTCTCGACATTAGAGATACTCCAAGGCTTACTCAGTGTGAAAAGGACATCACGGTCCACTTGTGTGACCTCTGGTTCGTAGATGTTTTTGATCAATGAAATTGAGTCAGCTTGAGCAATTGAACTTGAAACAACAAATGACAAAACTACTAGAATCGCAGTAAATACCAACCTATTCTTTTTCATACTCCCACCACGACACGGTCAAGTGGCGTAAAGATGGCACGGTATAATCAAACTAAATACAACAACTGATACGTATAAGCATTTGTTGTCTATTGGACAAAATATTGTCTACAAAGAAGTCAGTTTCTTCAATCTCACTAGGTCATACCCCAGCCTAAGCTAATTAGGTACAAATGACCTAGATTCAAATCTACTGAATTTGATAATTGCGAGAATATTCGGAGATTCAACCGATATCCATAAGCATAGATTGTATGAATCAGGTTTTTTCCGGGGGTCATGGTTTGTTCAGGATAATAAGGTCGTTTACACGAGGGATAACGACCTGAGTTTCAGGCAGCTCGCGTTCTACAAGCTCTTTGAACTTGGTTCGCTGTTCGTCAGTACCGTGTACAGCTACTGCGAAGGAGGGTTTTGTGTCCATTGCCATAGCAAGAGCCACTCCCGGATGGCATGTTGGAGAAGGCACTCCAGTTGGGAGGAACGCTACGTCGACCTTCCGTTTACCAACAGGCCAGTATCCAGAGTCAGCAGCGTGGAAGACCTTCAGTCTGCCGAGAGAAACTCGTAGCTGAATGATTGGTCGTGGATGTACCCCATGATGAAGTTCAGCTGTAATGCCATTCAGCTTGAACTTGGGGTCGCCCTTCACAGTCCTGAAGTCCTCGGGACCCGAGTCCACCTTCTCCTCAGGGATCTTCTTTCGAAGCTCCTCCACCATGTTGAACTCACTGATGATATGTGCATCTGTCTTCTTGTAGAGGGCGACTGCATTCTTGAGGTCGTAGTGGTCGTAATGGCTGTGACTGTAAGTGATGAGGTCAATTTGTTGAATATTGTCCATGACCTTTGAAAAGAAAGAGGAGGGGTCCAAGGCTACGACCGACTTCTTTGTCCTAATCAGGATGCTAGCATATCCAGCGTAGATGAACGCGAACTCCTTTGGACCTAATTCTGTATCATAGAGCCTGTCAACACTCACAGCTAAGCTGATTTCTTCTTGCAAAAAGAACCTCTCCTGCTATCCTTGAAGAGTAGTGAGAAGACATAATCAGGGTTTGTGTCTACGCATAGGTTTCAATGGCATCTTCTATGAATAAGTAGACAATCTAGGATTCTGGAACATCCCTCTCGAGAAAGTACTTGCCCTCCTCACTCTTACCAGCCAAATCAATCAAGGCAGACCTCGTAGTTTCACGTTTCGCCTTGTTAGGGTCAAACCCGAGATATCTCCAAAGAAGACCTACTCGGGGAGGACAGATGGTGTACCCTAGGTGATGCGTAATCACAGCAACTAATGCTCTTAACTCCATGAAGTTTGAACTTAGCTCAAGTTCCGGAATGATATACAAACTCGAATGTTTTTCTGAAGCATAGATATCCAATAACCGAGGAAACTCAATGATGCCTGTGGCTACCAAACCGTAGACATGTTGGCCACCATTGGGATGACAGGAGTATCGAGTGAAAATCCACAGTTGGGTCAAGAGACTATCCAATCGATCTGAAAGATTGGGACCTCCCGCCCTACTTGTTATATCCGATGTGTTGCCCAGCTCTTCGTTCAGTTTAAGTAATGATGGATATAGCGAGCTGTGTCTAGCCCCCAAATGGGCGAACCAATTCTCTCTATGAATTCTCTGTCCATACCAAGTGGCCCATAGCACGCCCCATAGCATTTCCGACTGCGGCTTAGAAAGACTGGAGAGGTCCATCTTTGAATACAGATTCACCACATACCCGAACTCTTCTTTCCGAGTTTCTAACAACTGTTCCAAGAGTGTGTCGGAGCTTGAGGTCCGCATCTTGTCTGCATCAAAGAACCAAGTTGAACCTCCTTTCGTCAATTGCTCACAAATCAAAGTCCTGAGAGATTCTTCAAGCTTAGACTTGACCATATCATAGGATCTGGTTTCACTGATTGATTCAAGGAGAGGCATCACGTCATCATCATAGCCCAGAAGCTCTGAAAGATTGAAAATCTCAAGGAGAATTTTGTTAATATGGAACCACTCGACATATGAACCTTTTATTGAATCAACCAGTATTTCCCTTGTTCGTGACCACCCTTGCCTGTATATTGATTGCCTAACCCATTCTCTGCTCCCCTTAAAGTCGTTCCAGATGAGCTTATGACATAGCTCTTTGTTACGAGCAGAATCCAATACCTCAACACCACCTTGACTACTATTCAGCGTGCTCGAAAACAGCCCATTTATCACCAAATACGTAAACCGAGTAGATATTTGCCTTTTGTCTACGCACACATCCTCAACTATTGTTGTCAACCCAGGTGATAAATTTCCTGAATAGACGGTTGAACTCCTCCGGTTGTTCCACCATGGGGATGTGGTCTGCATTTTTTACGACAGCGATGTCAGCACGAGGGAACCTCTTCACAAAGTCTGCAGCCAAAGCAGGAGTGATGATGTCATCATTCTCTCCAACTATGACGAATGTGGGAATATCAATCTCTCGAACACGGTCAGTGATATCGAATTTGTTGCATGCCGCAAGGTCCCTGAGCATGACCATTGGATTTGCAGAGAGGATCTTAGCTTCGGCTTTCTTCACTTGTAGTGTATCGGTGATTCTGTTAAATAACTCATCCTTAAACATTCTAATTCTATTTTCAATCGTGTCCTTTGCCAGACCAACACCTAGCTTGGTGAGGTCTATATCTGATGATGTGTCAACAAGTACGAGAGCACGCGGCTTTCGAGAGGTTTCTTTGAGAACATAACTCATGACCACTACTCCACCCATGGAATGCCCAACACAGACGAAATCGTCAATTTCCAGCTTTCTGATGAGTGCGTCGAGGTCATTGACAAAGTGCTCTTCAATTGAGAGTTCACCTATGATGTCATCAGATTGTCCATGACCAGACAAGTCAATAGCAATCATTCGGTATTCTTTAGAGAGATCTCTTAGTTGGAGCGACCAGGAGAGATGGGACGAACCCGCTCCGTGAACGAGAACCAGTGGAATTCCGGTATCTTTGTCGTTTCGATTATCAACATCAACGTAGTGGATGTTTCTACCATTGTTCTCAAAGATTGGCATGATTTGGACTCTTCTCGCACCGAATATAGAGCTTTGGTGGTCAGAGTCGAGTAGGTAGCTTTTTCTCTGAATCTGTCAGGAGAGAAATAGTGACACCCATGACTGGCAGACTCTTTGGAACAACAGGCGTTAGAAAAGTCTACGGTACAGAATTTGACCTTGAGATGGCTCTGAATCTGGGGAAAGCCTTGGGGACATTCGTCGGAAGCGGCACAGTTCTACTTGCCCGTGACGCACGAACTACCGGACTCATGATTGCAGATGCACTTTCTGCTGGAATATTGTCCACAGGAGTAAACGTTGTCCGCGGGGGAATAATCCCGACACCAACTCTCGCTTTTACAACAATGAAACATGGGTTTGATTCAGGACTTATGGTAACTGCCTCTCATAATCCACCTGAATATACTGGGGTTAAGTTCTGGTCAGGAAGTAGCATGGGCTACACACCCGATGAAGAGAGAAGACTTGAAGAGATCTACGAAAGCAAGAAATTCAGTGTAGCAAGTTGGGACAAACTTGGACAGGAAACTGTTCTCGAGAATATCGTTGATGACCACATTCACGCTGTTCTAGAGAGATGTGATGCTGAACTTATTCGATCTAAATCATTCAGGGTGATTGTGGACCCAGGAAATGGTGCAGCAAGTGTTTTGACTCCCTATTTAATGCAGAAACTCAACTGTGGGGTGGTCACAATAAACGGTCAACTTGATGGTCATTTCCCAGGTAGACCTTCAGAACCAGAAGAAGAATCTCTGGGTGATCTGATTCAGCTGATTCAGAGAACGGGTGCAGATCTTGGTATTGCTCATGATGGAGACTCAGACCGCGTTGTGTTTGTGACAGAGAAAGGCGAGGTAATCAGAGGAGATAGAACCATAGCTCTCTTGGCTCAGCAGACCCTGAGCGTTTCAAAGGAAAAAACTGTTGTGACAACAGTTGACAGTTCGCTTGTTTTGGATGAAACAGTAGAGAAATCAGGAGGAAAGACAATTCGAACACCTGTTGGAGACATTCAGGTAGCAATCAAGGTCGGTGAAACAAAGAGTGTCATGGGTGGAGAGGCTTGTGGAGTCTACATATTTCCTGATGTACACCTTGCTCCAGAACCATTCTTGGCCGCATGTAAGGTTCTAGAACTCATGGCAAGAACAGGAAAGACCTTTGGTGAGTTGATAGCAGATATTCCAAAGTACCCGATTCTAAAAAGCAAGTTGAAATGTCCCAATGAGAAGAAAAAGGCAGTCATGGATGCTTTGTCCTCAGTTTTACCTGATGAGATGAAGGACACCGTCCAAGTCTTGACAGTTGATGGTCTAGGCATAAATCTGAAAAAAGGATGGGTTTTGGTCAGACCTTCCGGAACAGAACCAGTTATCAGAATAACATGCGAAGGTCCTACTGAGAATATCACTAAAGAGATTCTCGAAAAAGCAGAGAAGGTTGTGAAAGCAACTATAGACGCGGCCAAGGACTCGTCCTAATGCAAACAAGGTTTATAGCGGAACTCCAGCTTCTCAACCTAAGTCACGGGGTCAATATAATGCCAGATGAAAAGCAAGAGCTTGAAGCAGAAATTATGGACGAATTCGAATGGGCTCTGAAAGACCCCAATGAAGAGAAGATTCGTCAACTTGGAGAAGTCGTCAGCATAATTACAACAAAACTGACAGAGGCAATTACTAACCTCCAAATTTCGGTCATGGATTTGGAGAGTAAAGTTAGTGCACTTGAGAGCAGGATGTCATCAATGGCAGTGCGTGCTCCTTCAGCAGCCGCGGAGGGTCCTGCAGCAGTAGCCGGAGGAGAACCAATTCCAACTATGGCAAAAGCCCCCACTCCAAAACCTGCTGGTGCAATGGGTGGAGGTATGAGCATGATGGGAGAGCTCAAACAACTTCTTGCAGCCAGAAGAAGAAAATCTGAAGGCACTTAGAAAATAAATACAATCAGATCAAAAGATTGACACTATTTTCCCGATAGAATGGACCAGCATGTTGAGGAAGAGTTATTGAAAAGGCTTCAGCCCGTTTACAATTTGCCTGAACGCCTCGAAGCCGAGTCCTTGCATCGTACAACTTTTCGTAGAATGTATCTGCCTTTTTGGTCTGTGACTTGTGTTTCTTGAGTGCCGACAGTGCAGCTCGATAGGATTCCGTTATATCGACGTGAACATTTGGTTTGGAGATCAGTGTGTTTATCTCCATGTTATAGATACGCTCGACTCTATGTGCATTTTCAAAAATAGTTGCATGTGAGGCCCATTCTGCAGCCTCATCTACTATTCTAGCACATTGCTGGTGGTTGCGGTTATAGTCTTCAGAGTGGTGCGTAATGATAATCATTGGTCGTGACTTTAGAATAGCCCCTACAACCTCGTTTGTGAGATCAGGACCAATTGCAAAATCATCACGTTCACTCAGGTAAAGATTTGTAACTCCAAGAATACCACAAGCCTCTTTGAGCTCAGAGTTTCGTTCCTCATTGCCAGTCATGCAGTGTACATCAACTTGGATACCGTTCTCAGTGTGTTTTCTTATTGTACCACCTGCACCGAGAGTTTCATCATCAGGATGCGCAACTACAACAAGAATGGTTCCCTCATCTGAACCGCTCATACAGAGTCGTGTTTATCACTATCTAATCAAGGTTTGGCAGCTAAGTATTTTCCCAGACCATTTGCCTTAAAGGGGCAGAGGAAGGATGGAGAAGGGAGAGTGAAAGGATGCGTATCGGAGTAAATCTATACCCTTCTGTAGGGGGTAGTGGCTACCTCGCAACTCGTTTAGGTCAACAACTCGCACATAGGAAGCACATTATTCATTTCATCACCTATCAGAGACCTTTCTCCCTAATGTGGGAGCAGACGACTGGCGTTCACGTTGATCTAGTAGATCGTTTTGACTACCCTCTGTTCAAGGCAACTGGTCCACCATATGCTATGGCATTGACATCTAAGATCATTAAGATAGCCAAAGATGCCAATCTGGATCTAGTACACTCCCATTATGCAATCCCTCATGCCATGTCTGCATACATGGCCAGGGAAATCATTGGTGTACCTTATGTAGTAACACTGCATGGTTCTGATGTGCACACTCTCGGTCTTGATCCTGCATATAATCCAGTAGTAAAGCATACAGTTGAGAAAGCAAATGCAGTAACTGCGGTTTCTGAATTTCTGAAAAAGAAAGCTCACGAGGAGTTAGGTATCGAGAGGGAGATCCAGGTTATTCCTAATTTTATTGATGTGACACAGTTCAAGCATCTCAACGGTGTCAGATTGTTCGTAGAGAGCGGATGTGTTGGCTTGAGAACAAATGCAGAGGCGGAGGAAATTAATCCAGAGGAAAAAATACTGCTTCATGCTTCAAATTTCCGAGGTGTCAAACGCGTGGTTGAATTAATAGAGATAATGAGAATCGTTGCAGATCATTATCCCAAAGTAAGGCTCATTATTGCTGGGGATGGCCCATCTCGAATAGAAGTTGAAAGAAAAATTGAGGCTCTCGATCTCTGTAACAATGTTCACCTCTTGGGCGTAAAGAGCAATATGCAAGAGATTATGTGTTCAGCTGATATGTTTCTTCTGAATTCCACTCTTGAGGGAATGCCACTCGTTCTCCTCGAAGCTATGTCATGCAGTCTTCCAGTAGTGACAACACCTGCAGGTGGAATTCCTGAACTTGTGCGACCAGGAAAAGATGGTGCAGTAACCAAAGGATTCGAACAAGAAGAATATGCTCAGACTATTATTGAGCTACTAGAGAATGATGCTAAAAGGAAGAGTTTGGGACAAGCTGGTAGGAAACGGGTCGAGGAATCGTTCTCTGCTGAAAAAATTGTAACAATGTATGAGAAAGTTTTCGAGGAAGCAGTTTCATAGGGGAGGATTGAAATTCCAAATGGAGCCTAGTGTATTCAATGTCTACCAAGAGTTTGTGTGGAAAGGAAACAAAGCAGACCTCGCAAAAAGATTGTACAATTCTCCACCCATTTATTTGGATGCTCTTGTTGATAGGGCTCCAGCTCTTTTAGACTCGTACAAAGACACTCTCTGGCTTATTCCTGAGAGAACAGCTCTACTGAGGAAGACATTGTTCAGCATCAACAAGGATCTAGGGATTCTTACACCCAAGGTGAGAGAGAATATTGATGCATTGTCAGAAGGTGCAGTGGAATCAGCTCACCAGACAATTGTGATGGGAGGTCCAGCATTCATTCTGAATAAACCAATCACAGCCGTTCAAGTTGCATCATTGTGCTCGGAAAAAGGAGTTCCCCTTACTCCATTTTTCTGCGTTGCGGACTACGATATTGTTCAATCTGAGTTGACGAATATTAGGACTCCAATCATGGGATCGGGAGGCAATCTAGTGAGTTTTCCCGTGCCGAAAGACTACGAATATTCTCCTGTGAGTATGTTGCCTCTCCCGAGTAATGATTGGTTAAATCAAGTCGAAGAGGATCTACGGACAAGCTATAGACCAATATTCAAGGTGTTAGAAGGGAGCACCCGACTACTATTCGAAGAACGGCTTGAGCAGGCACTATCTATTATCAGGAAGACATTCTTAACCTCAGAAACACTTGGAGAATGGTCTCAGAAAATACTTGGTCATCTATTCAACATTATTGGAAACCTTGGAATACCCTTGCTCACGGCATCACACAGGGAGATTAGAGAGCTCTTGGTTGAGGGAATGGAGTTCATGCTTGCTCGTGAAAACAGAAACCATTTTCTGAAAACACACGGAGAGATTACTGACCTAATATCTGAAAGTGGCTACTCTTCAGGAATTGGTCGTCGTACTTCAGATTATGTTCCCTTCTTCTATGAGTGTCCGGAGGCAGGCTGTAACAAAAGTCGTACAGAGCTTCACTATGAGGATAGAGGATCTACTGCAATATTGAAAGGAAAATGTCCGTCCTGTTCTGAACCCATAGAGATTGAAACTTCTGCGGACAGTCCTTTCTTGGGAGAGATTGCATTGCTCATATCACCCCGAGTGGACTCAAGGCAGATTGTCATCGATACACTCATTCCGACAGTAGCGCATGTAGGCGGTCCAGGCGAAGCAGCATACTATGCTCAAGTGATTCCATCAGCAGAAGCAATGAAAATACCATTTCCTCTTTTTATCAGATATCCAAGAGTCTACTTTAACACACCATGGAATGAGAGCCTTGCCAAGACACTTGAGTCAGAGGGATTGGAGGTTCTCCATCGCAGAGAGATGTTCAGTATAATGGGAAAGATCTCCAAGTTCAGGAAGAAGCAGAGATTTGATGAGATGAACGAAAACTTGGAAGAAATGGATAAAATGATAATTGACTCTCATTCATATCTCCTTGGAGCTCATGAGGACATCGAAAAGAAAGCTGAAGTAGTTTCAGGCAAGGATTATGAAAGACTACAGATTCTAAAATTGGATATTGAGAGGTACCTTAGCTGGACTTTCGGGCAATATGCAGAGAACAAACTTGGACAAGAAGTATCTTGGTCTTGGATAGAGTGGGCAATTAACTCTGGATTTCCAGATCTTTTTGGACCCTATCAGAGAGCCTATACCGGACGGATGAAGAATGGTGCTACTGTGTTCGTCAATTTTACAATCTGAACTATCCGAGTTCTTTAGTGAGGAGTTTCCCTAGACGAGCAATTCCCTCAGAGATTATTTCAGGTGGCGCATAGGAGAAACCCAATCTCATTGTGTTGCGCTCTGGAAGACTTGGTCTTACATCTTTGTTGTCTTTTGTAAGCCGGAACCCAGCCTGAGGATAGAACGCAACTCCTGGAACATACAAGATGTCATTAGGGATACCAGTGCTTTCCAAGAATTTACCAGCATCAAATTTCTTGTCTTCACTCTGCCACCAGATGAAGAATCCTCCTGTGGGATCTGTTCGCACTCCGGCTGGAAATGATTCATCAATTGCCTTGGCCATTGCTTCATAACGAACCTCGTATTGTGGAATTCCTTTCCTCATGGCTTCATCAATATAATTCCGATAATATTCATCCAGAATGCGCTGAACCAGAGTAGTGGTACACAGATCTAGGTATCCTTTATCCTTGAGAACCTGCTCTCTGACCTCTGGTGGAAGAACCGAATACCCAACTCGGAGAACTGCAGCCTCTTTGCTGCTGGTACCAAGATAGGCAACTCGACTGTTTTCCTTGTCGAGAGTCTTGATGGGCTTAGGATTTTTCTTGAATTGAATCTCTGCATAAGCAGAGTCCTCAATAATTAGGATGTCTTCAGCTTCAGCAATATCGAAGAGTGCTTGACGACGTTTAAACGGAAGTGTTGTGCCTTTTGGATTGTCTGAGTCAGGAACGACATAAATTATGTCAGGGCACTTGCCAAACTTCTCCTTTGAAACACCAATTGCTTTTTCAACATCCTCCGGAATGATGCCGTCCAAGTCCGTAGGAATAGTAATGACACGGCCACCAAGTTTCTCTGCAGGTGCTAGGAATCCAAGATAGGCAGGAGAGGGTGTGATTATCACATCACCCGGGTCAATTATCGTATCAAGCAGTGCATAGAGTGCTTGTTGAGAACCATTAGTTATTGAAACATTCTCCCACTCGGTTTCACAATCAATGGGTATACCCCTGACATCACAAAGCCGCTTGGCTAAAGTCTTCAGGAACCAAGACTCACCCCCAGTTGGTCCGTAATTAAAGTCTTCGAGAGCCAACTTAGGGTTCTCTTTATACCTTTGACTAAGATCTGCCATGATATCTGCGAAAATATCAGTGGGCATTATTCCAGGCTTTCCACCAGCAAAGTAATACTTGACTTTGTACTTGAGAAGAGCCCTAATCTGAGATTCCTCAATAAAAGTAGTCCAGGTAGCAAAGCTATAGCCATTACCTATTGTATTTGCCATATGTACCCGCTCCCGAGGATTCGCGCACAATCCTCGTGATATGAAGCATGCACACTTCTGTACATGCAACTAGAGGATAGGCTTTAATCCTTTTCCACAAGAACATCGTTAATGAGGTACGTTTCCGAACTGCATTGTACAAATGTGAACGTCTATACTGTGCATTTGATGAGAAAATGTCACCGAGTTTCATCATTGATTGAAGCAGCTGCAGCTGCAGGGTCTTCAGCATCAACAATGGATCTAGCCGCAATTACAAAGGTTGCACCAGCTTCAATCGCTGCTCGGGCACCTCCTCCCTGAGCACCAACTCCAGGGCTTATGATGGGAATTTCATTACCAAGAATTTCTCGGACCTCAGCAATTTTTTCTGGATATGTTGCTCCAACGATTACGCCATCTGTATCCCACTTCCTGGCAATGCGAGCAAAATAATGATAGAAAGGCTCTGACTTCTTTCCATCTGGGGACACGTAGAGACCATAACCTTCCTTCGCTCCGGGATGCGACATATAGCAGAGTGTGATAATTCCGCGCTTTCGAAGTGTGGCCATCTCAAAGACGCTAGCAAGACCTCCCTCCATTCCAACAAGTGGATTTACAATTAGAGCGTCAAATCCTGCATCGAAGTAATACTTCGCAATGTGTTTGTTTGTGTTTCCAATATCGTTCAGTTTGATGTCTGCAATTGCTGTGATTCCTGCATCATGAATTGCATCAATAATTCGAGGAATTCCCTCAAAGAGTCCTACTGGAAGTATAAGATGTCGATTTATCTTGAATGCAACAGCATGTTCAGCTGTGGCGGAGATTATTCGAAGTGCTTCATCCTCCAATCGTTTTTTCTCAGCCTGAATTGCAGGTCCATCCTTTCCAGCCATGTCAGCAACCAGATCAAGACCGATGATCAGCTTGCTTTTTCTCACAAAACTCGATGCAGTAATTTTCCTCTTATACACGCGATGTCACACCTACCGCATTGAACATCCCACACTTGCAATGCAGCGATTCTGCATGGACTAACCCCCCAAATAAATTCTCGTCATGTCTTGTGCACACTTATATCAGACTCGAGACTACGGTTTGTTGGAGACGTGCCATTGAGTCCAGATTGGTTGATTACACGAGTCACAGTTGTTGCACTAGCTATCATTGGTCCAATCTACTTCTTCCTGTTGATGTTCTTCATACCTGAGATGACACCTTTTGGGGATCCAATGTTAGACCTGCTCTTTCACCACATTGCTGTGCCCATTGTCTTCTCAGCACCGTGGGTTGGACTCATCTATTATCAACGTTATAGATTGGCAAACACTGTACACATCATGGATGAAACAATAGCAGGAGTGCCACTTAGATGGCGAGTGTTCTATGGAGCTAATGCAGCATTTATTCTCATGCTGTTTGTGCTTCCAATGGCCACACCACCGCTAGCCATTATTCTCGGATTAATTGTTGCTGGAACTGTGTTCTACAGAATTGGAGTTGGCAAATTCGGAGGTGGAAGGCCAGCAGCTGCGCTGGTAGCACTCGCAGCAATAGCACTGTGCATACTTCCTACTATCGTGATGCTTGAATTCATGCCACTCTATATCGATGTATGGGAAAGTATACTGGCCACATGGGAGAGCTTCTGGTTGACTGTTGTGTATGGATTTGCTCAATGCCTTGTCAATGCCCTAAGTTTTGGTGCTCCAGTCTACTTCATTTATTTTGGAGCACAAGAGTATGACAAGGGTCTCTATGGAGAGGTCTACACAAGGACTCCAACAAAGTGGATACGAATTGGAGAGTTGATTCTGTTCTGTATATTCCTCTACCTCTATCTACCACCAATTCCAACTCCTCTGGGAACCCTCTATTTCATGAATCAATCTATTCTGTTCAATCAGTTCATCAATTGGGTTTCATTGGCGATAGTTGCAATCATGTACATAGTAAAATTCGTACTGAAGGTGCAGAATGACACAACCATAGGAGGGATTTCAAATATTTTCGTGATCGGGCTCTTTCTCGTGGTTGAACTGTTCTTCAAAACTGATCTACTACTCATTACAGCGATTATTTGGCTTGCATTCCTCGTTTATGGAGGACTCACAGCTGTGAGTTATTTACGCGCCTCATCGAGAGAAATCTATTGAGTTCATACCCGACGTGTGCCTGTATCAAGTTTAAAGAGAATATCAGACTAGAAATAAGGGAGGATTGGAAAATTGTGTGAATATTGTGTACAACATGGTAGTGGCAAGAGATGGTATGAGAATGCAAGGAATTTTTCCAAAGAATTAGCTACAAGTGAGTATGTCAAAGAGTTCTGTGATTCGTATTTTGGACGAGACGTCAAACCTGGGTCAGTGGAGATTGATGCGAAACCAGAATTCAAAACACCTGAGAGCTTTGAGCTTGAACGTCAAAAAATAGACCATCGGTATAAAAAATACCTCCATCACCAAGTTGTCACTACAGATGAAGCAAAATCCATCCTAAAGCTCGCAAGTGAACAAACAGAAGAACATGAACGCACTGTTGTACGAATCCCTTGCATTTGCAGGCATGTTGTATCAGGTTCAGACGAAAACCTTCACTGCTATGGTATCGCATTCACGAATGAATATACTCGTCACTTTCCAAAATATCTAGGAGGTGGACATGACTATGTCAGTGCAGAAACTGCGATTCATATGCTTGATGAGATGGTTGAACGTGAAAAAACGGTACACGCGATTTCAGCGCTTGGCGTCCCATACTTGGGTTTGCTCTGTAACTGCGATATGAAGATTTGTCAGCCTTACCTCAAACGAGTGACATTCGAAGTTGACCGTGCTTTTCACAAGGGACACTATGCTGCATCGGTGGACCTACAGAAATGCTCGGATTGCGGCACATGTGAAACAGTGTGTCCCTTCAATGCTGCTTCACTACGTCCTAGTGAGTCTGGAGCTTCTATTGATTTGGAATCCTGTTTTGGATGCGGTGTTTGTATTAATCGTTGCTCAGAAGGGGCCATCAGCCTTGTAGAAGCCCCAAGAACTACAGGATTCTGATCTACTCTATCACTACCGACATGTGACGGCTGAAAGTCAAAATAAAATCAATATTTTGAGAGAAACATGTCAACATTATCAATAGAGCTTAAAGAAATCGCACATAACTGTGGATTCGTTTCAGTTGGTATCTCAACACCGAAGATGCTCCGGAATTTGCCATACGGTTGGGTTAGAGAGATTCGTAAATTAGATACACCTGAAGAAATTCTTCAGAACGTAAAATCGGTTATTCTTCTTGCATGGCATTCCTGGGATAGAACGTTTAATTTGAATGTAGATGCCCCAGTTGGGTCTGAAGGCAACTCTCGTTTTGAGAGCTATTACTTTTCTGAAGAAATTATGAAGAATAAGGCATGGGTCATTGTAGATTTCTTGCATCGGAGAGGGTTTGAAGCCAAATGGTCAAGCGACATTCCGCTAAAAACTGCGGCTGTCAGGTGTGGTCTAGGAGCCCAGGGAAAAAACACTCTCTTGATATCTCCAGAGTTTGGTCCCAGAGTCAAGTTGATTGCAGTCCTAACGGATGCTTTGCTTGATATCGATGCACCATATGAGGATGATGTATGCGGGGACTGCGAGAGATGCATAAAGGCGTGTCCAACAAAAGCGATTGAACCATATCGATTGAATATCACCAACTGCATTGTATACTCTTCTGAGAGTCCTGCGGCAAACGACGTTCCTGAATCTGTTAGGCAAAAAGATCAGAAGCTCCAACCTAGGCTTTCGCCAAACAGCTTTATCGAATGCACAAGATGCATGGATGTATGTCCTATTGGGAAAACGGATTCAGTCTAGCTAATAGATTCAGAAATTATGGATCCTGATTTTCAGATATCAGAGTTATCTCAATAATTGGTAAAAGATCTGTCATTGGTTAGAGACATTCAAGAGTGTCAATCCAATCTAGAGAGCCTAATAGACAGAGAAAATCTAGAGTTTGAAACCCGGAAAAAATTTTGTTCATAATCAATGTTTAAAAAATTGATAATCAATAGTGTGTTTGACAGGGACAGATTCCTGACGTCAATTTTCTAGTAGTAACAGATGGCAAGATATTGGCTGATGATTTGACTTAAGCTTGTAACATCTTCTATTTACAAGGGTAGGATATTGTGCAGATCTGAGTGAAAGGTGCTAATCATTACAGCTTGTTCAAAAGAACCCAGCATAGAATGGAATATGGAACAGTCACTTCTTAGTTGAACTATTGTCATCTCTAGATGAATCGTATAGACTTGCCAGATATTTTTTACATCTCTTACTGGTTTCTTTTGACGGCTTAAAGTCCTTCACCTGTTCGAACATTGCATTCGTCACAGCTTCCCAACCATCCTTTCCCAAAAAGAATCTGACAAGATCATTAAACTCCTTCTTGCTCATGGGAGTACCATTCTGTGGAAGATGGTATTCAGCTCCAGCATTGAATAGCATGAATCTTGGCACTGATATTTTGGTGTCAACAATGAACTTTAGGAGGAAGATTACTTTGTCGCCAATTCTGATTCCACCAACATAACCGGCCTCGTAGAAACACAGGTCCTCCAGCGATTCAATACTAAAGACCTCCCAAGATATTTCTCCTACATCCACACTCTTGGGTTGCTTTTCCTTCATTATCTACACCACCTCCTCAAGAATGGCCACTTGTTCATCTGTCTGATAGATGTCTTCAGGTCATTTAGCGTCACCAATGTTTTCTTGTCTTCATCGGGTTTTGCTTCAAGTATCGATTTGGTCACAGAGAGTAGTTCCTTAGCATTGTCGCAAGGGATGCTCAGATTATCCTTAGAGGCTTTCAACATTTCAGCAAATTTCTCTACAATTTGCTTCTTGTAAACCCACTGCATCAGATACTCGTCCGCTTTGCGTTCTACAGTCCACCCGCTTCCTGCTGCATCAGCCATGTACAGGATATAGGCGTTCTCTAGCTCAGTTAAAGTCTGTGCCACTCGAATCCATGCGTCACGGTCTGCTTTCTTACGGTCAATATCTGCCTGAGAAGGTACGGGGAGTGTTGGGATAACCTCCTCTTCTTCCGGATCCACCTCGAATTCAGCCCATAGGGGAAAGTGGTCTGACATTCGCCACTCTACTTCTGATTCCGTGAGATTGTCAAACACACAGGGCCAAAACTGAAAGTAGCCGCCCTTCATGAATCTCATGGAAAGAGCTGGTTTGTCATCATTATCCATGAACCAGGCTATCTGATCATAGTACTTCTTCTTGTCAGGAGGGTTGTCTAAGTCATGGACTGTTCGAGGAAGGTTGTGAAAGTGCGGATGTATGTCCAATCCGCCACCAACGAACGCCTCATAGAGCTTGTCGCCTTCCCGGTCGATGTTGAAATCTCCAAGAACTATCAAGTTATGCTCCCACTTGTTAATTCTTGTAGCCCAATCAGCGAGCCATTCAGCGATAACAAGAAGCTCCTTTGCTCGTTCTTTAACCTGCTTTACATTATCACTCTCCTTACCGAAGATGATGTGAAACGTAACTAAGACGAACGTCTTGTTCAGAGTCTTGAAACCAACAGCGTACGGAGTTCGTGCAAACTGCTTTTCAATTGGGAACTCTAACTTCTTTTTCTTCTTCTCGCCTTCCTCTTCTACTACTTTGGTCATTGTTTCGGTGGGTATGACTAACTCTCCCGCCAGACCGGACAGTTTGACTCTTCGTGTATCAAAGACATATGCAAAGCGTTCTTTGTTGCCTCGTGTTCCTCTCACCTCATCGCTCATCATGAGGCTCCAATCTGGACCGAGAGCTTCAAGCATATGTCTCAAGGCTCTGAGATTCCCTGTTACCTCCTGGATTGCGACTACATCAAACCTCGATACAATCTCAGTGATGTACTTCAGTGAACGCACATTCCGTTTTGGAGTATCACCGGTCTTGGTCACCCATTCATCTCTGAAACTTCCAAACTCTTTGATGTTCCAGGTTGCTATCAGGATGTTTGAATCCGTCTTCTTTGCAGGAATGACACGATTAAGCTCTGCCTTTAGTCGGTCATATTCCTCCTTGAACGCAGCTGGGATCTTGTCAGTTATTTCAGGTCTTTCTTCGTCTTCTGGCATCGTCTCCCCTCGCCAATACGAACAACCATGAATATAGATGAGCTTTGATAAGAGTCTAGCGATTCAAATTGAAGGTGGACATCAGGGTTGACAAATCGTGGTAGGAGGGGGAGTTTTCGTTTAATTGAGGGCATGTAACCAATAATCAATCATTTTAGACGTCAAGAATTTCAAGTTTATTGGCGAGCTTGATGATTGGTAGATGGACTGTCTGTGGTTCAGCTCCTTCTAGGGATTCAACCCAGTCTAGGGTTTCCTTCGGACGAGCCCTATAAGCCAAGAAGCTCCCCTCTGGCGGACCATCACCTTCTGCATGGACCCAGAGTGGTAATCCGTAGTGTTCAAAGTAACCATGATTGGATATAAGAGTCCCATAGATGTGCTTTCCATTGTGCTCAAAATACAACATGCTTGCGGGTCGGTCTCTCTGTGACCAAGACACCAGCATTCTCGCTAAATCTGTCATTGTAGCGATTTTGAGGTTGACAGGAGGTTGAATATCTTCCCGAGTCATTTCCTTGCACCAAGACGCAGACTTGCTTAGGGGCTTATAAGGCCGAGCATTAAGGGCATAACTGTTCTAAGAGGGCAGAATTCCTCTGATACGGCCAGCAAGCTTGCCAACAGCACTCCGATTTTCGCCAATCACGACAATTGGTACTGAAACCATGTCTTCACTGATACCCACCGTAAATGCCGCACGCAATCCATCCATTCTAAAACAGACAAAGGTGAAATCACTCTCATGGATCAATTCATCCAGTGACATACCAGCAGAGAGAAGCCCAGATGTTACGTCTTCAATCAAAGTAAGTGAGTCGACACCCTCTCGTTCTATCAGTAGAGTTTCCCGCACATCCTTCTCTGATGAGAACAGAAACTCATGTGAGGCACGACTATACAGGACCTGTCGTGTCATGGCTTTTCCGAGAAGTAATGCGGAGAGTGGTCCGAATTTCCGAATCCGTATCTGGTCAACATCAAGCTCGGTGATTGGCACTCGTTCAAGGTCCCATTCCATGTCAGTTGACTTTAGCGCTGGTGGGGGTTCCTCAATGCGGGGAGCAGGTTCATCAGTGATGTCATACTCTTGCTTCTCCTGGTCAAAGAGTGTCTTGATGTAGTCCTTCATCCATCCATCCAGAACTTTCCAGTCTTCCTTACTGAGTTTCAGGGGAGGTCTCGGAACCTCTGGGAGTTCTTCAACAACTTCCGCCTCCAGTTTTTCAACTATTTCCTCAGGTTCGACTTCAACTTCTTCAGCGAGTTCGGATTCTTCCTCAGCATCTTCAGGGATGAGTAAACGTACAGCTTCAAAAAGACCTGAGAGTCTATCAGTACCTCCGTGTTGTGAGAGTCGAGGTCTCACCTGCATGATGAATCCACGTTTGTTCTCAGTACTCTGATCAAAAACTAGAGCCACTCCACGTGGAAGACTACTAATGAAGACTTTGTCACGGAATTGTTCAGGCATTACAGCAGGAGCTCTCTGTTGTAGTGCTCGAATATCATTGTCGTGAGACAGCGAATGTGAAAGGATGATGTCCGCTTGGGAAATCGCATCATCTGAAACTGCAGATGGTTGTTGTGTGCACAGAACCAAGCTGCATCCGAATCTACGACCAAGTTTTGCATATCCAATAATGGCATCTTTTGCAGGTGTATGTCCAGACCTAGGAACAAGGGTATGAGCCTCATCAATGATTAGCCAAGTCGGAGGTAGTTCCTCACGAGCACTTGTCCCCTCATCAGTCCAAGCCATCCTATATGTAAGAACTTGACGACAAAGCATGTTAGTGAGGATGGCTAGAACAGCCTCTGCATCAGATCCCAGAGGTGCAACATCAATGACTGTTATCTGGCCAGCAACTGCGAGGTCTTGAGCGCTTGTTCCTCCAGGATAAAACACTCCAAGTCTATCAGCTCGTTTCAATCTCTGAATTAATGCGGTCCGTGTTGATGGTTTGTATAGCTCGATTATCTGAGGATTGGTTTCAATGCACCTGATCATTTCTTTGATACTGAAATCACGCTTCAGCGGCACCTTCTCACCTGAATCAAGTGTGTAACCCTTGCGAATACTATCAAGGGTTTCCCCAATGAGATTCTCCATCGTAGTACTTAGAGAACCTCCTTTCTCGAGCACATAACCCCAATCTGAAACCGTAAGTTCTCGGGGTCCAATGGATAATGGGAATAGCCGAGCTTTCTTTTTGACTTCGTCCGGAAGCCCCACGAATGTTTGACGAGGAATGTAGACCGCAACTGGAAATCCCTTGGTTTCAAGTCCCCATTTCTTCAAAAGATCAGTCTGTTCATCGTTTGGCTCAACCATTTGTCTGAAGACATCGACAGTATCAACAACAACAGCTGCAACCTCAATCTCCCTACGTTCCATAGCAAGAGCAAGCTCCTCAGCTATAATTCCTAGAGTGTAGCTCTTTCCTGATCCTCTCTTTCCTGCAACAAACATCACATGTGGACCCATCAGGTCAAGGTTGACTGGCATTCCCATGAGAGAAGTTAGAATGTCGTCTGAAGTTTCTGCGATTCCTCCAATAGTTCCAAGACCACCTGTGTAGTACTTACGGTGGAATGACTCTGAACGACCCAGGACAACACCAACACTGAGGTCTACTAGAAGGTCAAGTTGATCGCCAACTCGTGGATGGTAGGGTAAAGCAGACTTTGGTAGGAGTTCAACTGGCTGGTCTGCAACACGGGCGGCATCGATTTCATCTTCATCTGGCGTGGATGGCTTTCTCAAACGAGCACCTCTAGACGACTCAAATCTGACTTCGGATAAAGCTTTGTAGCTTCGCGCGATTCTATTTATCCGCTAAAAAGAGGGGTCAGCAACACTCAAAACATGAATCCAGCAGTGACACTTCATGCAAGACCAGATTCAAGATGGCAGTCATGTCTTCATATTCCTGGATGCCAAGCGGAACTGGATCCGTAAAGTTTCTGCTGGTGAGGAGTTCCATTCAAACAGAGGAATCATCAAGTATGACGACATCATCGGGAAACCATATGGAATAAGGATCGAGAGTCATTCAGGTACGATATTCCAAATTCATAGACCAAGTCCCACAGACATCCAGATCGCGATGGGAAGAAACACACAGATTGTGTACCCAAAAGATGCTGGGGTAATTCTCGTCGAGGCGGGTATAGGAGCAGGCTCCAGAATCGTTGAATCTGGCACCGGTTCTGGCGCACTGACTGGCATTCTTGCAAGAGCAGTAGGTCCCTCTGGGCATGTGTACACCTATGAAATCAGAGAGGACATGTACAATGGTGCAAAGAAGAACCTTGAGAAGTATGGACTCGCCGATAATGTCACGATGTACAATCAGGACATTCTAGATGGAATCAATGAAGACAACCTTGATGCTGTTGTACTTGATCTGGCCACACCATGGGAACTTACTGATGAGGTTCATCGGGTCCTCCGACCTAGTCGTTTCATTGCAAGTTATAGTCCTACAATAGAGCAGACCATGAAGACATGTTCAGCACTTGCTCAAGATGGAAAGTGGGGCATGATAAAAACACTCGAAGTCCTTCAACGAGAAATTATGGTTCGTGAGAATAAGACGCGACCCACCACGTGGATGGTAGCTCATACAGGCTATATGACATTCGCTCGGACCATGGTATCATCGGACTAATAGCACAAAATCCATGCAAGGATATCCTTATATGGGTAAAAAATGATTAATATGTTGATTGTTGATTATTGTTGACGGTTGTCGGACACAGTGTCATATCATCATAAACGTAAATCTTGTTCGAGGAAGACAAGAGAGATTATAGAAGAAATTCTTCAAATGGAAAAGGCAGAATACAAGATGGTTGAGTTTACTTCTTCGGTGTCTGCTACAAAGTCTTTTGAGAAGAATTTGAACAATGGCACCACCAATTTACTTCCTGGAGATCAAGCTAAAACAGCAGATCTTGATGAGATGGAATCTTATCAAACCACAGAAAAATTGGAGTTTGAAGCTGCTGATATTAAGGAGAGTTTTGAGAAAAAGAAAAAGAGGCGGAACTATATAGAATTCCGTCCGGACTACATAACGACTTGAGAGGAGGGCTAATAATGGCTGATGAAAAGGAATTGAGAGAACTTCGAAAAGAAGTACAAGAACTCAGACACACAGTGTATACACTAAAAGACACTATCATTGAATTGACGAGTAGAATAAAGGACAGAACAGATGCAGGATCTCCATTTGATTCTGGACAATACAATGTATTTGGTACAAGAAGTTCTGTTTTAGAGGGCGATGTCAGTTGGAACAGATTGGTCAATCTTCTACACGAGGAAGATATGGGTCTTACAGCCACTGAGCTTGCTGAGAAATGGGGAAGGTCTCGTTCTAGGACCAGTGAAGTTCTGAACAAGCTTGTTGAAGAAGGCCATCTCGTGAAGTTTAGAGATGGACGTTCAATCAGATTTAGAGCAGCTGAAGAGTAATCTAAATTAATACAAATCATCTGGCGTAAGTACTCTTAAGTGGGAGTTAGACCTCCTTACATGACGGGTCGCAATTTCAGGAGATTGTCCGTTGAGTAACGTTCTGCCAGGTTCAGGCTCAAAGAAGAAGAAGGATGATAGTCATGATGCTGAATTAGATACAGATGATACTATCATCTATACTAGTCTTCTATTTGAGCTGAACATCAAAGCGCAAGACGCTGTTAGGGAGTTTGCTCTTCACGACATAGATGATAGAGAAGGATTGGAAAGTAAACGAATGGAAATGCATGATGCATTTACAGAGCTATACAACTCAATAGCTTCTTTCAACGAACAGATCATGATAGGTGACTTTGATATTGCTTATCTGCGAAATCGTATTGCTCAGAGTGACGGAGAAATTAAGGAGCAGCTTGAAAATGCTCTAGAGGAAGTCCTCGCAGAATCTCAGAAGAACTTAGCAGATGTTTGGATGGCAAGGGTCATGGCATGGCTACATCAAGCAGCAGCCGCGAGCGGTCCATTTGTCGTTGAAGAGGATGCACACAAATTACAGAGCGCTTCGAAACACTTGGCTGCAGTATATACCATGCTTGAGAAGCCATTCTCTGCAATACCTCAGAAAGTAGATGGCACTCAAAAGCTCAGACGTGTTGCCTTAGGTGTTCAGGCGTACAATCTTTTGAAAGAGAGTCATGAAGCAGATGACGATGAACTCACATCCATCCTAGGGAAAAATAAGAGTGCTGAGGCTGAATTCTATGATGAGTTCCTTAATGAGCTAATTGGACTAGAGAGTACATTTAGACAGGCTTTCAATCCTTTCGATGAACTATTGTGGAGAGACATCATCAGTTCATTCATCTTTGAGCAGGCAACAGACCTCTACAACGAGGCGATTCCACATTTCAAGAAGAAAAAAGAACACAAAGATAGACTTTCCATGATTAAATCATGGAAACAGAATACAGCTGGGCTCAGCGAAGTCTATCTAGCGATGACTTACAACGATATTGCAGATGCGCAAATGCGTGCAGGCAATTTGGAGGATGCATCCAAACTCTATCAAGTAGCATCTGATGCATTTGGTCGGGCGGAGAAATGTTTTCGCGAGGTCATTGCACTTCAACCCAATGCTGAGCAATCTAGGCTAGACAAAGAGCAGAAGAAAGCACAGTCCCTGTTCTGTAGTGTGGAAGCAAGTGTACAGACACTAAAGGAATTAATTAAAGTGAATAATAAGACCGAGGCAAATCTGGTCTTGAAGGATATTTTCAAGCACCTAGAGAAGGCCGAGGAACTTGCAAAAACGCGTGAATTGACTAGTGCAATTAAGGAAGAAATGAAAACCTACACTTTCGTAAGAGATCAACTGAAGAAAAAGAGAGGAAAAGCTGCAGAAATAAGTGGCTTAATTGACCAGATTGTATTTGCAAAGGACCTGAGAAAGACTGGACTCATTCAGGATGTAAGCAAGTCTCTCGATGATGCCTCGTTGGTAATGGCTTCCAAACCTGCAGATGCTCTTGATGAGATTCGAGAAGGTCTGAACAGCTTGGGTATATTACTCAGTCTGGAGGCAGAGGATGAAGAGGTTGGAGAATTACGAAACAAGACCCTTGCGTTACTCAACAATGTCAAGTATATGATTCAATTTCAACTGAGTTCTCAGCTTCAACATGGTGTCAAATTCATAATGTCACGGATTCTTGAGAACCTTCATGCTGCGGA
>JBHLRQ010000004.1:0-78425 GCA_048882385.1 Candidatus Thorarchaeota archaeon | reverse complement strand
GGTGGTGTTGGTGTCGCACCAGTTGCTATCCAGAAGAAGGTTTCATGACTCCATACGCTTTCTCCATTTCTGGCGTACACGTCCAATGTGTGGTTCCCATCAGCGTTTGGAATACCTGTCAGTTCAGTCTGGTTTTCTCCAGAATCCCATGAGAAGTATTTCTCAGCTGGAACCTCACTGAAGTAGATGACAGGCATAGTCCCTACTGGTTTTGTACTCCCACTTGGATGAATCCGATGTCTGATTTCTATTGGTCCATCATATGGAATCTCATATGTTTCTACTATTTCACCATCAATCCCCACTGAAGAGATATTGATGTGACCACTACTCACGAACGACCTAGTGTAGTGATAATATCCTCCTCCCCAGAATGGATGATCATAGAGTGGAGCTCCTCCCCCACCACTAATGACTTGGGTTACACCATTCACAGTCAGCCTGTCAAAAAGATGATCATGTCCAGCCATGAAGAGTGACACGTTTTCCTCTTCGAAAAGAGCCTGAAGTGCATCGCGTTCCTCTGGATATATGTTAAGTGAATCGTCGATGTGCACAACTGGGTACAGGGGCGCATGAGCAACGACAAACTTCACCGCTTTATTTGTTGTAGCAAGATCGTTCTCAAGCCATGTGAGTTGATCTCCAGTTACTCTTAATTCTAATCCAAGTTCATATGTCATTAGGGTACTGAAGTGTACTCCTGCATAATCAAATGAATAGTAGGGTGAAGGTTCATCGGGAAGGATGAATGCATCAAAGAAATAGTTCAATTGTAACGGGCCGCCACCTCTTGCCTTGTCATGGTTGCCAATTGCTGCAAAGATTGGCGCATAGTGACCAATTAGGTCGTTAATTTCTGTGAAATAGTTCCAAGCTATTAGGTTGTCGGCATCATTTTCTTCAACATCCCTCACATAGTCTCCCGTACTGATGACGATATGAGGTTCTTCATCTGCAATCATTTGTGCAATTGTTTCCCATTCTTCAGGTTGAGTAACAGTAGTACGCGGTCGATTGTCACCCACAATAATCATCTTGAACTCTTCACCGTCAGGTGGTGCCGTGAGAAAATGATAGATTGGACTCTCAGTTCCATTTGATATTGCTTGATAGTAATATTTCGTGTCAATATCTAATCCAATCAGATTGAAGTAATGGTCAGCATCAAGCGTTGTGTTTACTATACTTGACAAAACAGAATCATTGAGACCGTATCTAAGTGTCGCATTTGTGATACCATCTGTACGCCAGAATATCACTGCTGACTCATTGGTTACCAATCCAACCATGGGTCCTCTATCAAATGGACTTGTTCCACTAGCTGGGATGGTAACCGGTTCTTTCGCGATTTCGTGTGTCGTATTTCCGATGAATGACACTGGAATAGGACTTATGAGAATAAGTAAGAGCAGGACTCCAAATTTGTTCTGATGCAATTGAATCACAAGAATTGTATTTCAAAACTCGTTATTAAGAAGTAGGATAAACAATAATTCACTTGTTACATGATACCTATGATTTCTTTATGCAGATTCGAATTGCATGCTAACGAGGAGTTGCCAGTTGCATTTTGATTACCATCCAAATCCGTGAATATTCCTCCTGCTTCAGTAATAATGGGATATAACGGTGCAATGTCCCATATATTCATTATCGGATCAATCATCACATCAACCTTTCCTGCTGCCACTAGGAGATACCCGAATGCATCTCCCCATGTCCTGCAAGAATAAGCTCTAGATAATAGTCTTTCAGTGAATTCTGGACGCCGCCGTGTCAATTCTGCATAATCTGTCACCTGAACCCAAGCATTTTCTAGTTTTGAAGTGGAACTCACTTGACATGCGTTTCCATTATAGAATGCTCCAATTCCTATTGCGGCTGAAACTGTTTCTTTGAGTGGTGGATTATGAATTACTCCCAAAATAGGTACTCTCTTGTGTTCAAGAGCAATTAGTACTGTGTAAAGAGGAACACCCCTAATGAACGACTGTGTACCATCAATCGGATCGATTATCCATCTATAGTTCGGGTCCCTCTTCCTCTCTCCTGCCTCTTCTCCAAGTATGGAATGTGAAGGATATGCGTCCGCAATCCGATTCCTGATGTACTCCTCTGTTAGTCGGTCTGCAACTGTCACAGGAGTGTCATCATTCTTGGTTTCATATCCGATATCTGCCAAAAAGTATTCAGCTGTGATCTTACCTGCTTCTGATACGACATCTACAGTGAAAGATAGGAATTCCTTGAGAGTTTCGGGCTGCATATGTTATGACCAATTGTAGGAGGCTATGTGCTTTTTGCCTGCTCTTGAGCGCGTTTCTCTTTCTCCTTGTCTAAATCTTTGACACGCTTTGTCATGGTCGACTCCGCTTTATTGATCTGTTTCTCAATCTTACTCAATCGCTTTTCTATACTGGAGATCTCTTTCTTTCTTCTATCTTCAGCTCGTTGATACTCCTTCTCTGCGTCATTCCATTCCTGTTTTGCATGCTTTGACTGTTCTTGAAGGCTTTCAAAATTGATTCTCTTCACCTCAGCAGTATTTCTATACTGTAGTACTGCTTCATCCTGACGTGCTTTACAAGAGCTCAAGTCAGTCTGGACTTGTTTCATTTCGATGAGTAGATGCTTCAAGTCTGAAAGGGTTCCCTTGATAGTGACATCCTCAAGATAGACTTTGTCTGGAACCTTTGCTTCATACTCCCACATCTCAGCAGTCACATCTTGAGTAGCAACAGCTGCTGGTGAAGTTTTTGGGGCCGCAGGCGGAGAAGGAGTTTTTGGTGCGGGTTTGATACTTGGTTGAGGTGGAATTGTTGTCTGTGGTTTAGGTATTGTTGTTGGTGCGCTTGGAGCTCCTGGAGGTGACGAAACTGGTCCTACGCTTGGTTGTGGTGGTGTGGGTTCAGGAATTGGGTCTGGCTTTTCTACATATTCTGACTTTGATCCAAGAATACCTCGCTCAATGTCCTTTGGTGTAGGCATTGAAGGTGCTGCTGGTGTTTCAGGACCATCAGGTGTTGCAGTAGGTTGAGGTGGTGCAGTTTCAGCCCACCCAGCCGCACTGTCCATAAGTTCTCGAACTTCACTAGCTCTGAGCATCCTTGTTTCGACAATCCCTTCACCAGTTGCCTCCTCGATGCCGACATCCTCTGCTCGAGCAAAAGCTTCTCTAGCCTTTTCTAGTTCGGTCTTCTCAACATGACGTTCTGGTGGTCTTACCCTATCCGTCGCAACCTTACTTGGTCTAACAAGAGGCTCTTCCGCAGCTGAAATTACCTCTGGCTGTGGTTTTGCTGGAGCTGCTGGAGCTTTAGTTACTACCTGTTTTTCAGATGCCTGTGGTTGCTCATCTTCAACCCTTAGAAGCGAGGCTCCACAGCGAGTACAGTATTTTCGTGTTGGCTGATTTTGTCGCCCGCACTTGGCACATTCTCTCAAAGTTTGTCAACCTCACCAAGCGTCTATCTAACAGTATGAATTGAATGATATAGATTTGTTGTAGGGCAATACCTGCGTATATAGAGTCATTTTGACAGGCGTAAATCAGGATAGATCCTAAAGCAGTACATCAAATATCCTTCGAAGATACTTGATTTGCAATGAGATGCGGATTTGTATAATCCAATCAATCCTCAATACCTGCAGCTTTTTTGGCAATCTCAATTGGTGGATTAACATCAGCTGGAATTGGGCATCTGTATTTCTTACCAGTCATTTTCTTTGCATGTTCGTCCTTGATTTTCTTTAGCAAATCTGGATTTGATACTAGTTCAACTGCAGTACCAGCTATCACCTTAGCTGCAAAAATGAGCGACTTGTGTCCTATACTGTGTCCGCAACAAGCTGTCCATTGCCAATCATGACCCGCTGCTTCAAGTGTAGCTGTTGCAGTACTAAACTCCATTGTTGGAGCAATCCAACTCACATCTCCTGTATCAGTCGATCCAGGCCACACTATTCCCTCATCCCAAGGGTCATGGATTTCTCGATCGATATGAACATCTTCCTCAACAAGTTGTTCCCACCCAGGTCTTTTTGACGCTCTAAGTTGTTCAGTCTTCGTTTTCTTCGTTACAGATTTTGCCATCTCTTTAGCAAACAGCATTTCTTCTTTTGTATACTCAGGAGCTCCAATCTCTCTCATATTTGCTGTAACAAGATCACTGAGACCCTTGCTCGGAAGTTCATTAGAGAGTCCTTCAATGAACTCAACTTTTAGTTCTGTCTGAGTCATCAGAGCTGCACCTTCTGCTATCTTCAGAACCCAGTCATAGATTTGA
Source organism: Candidatus Thorarchaeota archaeon (assembly GCA_048882385.1). Classification (GTDB taxonomy): domain Archaea; phylum Asgardarchaeota; class Thorarchaeia; order Thorarchaeales; family Thorarchaeaceae; genus SMTZ1-45. The sequence continues at coordinate 74,136 of JBHLRQ010000004.1, read as the reverse complement.
TCCACCTGCTCCCGTTCTGGAGCTCTAATATAGTACCAACTTCTAGCATAGTCTGGCACTACATTAGGCTGCTTTCCTCCGTCCTCAATTACATAATGAACTCGCGCTTCTTGAACTATGTGTTCTCGCATAAAGTTCACACCAACATTCATCAACTCTACTGCATCAAGTGCACTTCTCGCTACATACGGTGTAGCTGCAGCATGAGCTGTAGTGCCATAGAAATGAAATTTCGCTGAATTCATGGCAAGAGTGCTACCTAATCCTGCAACATTGAAGTGGCTAGGGTGATGGCTCAATACAGCGTCTACACCATCAAAACATCCTGCTCTTACCATGAACACTTTTCCACTATACGTTTCTTCTGCAGGGGTTCCAAAGAATTTGATAGTACCCCCCAGTCCATGTTTTTCCATCACTGTTTTTGTGGCAATTGCACCCATCACACCCGTGACACCATGAATATTATGACCACACCCATGTCCGGGTGCTCCTTCTACAAGCGGTTCCTTATGAGGGACTGGTTTTTGTGACAGACTTGGTAGAGCATCATATTCTCCCATAAATCCGATAGTTGGAGCCCCTTCACCATAGGTTGCTACAAATGCAGTCGGCATATCCGCCACTCCCTTCTCAACATCAAACCCATAATTCTCTAGAATCTCAGAAAGTAATCTTGCTGATTTCACCTCCACGAGTCCGAGCTCTGCAAAATTCCATATTTTATCGCTCGCTTCGATAATCATCTTTTCATTCTCGGTGATCCAATTCCAGACTTCTTCTTTCAAAGTATCTTGCCTCCACGTGAATAGTTCGGTATTTTCTACATCTCTTAAATGTAGGTTGTAACGCATGTGTATAATAATAGTCCAAGTAAATCAGAAATCTATGCAGCAGGTAATATGATTCGGAAAGTTGTGCCGGTCTCTTTAGTGTCAATAAATTCTATTGACCCTCCATAGCCCTCAATTACTTTTTTACTCAGGTATAATCCAAATCCTCCTCCTGTTGTTGATGTCCCCTTCTGGAAGAGTCCTTCACGAATATCTGCATCTATTCCAGGTCCATCATCACTATGATCAATCTGAATTCTATCCCCGTTTCGTGATATCTGAATTGTCACTTTTACATTGCCCTCAGAGTATTCAACTGAATTACGTAACAAGTTGTCAAAGACAATAGGTATCAATCGAGCACTCCTTAGCTCGGTATCTTGAGTATCTGTATTTATTTCAACAGCCAAATTTGGATGAGCTTTCTCTGCTTGAGATTTAACTTTCTTCAACAACTTCAAGAGGTCTCTTTCATCGGCAGCTCCAGGTCTACCAAATACGTCAAGCAGATGAACGATTCTTTCTGAGGTGGCCTCTGCAGTGGTCAGATACTCTTTGACAGCATTGTTATCCGTTACAAGAAGCAAGGCGGCTTCTATATGATTCATGATGATTTGGAGATCGTTTCTGATATCATGCTGCAAAAATGATGCGTAGAGTTCCAAATCCCTCCGTGATTGTGTAGCTCTCTGCTCTGCCTCTATTCTTTGTGTGATATCTTCCTTGACAGCAACATAGTGAGTTATGTGACCTTCTGAGTTGAAAATCGGAGAAATCCAAGCATCTTCCCAATAAAGTTCTCCTGTTTTCTTTTTGTTTACGAATAACCCTCTCCATGCTTTACCTTCCAAAAGATTACTCCATAGCTCAGTGTAAGTGTCATCTGGAGTTAGTCCTGATTTCAACACTCTTGGATTCTCTCCTATTACCTCAGAAATCGAGTATCCTGTTAGAACAGAAAATCTAGGATTGACATATTCGATACGTGCTTCAGCATCAGTAATTACAACTGAAGTTGGACTCTGCTCCACAGCTCTAGAGAGTTTGCGTAATTCTTGCTCAACCAAGCTATCCTTGGTTATATCAATGACCATTGCTATTGTTCCAATCACATCATCATTTTCATCTTTTCTTGGAACAGCAGATACTCTCACAACAATCTGTTTCCCATCTTTACGAATCATTTTGAGTTCGTATGCCGAAGATGTACCCTCTAACCTACTAGCTGTAGCCTGCTGAAGTTTCTCCTTCTCAGATTCAGGTATTAGATCATTCACATTCTGTCCTCTTAGCTCATCAAGGTCATAATCAAGCATCTTAGCAAAAGCATCATTGACAAAGATTAGATTCTCATCTAGGTCGGTGATTCCCACGCCTTCCGGTAATGATGCAAGGAGTTCTCGATAGTGTTTTTTGGTCATTCTAGGAATATCGGGGCGACTTGAATCAATTCTCTGAGGTGCCATTTTGGCCTTCACCTAGTCATATTTCTCATAGAGTTTCTTCTCGCTCACCTTGAACACAGTAAATAGACTTTCCTATGTATTTGATAACTTGTGGCGGTCTCTTGCTTATTTCAATGTCAGCAAGCTCATATAGTACCAATTTCAAATGTGGTATGAATTGGAGAGTTAATCACAATGGCTTCCGCAGAAACCTCACCACACATGACCATCTTCTGGGATGTCGAGAATGTTGCCGATGAATCTGCAACCCATAGAGTGATGACCCAACGGATTCGACAATCTGGGACACTCATCAAGGCGTATGCCTTTGCGGATTGGGATTCGCGAAGACGGATGGCTGAGGAACTTTACTCACTGGGCTACGATCTTATTCACGTACCTGATGTGAAAGATAATGCTTGTGATTACAAGATGGCTGCATATATTCTAGATCATTTAGTCCACTATCCCGAAACTACTCGCTACGTATTGATTACCGGTGACGGCGATTTCAAATTGATTGCTGGAGCTCTAAAGGAACATGGTGTTGAGTTATGGCTCATCAGCAACCCAATTATAACTGCATCAGAACTACCTGATCTGGCCACCATTTATAGTGATATTTTCTCATTCAGACCAGCTTTAGACTGCGTGCGTCCAGAAGACTGTGAAGAGTCTGTACAGAGTATTGTACAACTAAGACATCTTGCTGCGGTTCAGCTTCAAGAAGTAATTAGGATTATAGCAAAAACTGGTAGCAAACCTGGTGTTGGTCATGCAAAACATGTTATGAAGTCACTGAATCCTGAATTTGATGAGAAAGAGATGGGTTTTACTCATTGGAATGATTTCTTAGAATGGTCAGAAGCGCAAAGATACATTCAGTTAGAGGGTGAGCTTCCAGCCACCATTTTGACACTTCCTGACAAGCTGCCGCCCCAATCAGTCAAGGTTTCAAATGAGGTCAACGAAGCTTTCGCATTTTTGGCTAAAGTGGCAGAAGATGCTCTCAATGAAGGAACACCTTATTCACTTAGAGACATTGGTTTGAAAATCCGAGAATTGGGTCTGGAAACTGAAAAGTTAGGATACCGAAGATTCTCTGACTTTGTACTCTCTGCTGAGAAACGTGGAATGATTAGAATTATTGCTCCAGATGTTGATGGTGAATCGCCAATCGTTCTTCCAGTATATGATGTTGATAAAATGCATGATTGGTTCCAAGAGAACGTAGAGAAACTCTTTGGTGCATCAGTAAATGTACCAAAGACTGCATTTCTCAAGAAGATCAGTCAGATGCTTCTTGAAACTAAAACCAGTCTTACGGAGCTTGAGAATTGTCTGAAAGTTCCGAAAGTAAAAGAGGTTTACAAATCCATTCTCGAAGCTAGTTCAATTCCATTTCTTCCACCATTTCAACAATCCCTTGCTCACATTTTAATTGGAAAGGGACTCGAATGTTCCGATATTGTTGAAAAAGTCAATGAAGAACTTAGTCCACTTGGAATCAAACTTCAATGTCCAGAATAACAGAAGGATTATCTGCAGCTGTGTAAATGAGAACGGAGTTGTGATTGCCATGAATCCTTATGAAAAACTAGCTGCTGTCCTTGACACGATTCCGAATGGATTTCCGCCAACTGATGATGGTTCACATCTAAGAGTACTCGAGTGGATCTTCACACCAGAAGAAGCTGAGCTCGCCAGTCAGCTAAAACTTAGTGGTGAAACTGTGGATGAGATAAGTACACGGCTAAATAGTCCAAAGGAAGAACTTGAAGAACGTCTTGACTTGATGCACGAAAAGGGTCAGATTAACTCTTGGATGTCAAAGAGTGCAGGTGCTAGAAAATACGGTCTGTTGCCATTCGCTGTAGGCATCTATGAGGAGCAACTGAATCGGATGGATGAGGAGTTTGCTCAAATTCTCGAGCAGTATTTTGAAAATGATAATGGATTCAGAAAGATTGTAGCTACTAGACCGGTTATTTTTCAGGTCATTCCAGTCAATCAGAGCGTGAGCACAGAGCTTGAGATTCATAGTCTCGAGAAAGCAGAAGAATTGATTGAGTCTTCTGCCTCATGGGGAGTTCGCGAGTGCATTTGTAGGAAACAGAAGGATTTGATAGGTGAGGGCTGTGATTATCCCAGGTCTGTCTGTCTCGCATTTGCTCCGAATAAAGAGAATGCATTCGATGATGAAGAACTTACAAAGTCGATTACAAAAGAGGAATCACTCCGACTACTTCGAGAAGCGGAAGAAGCTGGTCTTGTTCATTGTACGTACAATGTCCAATCTGGACGGACTTTCATTTGCAACTGCTGCACCTGCTGCTGTGGAGTCCTTAGAGGTGTTGAGAAACTAGAAACCCCTCGCGAATACATCAAGACCGACTTCATAATGACTGTGGATGCTGAGCTGTGCACTGGATGTGAGTCATGCGTTGATCGATGCCAGTTTGACGCACTTAGTGTTCCTGAAGATGTGTGTGTTGTTGACGTAAATCGATGCATTGGATGCGGAGTCTGTGCCATTGTTTGTCCAGAAGGTGCACTTGAGTTGGTTCGTGATGAAACTCCTGGCAAACCCGATCAGCCAGCCAATCAACTAGATTGGATGACAAAACGGGCGATGTCTAGAGGCGTTGACCCCTCAGATATAATGTAAGTTGAATTCGGAAACACCAAAGAATGACTAGTCTTAAGAAGAACCGACTAGAACATCATTGTGAAATTACAAATGACCACTGATAGTGAATTAAAATCGAAGGAGAAATCTCGAAAAGGACGAGCGAAAAGATACGTTCCTAATCTTGCTGAGTTCTACTTCAAACCGACATATGACTGGTCTAGAAAAAAGGCCGAACACCTCTATTTCAAAACAACATCGCCATCATCTGAGTTTGACTTGGACACTATAATATTCGAAGACTGTGTAAAAGGAATGAAGGTAATTCCAAATGCTTCCATTGATCTAATAATTGCAGATCCCCCCTTTGGGATTTCCTTTAACGGAAAGAGTAGTGTGTATAATCGTGATGAGAGTCTGGTTGTAGAGGGCTATGAGGAGGCTACCGAATATCGTCAGTTCACTAGAAGTTGGTTGGCTGAACTGCCTAGAATGATGAAACAGACATCTTCAGCATACGTATTTAGCGGTTGGAACAATCTCGAATCAATCTTGACTGGAGCACGAGAAGCCGGACTAGTCACTCTGAATCACTTGATATGGCATTACCCGTTTGGAGTCTACACAAAGAAACGTTTTGTTTCAAGTCACTATCATGTCATCCTTTTTGTCAAGAATCCAAAGAAATACTTCTTCAATAAGATAGAGAACTATCCTGAAGATGTTTGGGTTGTAAAACGACAATATCGCACAGGTTTGGCAAAAAATGCAACCAAACTTCCTCTTGAAGTAGTTTCTAAATGTGTGGATTTCTCCTCAAAACCCGGTGATATTGTATTGGATCCCTTCATGGGCAATGGAACCACGGCCATTGCTGCAAAATCTAACTTCAGACATTTCATTGGTTTTGAAATCAATAAACAGTTGAAAAGGCTACTAGATAAAGAGATTCAATCTGTGCAACCTGGCCAAACATACCAACCCTATAGTAATCGTCTTCCATCTATTGAAGAGCTTTCAAAGCTATATCCGCATGCCTACCGTGAGTACATTCGTAGGGAGGAGAAAGGATAGATGGGTATATTCGAAGAAATGTATGAACGTCTTAAATCTGACCAAGATCGGCTTGCTGATGCGGTCAGTGTTAGTGATTTATACAGTCGACAATACGGAACTGAACTTGCTGAATGGGAATCGAAACTACTAATGGACTTTAGTGAGCGTGTATCAAGGCGCCTCTATCGATATCGAGGATTTGTGCATCACACTCGTGACAAATCGATGGTTCTTCTTACCCCAAGTCAGTGGTTGCTAGAAGGAGAGTTCATTTTCTTTGAGGAAGACCAACAGATTCCCCCTGACGGTGCATATATAGAAGTAACAGGGAGTAGAATTGCTGCGCCACAACCGCTACGCTCTCAGATTACTACACGTGCCTTCACAGCTGAGTCTTATGAAGCGCTACCCGTTGATTTTCTTTCTCACATACGGCCTCCTACAACACTCAAAGACATCTCTGATCTTCTTTTTGAGCATGTAGGAATGGCAGAAGCAAGTAAGAGAGTCTTCGCACGTCTTTTTGTTTCTAGTCCACCTTACGAGGAAAGTGTTGGTGGTCTGACAACCGGAATTCAGGCAATAGCATCAAAAACCAATGTAAAACGGCTACTTTCGTTCATCAGGAATGTATTACCTCCAGCTATGAGAGGAAGACCTTCTGCATACAGAAACATTAGGGGCATTCAAGTCAAATCTCCTAAACTTCTCCGATTCGATATAGGGTCCTACTCGAAAAAGAGAATCGAGCAACTCTGTATCAAACGTAGAGACCCCGCTGGATTCAGGGAGGTTTCATTAGGAACGCTCACAGAAGGACAAACGGCATCACTTCCTGATGTCCCAATCGCACTTGCTACTGAAGACTTCTGGGTAGAAACTGGTAATCCCTCCGAGCTGAGACTACCAATCCTAAAATCTGCCATTACATTTCAACTCCTCACTCCAGAGGTTTCAAAGAAGAGTATCGATGCTGCAACCGAACATGTGCTCTCACGTCTAGAATCATTACAGGAGAGTTTTGGTCTGGGTGAGGGGTCTTTAGCACGTGGAAATCTATTAGATGCTGACTCTCTTGGAAGACCTTTGAGTACTCTAAGATTGGCCAGGTCTACAGCTCGGGCATATTGGAAAGATAAGATAACAGCAAAGGATCTGAAGACTGCTTGGAACCGGATTCTTGAACCTGCCCTAAAGGAGTTCATTGAGCTTACTGAATTGAAAGAGGGTTTTGAGGGAGACTGGGGAAAGGGAAGCCGATTTGACAGATTCAACACCAAGGTCTTGAAAGCAATCAGAAAATTGGATGGCGGAAAACGCGGGTCCCTTGGACCAACTCTCGATGAGATAGCACAGGAAGCTAGCGTAGAACGTCATGTAGCTGCAGAGACCCTGACTCGTATGAAGGACAGTGGAGTCCTCTATGAACCACGTCCAGGTCACTACAGACTAGTATGACATAATCATGAGAAAGATCTGAAGAACTCTTCTGGTTCCTGTCCTTCTTCAATCAATTCTATCTCTTGTACGCCAACGCGCTCTGCATCATACCTTCTAGCGAGGATAGTCCCATCAAACTTCTCACGTGACGTTGCATCTTTTCCACGCCATACCCAGATGTCATCCCATGCATCTAATAGGAATACATCATCGCTCTTCAAAGAATCCTTTTTGAGATCAACCTCTGCAAAGAAGGTTTCATCCCCCTCACGATGAACTCGCCAGAGTTTGTGTTCATGAGTTTCCAATTGAACTTTCTTTAGGATACCTTCGGTATCCTCGTCTGTAAGTCTGAAGTCATCGAAGAGTGCTTTAAAGTCTGCAGGTTCATTTCCTCCCTCTATCCGATCTATGTCGGCTTTGCCTTCACGAGCTGAGTCTCTCATGACAGCAGTTGCAGCTGTGAGGAATTTCTCATCTACAGTCGATTTTGGACCAATCCAGAGGTAGATCTTCATTCCAGCATCAACGAGATAGCAATCACCTCGTCCGAAAGCTCCTGGGTCTTTCATTTTAACGAGGCGTCCTTTCTGAATATGAAATACAAGTGGCTCCATGACAATGTAATCATACTTTTACCTGTTTAAGTCATACTCGAATGTCATTCAAGTTCAGTCAACGAGTGTCATTGTCACATTGTACGAATATACCCATGGCTGCCCTATTCTCAAAATAGAGAATGAGAAATCTATTGGCACTCCTGTATTCAAATTAAGTATTCCATGCCATTCTGATGTGCTTGTTGTTTCATTTAGCCAGTATCCGAAGTAGAACGAATCCGGCTTAGTCACAGAAATATACATTTCTTGGTTGGAAATTGCTTGATTGATTTGGTTGGGAAACAATGAACCTAGATAACCCCATGCGCCAATTGGGAGTATGCTATTGGAAGCATGATTGTTTATTGCATAGTAAAATTCTGTAGGAATATCAGAACCATTCTCAAATCTCACTATGGTCTTTACGTGATTAATTACATCTTGGATAAAAGGAATGTCTGAGTAATAGAGTGTAAGGTTTGGTAGTGAAACTATCTCCACAACTATTCGCGTATTGTTCATAGGTGCGAAAATGGGTGGAAGGATCTGCGTTGTAGTAGTGGTGTTTCCAGTGACTGAAACCTCGTACAGAAACTCATCACCCACATCAACGCCCCATGAGAAAGTCATGGATTGTCGAACATATTCAGTCACAAATGTGCCAGCTAGAGTAATGATTACAGTCAGAACTACTACAAATAGGAGTTTCAGACGATGGTCCATATCACTACACCTCTCTCATTCACGATGGAGCATGAGTTAATGCCTTTTGGTCATTCCGATTTCAGAATAAGAAAACTATCTTATCTGTAGTTGCACATCATCAGACTGTCTTTGGTGAGAAATTGCCCGAACTTCCTGAACTTGAAATTATTGCAGATCTCTTGACCAAACAACTCAGTGGAAAGACTATCAAGAAGACTGTTGTCCATAATCATATTGTTGTACATGGACTCCCTGTAAATGAGTTTCAGTCCAATAGTGTGGGAGAACAAATTGATTCTGTCAGAGCTGATGGCAAATTTCTCATTCTATCATTGAACCATCATGAATTTGTTGTTAATCCAATGCTCACTGGAAGATTCAGGGTCATTTTGCGTTTCAAGAAACCAACGAGTTATGATATGGTTTCAATCCATACCGGTGAAGGAACATTGTGGTATTCAGATGCAAAGAAGATGGGGCGTATCTATTTGGTTGCCAAAGGTGAATATTCTCAAGTTGCAGGATTTGAGAACCGTGGTCCCTCTGCATTGGATGATGACCTAACACTCGAAGTCTTTCGTGAGAGATTAAAACGCCACAATGGGCAGATCAAAAACATTCTTCGAAATCAACGTTTTGTGAAGGGAATTGGGAATGCATATGCTGACGAAATTCTACTCTATGCAGGAATTCTTCCTTTCCGTAGACGTCCAACTCTAAAAGACCAAGAAATTGAGAAACTCTTTCATGCAATGCGAAAGGTACTCACTCGAATTCGCGAAATCATGTCAGAACGGTCTCTAGACGACATTGCGATTGAAAATAGGGATTTCCTGATGGTTCACAATCGTGGGGGAGCCATCTGTCCATTATGTGGAGGACGGGTGTCTGAAGTAACAGCAAATCGGTTCAAGACTAATTACTGCCAGACCTGCCAGAAGTAATATGAGTGGCTTTACTCTATACCCAGCTCCCTATTGGAGATGTGTTGACATGGATATGTGGGAAGAGAGCTTCTTGAAAGAGATTGTAGAGCTCGACACTAATAGCGATGAGAAGAAGAACTATGCAGTTTGTGCTGAAATCATCAAGAGATATTGTGAAGAAGCTGGACTTAAGGTGGATGTCTTCGATTCTATGCATGATGGCATTCCTCAACCAAATATCGTAGCATCGATGGATGTGGGCGCAAAGACGACAGTTCTGCTTTGTACACACTATGATGTGGTTCCTGCTGGCGATGTCGAAGCATGGAAGAATCCTCCTTTCAAACTCACAATGGAAAAAGACAAGGCGTTTGGTCGTGGAGTCAGTGACAATAAGGGTAACATCGTCGCTGCTGTAAGCTCTGCAAAGGAGCTAATCAAGAAAGGCAGCTCCAAGGTAAATTGGAAGATACTGATCAGCCCAAACGAGGAGATAGGTGGAGTCTGGGGAATTGATTACCTGATGAACGGACCCCCAAAGATTCGTGGTGATTTTGGAATTGTGGTCGATTCTGGACCTGAGTATGTTAGTAATGGAGCCAGTGGTGTTATCTCAGGTACTATGACTGTGAGAGGCAATCAGGGACATGCAGGGTATCCATTCAAGTTCGCAAATGCAATCCATTTGTCGATTCCTCTCATGCAGGTCATGCTGGACTTTGTAGATATTAGAAGAAAGGTAGAGTCCAAACTACCTGCACCTCCTAGTAGTCCTCATCAGACACTCTGGGGGCGTTTCTCAATGACTGTTTATAATGCAGGGAGCAAAACCAATACAATCCCGGGCAAAGCTGAAATATCCTTTGATTGTCGAACCATCCCGGAAGAAGATGTGAACGATGTTGTCAAAGACATCGAGGAGTTCTTTGAGAAAGCAAAGGAGGAAACCTTTGTTGAAGCTTCACTCGAATTCAAAACCAAGCATGCTGGGTGGGGGTCAGATCCAGAGAATAAATATGTTAAAGTCTTTCACGAAGTGGTCAAGGAAACTGTGAGTCCTGATATTGTCATCGCTGCTGATTTAGGAGGGAATGATGGTCATTACTTCACATCACATGGAATACCAACAGTATGCTACGGAACACTTAGAGATGATAATAACTACCATGGAATAGACGAATTTATGCATCTCGAGGATTTCGAGAAGGTCAAGAAAGTTCTCATTCATTTTGCTGAGGTGTGCGAATAGATGGCTGATATACATGATCTCAAAATAGGCGCCCCCGGTCCTTTCCTTCCCCCCTGGGATAATGCTCTGAAGAACGCAAAGACTATCGATTCATTAGGATATGACAGTATGGCTTTTCCGGACCATTTTGCCGGATTTGTACCCCAGAGCATCTGGACTCCTGATATTACATCATTGGCTGTCTTCCAACAATCGCCTCACACATACTATGAGCTATCTAGCATCATGAGTGCCTGCGCAGCGGTTACTGAGAATGTCCAGCTGATTTCTTCAGTCACTGAACCAATCAGACGACATCCAATCCTTATCGCCCAGACCTTCCTCACTCTTGACCATATCAGCCGAGGAAGAGCTGTTCTTGGTATTGGAGCTGGAGAGATGGAGAATATCGAACCATATGGGTTGAACTACTCTGGCCAGGTAGGAAAACTTCGTGAGGCTCTTGAGATCATCAAAATGGTCTGGAATACGCATAAACCCTTTGATTACAATGGTCGGTTTTGGAAACTCAAAGACGCAGTCATGTCTCTGAGGCCTGCCGTGGATGGAAAGCCACCGCCAATCTGGATAGCCGCCATGGGCCCCAAAATGCTGAAGCTTGCCGCTGAATTTGGCGATGGATGGATCCCATCTGTCGCAAGCGCAAAGCAATACGGAGAGGGTCTAAAAATCATTCATGATTACAGAAAGAAATTAAATCGCACTGAACCTTTCACTGCCGCCCTGTGGAAATGGTGCATTATTGATGATGATCCAATGGAATGTGAGAGACTGATGAAAACCCCTCTTGCCAGAGCATTTGCTCTAATGCATTCAGCAAGTGAATGGACACGTATGGGATATTCACATCCTTTTGGTGATGATTTTCATGGTTTAACCAACTACATTCCGATGAGATATGATCGAAAGACCACACTAGATGCGATTGAAAAGGTGCCACTGGAAGTTTTACATGAGTTCTATATGACCGGTGGCAAAGAAACCCTCATCGGAATCCTTGAAGACTTAGTGAAACAAGGACTTGACCATGTCATTCTCTGGAACGCTACAGGCATGTTTGATCTTGAGAAGACTAAACAATCATACAATGTAATCAAGGAGATCCTTGAATATGTCAAGGGATAGCCTTGTTCTTGTGACACAGAATAAGCACAAACTCAAAGAACTCAGTCCTCTCTTCATCAAGTACAAAGTCAAATTTGATACAACCCCCCACAAGAAACATGAAATCCGTTCTAATGATATTGAAGAGATTGCTCGTATAGCCGCCAAGGATGCATTCGAAACTATTGATAGGCCAGTTGTCGTAGACGACACTGGTTTTTTTGTTGACTCTCTTAATGGATTTCCAGGTTCATATGCTGGAATTGTCCTCGAATTTATCGGATATGAAGGAATTCTAAAACTGATGGCAGGTGAAAAGGAACGTGCATCAACGTTCAAGACAGCAGTAGGTTACTATGATGGTCAGAACATGAAATCTTTCACAGGAGCAATGTCCGGTTCTATTGCACTCGAACCAGCAGGAGTAGGCGGATTTGGATATGATCCTATCTTTATTCCTGAAGGGTATACAAAGACCTATGCGGAACTCACTTTTGATGAGAAAGTTCGTATCTCTCACAGAACAAAAGCGTTTGAGGAATTTCTCAAATGGTATTCAAAGTGATTTCAGGAACCTTTTCTTTCAGGAACATCCTCTTTGTCATCGATAAAAATCTCAACTTTGTCTGATATTGAAACATCGCGTCTGATTCTCAACAATTTACGTTCGGCTTCTTTCTTTATCATCATCTCAATGTATTCTTCGTCACTCATCTCTGTGTTAGTTTCTTCTCGATGGACGGTATCTGTAACAACAAAATCATCCAGTAACTTTGATGCTGGTGTTTCTTTGATATTCTTACTACCTCTTTTCTCCCGTACCATGTTGTCCATCCCCACAATTAATGAAACCAACAGATGGTTGTGACATCCTCCTAGAATTGATTGCAAACTAATGGAATAAAAAAGCTCCCATTAATCTCAGTGTCTGACAAGCCTTAAGACAGATGAAGACTCCTCTGACAGGGAATGACAATGTCAGTGAGTGAAGCAACCCTCAAAGCGCTCAGACAGCTGGGACTCACAGAATACGAAACCCATGCATATCTTGCATTAGTTAGTGGAGGACAGATGGGTGCATCTGATATCTCAGCAAAATCAAAGGTTCCATATTCCAGAATCTATGATGTACTTGGGAGGCTTGAGGAAAAACAATTCATTCAGATCAAGAGAGGTCGTCCTACGATATATGTTGCCAAATCACCTACTGAGGTTGTACGAGTGATTCGTCTTGATTGGGAACAGAAACTTGAAGACTCCAGTAAACAGGTTGTAGATGAACTCCAACCTTTGTTTGAACAGGAAACAAAAGTGACGACAAGAGACGTCTATGTGATGCATGGACGTGCAGCCATTCTCTCCAAAGCAGTCGAGATGTTGGAGTCAGTGAAGGAGGAGGTTGTTCTCTCAATTCCCGGGCTTGACCTTGACATGGAGGACATCACAACAGTAGCTGAGAATGTGCTCAATGTCAAGGCACACACTCGAATCCTCACCTCCAAAGTTCCTGAAACAATCAGACCACTAATCCCTAGCAACTTCGAGGTCCGAACCCGTGAAAGAGTCTTTGGAGTTGGATTAGTCGTAGATGCCCGTGAAACCCTAATTATGCTCGCAGAGGGTGATACCGACACTGAGTTTGTTGGCATCTATTCAAGCGCAGGTCTCTTTGCCTCTATGGCTCGTGCATATTTTGATTCCCTCTGGAAAGACTCCAAACCTCTTGACTGACTTTACGGTCTTATATTATGCTCTAAAGACACTCTAGTATAATATTACTCGAGTTTAGAACGGATTCTGAGAGGGTTTACGATGACCGAGCCAGAATTAGAAAAGGATGGTCGGGACGATGCAATTATGCGTGCTGATGACACTCCAAACTTCTGGGAGAAGCTATCACCTAGTGCTCTAGCAGTCCTCCGATTTGTAAAGACCTTCGAAGAAGGAGGACAACTAGAAGTCTTTACCGAAGATGCAGATTTCAAGATGTTACAAAAGATAGTCCTGTCTTATCGAGGTAGCCTATATCTTCTCCTCACTCGCCGCTTGGAAGAGGTAGTTCGACTAGGAGATGTGGAAATTATTAGTCAAAGGGACATTATGAGCCTAATCTTGAATCTCTGGGAAGAAAATATCTCCCGTTTATCAAGAACTGAACTCCCATTTCTAGAATCTGCAATTAAGAATCCAGGAAAACCGTTGAACCTAATTGCGGCTCAAGCTGGACTGTCCTATGCACAGACACGGCGTGCACAGAAAAGGTTGAGTGACTCTGGAGTTTTGAAAACCGGAGGTATGCTTAACACACATAAACTTGGTTTAGAGAGAGTACTGATCATTTTTGAATCGCCCTCCTTGGTCTTATCCGGACCCTATGTTCAAAAGACTCTGATGATCGACGGGTATTCACCTTTAGTGCTTGTTGTAGCCACAATACCTCATAAGAAGCGCAGTGAATTTCTTGATACAGTCAGGAGTTTCAGAAACAGCACTAGTAGTGTATCAGTATGGGGTCTCTCCGCTGGCATACCCAAATTAAATGGACGTTACTTTCATCCAAATGAAGGGTGGCGTCTTGACTTGCTGCATTTCAGACTAATGCTGAGAAAAGGAGGCAATCCCCTTCTTCTCGCAGATGTTCCATCACCAGCTCCTCACGAACCACATGGATTCACTTTTGCAGATGTCAAAATCATTGATGCGCTTGTAGACAACTTTGGGAGTACAGCTGCTGAAATTGTCCACTTAACTAAGTTGTCATCTTCGACAACATTCAGGAAACGTTCACAGCTTCTTAAGAAAGGAATAGTACTACCTCGAGCTCGAGTTAACATTCCTACATTGAGCGACCGTGTAATTTGTCTGTTAAGTCCAGAATGTTCTGGAGATATAATCCCTGCTTGGGATTATCTTCCCCTTACATATCAATCAAGAATTCAGAATTTAGAGGATCCTTCGGAGAAGAAGGTATTGCTTGTTTCAGCTTTACCAGCTGGTTCTGGTCGCGATTTGATTGATGTATTGGATGATGAAACATCAAAGGTCCATGATTATACAGCTCATGTAGTGGCTGCTGGAGTTGGTGGTTCATCTAAGGTTTCATCAATGTATGACCGAAGAAATGATCAGTGGAAATGGGATGTATCCAAATTTTTTGATGCCTATACATATAGTGTGATTCGAAGAGAGGCTTCACCAAAAAACATCCCTCTTGATCTTGCATAGAGCTTTTGTTGACGCAACCCTAATCTTGCATGATGTCAGACGTTTTATTGAGTGTTTCATGATTGAAATAGTAATATTGGGATCGGGTGGATCGATTCCAACTGCAGAGCGTAACCATCCAGCCATAGCTATTCGTTATGAGGGGTGGGTATTGCTGTTTGATGCAGGTGAGGATGTACAGAGGCAGTTTGAAAAAGCAAATCTCGGACTCAACAAGAAGATGGCTATTTTTGTGTCTCACGTTCATGCAGACCATGTCTTAGGCTTACCCGGACTTCTATTACGGTTCTCCCTTCTTGGCAGAATTAAGCCGCTTTCCATCTATGGACCCAAGGACCTCATAGAATATGTCAAGGTTAGTCAATCTACAATCAATCTTGGGACTACCTTCGAAGCTGTAGTTCACGCTATTGAACCGGGAATAATATTCAATGAGCAAAATCTGACAGTTCGCGCATTCGAGGTTGATCATCGCGGTTATGCTCTTGGTTATGAGATAACTTGGACTCGACCAACTGGGAAATTTCTTCCTTCAAAAGCTGAGGAGATTGGAATACCTCAGGGACCTTCCTGGAAGAAACTTGCTTCTGGAGAGTCAATCACATTAGAAAATGGAACCACAGTGACTCCTGAACAAGTGACTGGACCAAGTTTGAAACCCCTGAAGATTGTCTATTCAGGAGACACACGTCCATGCAAAGAACTCGAAGCGGCCTCAATTGATGCTGACATCCTGATCAGCGAAGCGATGTATACAACAGAGCATGAAGATCTTGCTCAGGAGCGGGGACACTCAACAGCTTTAGGTGCTGCAAAACTTGCAAACGAATCAGGTGTAAAATTACTTGTTCTAACACACTATAGCCCTCGCTATCACAATGGTGACGAAATCATCGAAGAAGCAAGGGCAATCTTCCCCAATTCTGTCCTCGGACGAGACCATATGAGAATTCAACTCTCCAAAGATGGAACAAGTGTTGTTCTTGAACCTCCTGATGGATAGTAGTAGTCACTTCAGTCCGAGTCTTACCGCCTTTAGAGGATGCTTGGTGACTAGTCTTTTTCCAAGAGCCAATTTAAGTTCAGAGAACGGTCTGATGCGTGCCAAGATATTTGTTAGATATTCTTTCATGATAGGGTCTTCATCAGCAATTTGACATAGTAATTCAACATGTCTAGGGGATCTATTGAGAATTCCTGTAAGCATTCTGAAATCAGCGAGTTCTTTTGATATACCAGTTTTTACTTGTTTTTCATATTCAACGACTTTGAGAGCTGATTTTGCTTCAACAGCATCAATTGCCACTTTTGCTGCTATTGCACCTGATTGTATTGCAAAAGAAACTCCTTCTCCAGTCAGAGGTGAAACGAGTCCAGCAGCATCTCCAACTAGCATGCTCCTTCGTCCAATGCATCTGTCCACCCTGCCTCCAAGCGGCACTCTGAAGGATGTTCTTGACACATCAAGCTCTACACCTTTATCCCGCTCTATTCTCTCAATATGTTTTATCCAAGCTAGTTTGAGTTGTTCACTCATGTCCATCCGACATCCAACACCAATACTATAACTCTCACGTTTTGGAAAACACCAAGCATAGCCCCATGGAACTAATCCAAAGTACAACTCTATCACAGGCTCAGAGTTATGAGTCGTCATTGTTCGCGTAACATCATCTTGATTCATGGGTACATCCGCTTGATAGCATAACGCAACATCCTCAGGACGCCACTTTGTTCTTACACCCAGCTCTTTTGCCGATATCCCGTTTACTCCATCTGCTCCTACAAGAAAATGAGATTTGTATGAGTCACCAACAGCCAAAGCTCGAATTCCCTTACGCAGTTGTTCGATACCAACGACCTCTTTTCCTTCAATGACCTCCACACCTGCATCCTTTGCTTTCTGTAAGAGATACGCATCAAATCTATCTCGTTTTACTAAATGTCCAGTCAGTTCTTGGCTTGTTAATACAACATTTTTGCCAGCTGGTGTGTGCACAATGGCCGCATGGAATGTCCTGTCAATTACTGATGAGATATCTAAATCTAAAATTCGTAGAGCGTACGGTCCAATTGCTCCGCCACAAGGTTTCGATCGTGGATGAATTGCTTTTTCGAGGAGTACAACATCAAGTCCTGCGTTTGCGGCAATACGTGCACAAGTCGCTCCTGCTGGACCACCTCCTATTACAGTCAGGTCGTACAACTGCATTCACCACTATATTCCCAATCATCAAAACACGGATAAATCCTGTTCTATGATTCTTGATATGGGTGTATCATCCTGAGCTCCGAAGAAATTGCTAAAATCTGTTTAATCACAACAGGAGGTACTATTTCGAGTGTTTATGACTCTGGTACTCAAGCTCTTCGTCCGGGTCTGACTGTGGAAGAGTTGTTGGATCGTCTTCCTAAGGGGATGGGCAATGTTGAGGTCATTCAAAGAGAGCTATACCAGTTAGATTCTGCAAACGCACAACCTCATCATTGGCAAACTCTCGCAAGTACAATCAAGGAGATTAGTGAAGAGATAGCTGACTTGACTGGCATTGTTGTCACTCATGGGACCGATACCATGACTTATTCCGCGGCAGCTGTAAGTTTCATGGTTCAAGATTTTGGTAAACCAATTGTATTCACAGGAGCTCAGATTCCTGCATCTATTCCATGGAGTGATGGTCCTAGAAATCTCCTTGACGCAATTCGAGTTGCTGCGTTTGGAGACCTCGGTGAAACATGCATTGTGTTTAATGGTGAGATTCATCGAGCAACAAGAGCAAAGAAAGTGAGAGTAAACTCGTATGATGCTTTTGACTCAATGGATCCCTCACCTATTGGAATTTTGTCGCGTGATATAGTCCTATATGTAGGAAGAAAGAAACGCGATCATAGCCTTATTCCTCGGTTTGACACTCGTTTCGATGACCGTGTGTTCCTCCTCAAGGTCTTCCCGGGAATGCCTCCCCAGACCTTGGCTCGAATCGTCGATATGGGTTTTCATGGAATAATCGTTGAAGGCTACGGGTCTGGTAACATCCCCACTGATGAGAACGCTCTCACAGGAGGAATTCTACAAGCAATAGACCAGAACTGTTTCGTTGTAATCAGTTCACAGTGTGCCTTTGGGCAGGCTGATCTGTCCATATATGAGGTTGGTAGGGCAGCGATGGAGGTTGGTGCCATGAGTGCCTACGATATGACTCCAGAAGCCGCACTTGTGAAGCTTTCATGGGTTCTGGGACACACTAAAGAATCTGATAGAGTAAGAGAAATGATGAGTATTAGCTACGTTGGTGAGATGTCATACATAGAACCTGAAAAATAGATGGCGCCGAGGATGAGATTCGAACTCATGCCTCCTATTGGAGAACAGCTTTCTGAGCAAATCGCCAGAATGGCTGTTGGTTCCAGGCTGTCGCCGTGAACCGGGCTTGGCTACCTCGGCTTGAAAAACAGAGAATCTCACACTCCTTTTCATCTTTTCCCTCATACTTGCTCCGAACAGTACTCTATTTACAAATAAAGAAGCGTTTTAATTTGGTGAATTGATTTGGCAATACTGAGAGATGACTTACTAATACCAATTGGTGGAATATGTCTTGCAACAGCACTTTTGATTGATCGTTTTGTGGGTCCGGGTAATCTGGTTGATTTTCTGGTTGGACTTCTTATTGGAGTATCAATAATTCTGAATCTTCTTGGTCTTTATCGAAGAGGTAAGAATCAATAGTATTACCGATTTTCTATATGCTCGGGTTTCCTATTGTCCAGATTTTATATTTATTCTTGAGATGTGGAAGAACTCTCTGAATATTTCGAATTAGATGTCCCAGACATCCCTGTTGAACGATTACTCAACATAGCTATTCTTCTTTTGGTAATGACCATTCTGATTCAGGTGTCATTCGTACAAAACCAAGAATGATGTTTCCTCGTATCTCATCAAATTTGAAGACTCCAAAGATGAAATAATCAGGTCCAGATGTCCAATCGATTCTTCCCCTGGCAATATAATTTCTAAAGATAGCCCTACACCGTTTTCTCACAGTAGAGTAGAGCTTTTTGAAACGCTTCCGTTGCGATGGCCGAATACCCCATCGCTCAAAAATAAACCGATTAGCTATACTATTACTTGATATCAATAGGGACTGCTGCCTTTCTATGGTTTTCTGGCAGGATTCCTTTAGCGCAGAATGTAGTGAGTCTGATATGCTTGCTAGTATTGAAGGCGTTGCTTCAGGTTCAGCAAAAATCTTATCTCTCATACTATCAGCCCTGAGGAACTAACATTCTCGTCTATGATTTGACTGTATTCAACATAAGAACTCCCCTCGATAGTCCGAGATGCATTAGAATAACGCGGCTTGATGGTAACTGTTATAAGGTATCTCCAAGACGCGAACAAGCCTCAGACCAGTCAGATGAGGTTATAGACCATGTCCGAAGATTACAAACATATTGTCCGTATCGGTGGAAGCGACATAGACGGTCAGGAAAATCTACTCCAAGGCCTTACACGCATTAAGGGAGTGGGATTAAGACTGTCACGAGCAATAATCACCAAATTAGAATTTGAGCCCTCCAATAGACTTGGATATTTGAAAGATGCGGATATTAAGAAGATAGAGAAGATCATCAAGGATCCTGTGGCATCTGATTTTCCTGACTGGTATGTAAATCGCCCACGAGATAGAATGAGTGGAAGGATGCTGCATCTGACCGGATCCGATCTAGATTTTGCCCATAGGAATGACATTGATAGACTTCGTAGAATCAAGTCTTGGAGAGGTGTTAGACACTCACTCGGCCTACGAGTCAGAGGTCAACACACAAGGACAACTGGGCGCGGTGGAATGGCTGTTGGTGTATCAAGAAAGAAATTATAGTCGAGGGAATAAATGATGGGTGATCCGCGCAAACAAAAGAAGAAGTACGTGGCTCCGAAGAAGCCCTTCGACAGTGACAGATTCGAACAGGAGCTCCAGCTTGTTGGCGCTTACGGTCTAAGAAACAAGAAAGAGCTATGGAAACATCGAACCAATCTTTCAAACTATCGTAGAAACGCTCGTCAGATGTTAGCACTTCCTCCAGCAGATCGAGCGCAGAATGAACGTGAATTGGTTACTAAATTGACCCGTACTGGCATTCTTACAACTGAACCAATTCTTGACCACGTTCTTGACCTCACATTGGAGAACTTACTTGAGCGTCGTTTACAAACTATTGTTTTTAGAAAAGGAATGGCTAGCTCAATGCACCATGCTCGACAGCTCGTGACTCATGGACATATCGCTCTTGATGGTGCACGTGTTAATACACCCCAACGACTGATTACTGTTGCAGAAGAAGAACGTCTTCAATATACTTCAAAATCTCCTCTGAATGATATGTCCCATCCTGCGAGGATTGCAGCATCTGACGCGGCAACAAGAGCTTCTGCTGCAGCTTTCGAAGCTATGGATGAAGCAGATCGTGGTGGAAAACCTGAGGATGCTGAGCCAGTAACTAATGAAGACTTAGAAAATGTGGGAGATGATATGGATGAGTAAAGACGATCGTGACAAGTGGGGAGTTGCTCATATATTCGCATCATATAACGACACAATAATCATGATTACCGATATCACTGGGGCTGAAACACTTGCCCGATATTCTGGTGGAATGATGGTCAAGGCTGATCGAAATGAATCATCACCTCATGCTGCAATGCAGGCAGCTTTTCAGGCTGCTCGTGAAGCAAAGGACAAGGGCATATATGGTATACACATTCGAGTTCGTGCTCCAGGTGGCCATGGTCCAAAGACTCCTGGCCCTGGCGCGCAAGCAGCTATCAGAGCACTCAGCCGTGCTGGTCTCAGAATTGGTATAATTGACGAAGTAACTCCAATGCCTCATGATGGTACACGGAAGCCTGGTGGTCGTCGGGGAAGACGTGTCTAAACAATCCAAACTCACGCGCATTCTCTCTTTCAGTAGTGATGCCACTTCTCTGTGAGGCTTTGTGGTACCCCTTTGTTGTTTCTACAAATTCGTACAAGTGGTCTGGTTAGATGCCTCTGTGCTCTTGCCGGAGGTAAATATATTCCCATGTGAAGATCTCTTTCCAGATGTGTTTCCGTCTTACTAATCGTCAGGTCCTTGTGACCACATTTTGCACATTTGTACCCCTTCTTAATTCCCGCGCTCTTCATTCTCTTGCCACACTGAGGGCAAACTGGATTTGATAATTTAATGACTTTAGCAGGCTCCACTAATTGAAATCCTTCCAGATTCAAGGTGAGTCCGTGGGTCCTGGATGCTGGACGAACACCTGCATAGACATTAATCGCGTCACCCTCGACTAATTTCATCACAATGTCTCGAAACTCGCCAGATGGTTCGTATGCTGCACAATCTATCTTTCCACTACCATCTGCAATACGAAAAATAGAATGACCTCCCTCAACCATTCTTGGTTTAGTGTCTACTCTACCCTTGACCACTGCCGCCATGTATGGTCTTAGATTCTTTATTTCAACAGACTGTTTCAGATGCTCTCCAGTTCCCTGATTGGATCTGAAAACCATCCATCTGTCAACTTTCTGCTTACTCAAGACCATTTTACCAGCTTCAATAACTGAATCTGCAGATTCCCCGCGGACACCAAACAGAACAGGGTCTGGACCATGTGGTTCGATCAATATCCTGTTGGTTACTTTGTCAATATTAGAGAAAACCTGATTCCCCATTTTCTTGTCCATTGTCCTTACTGATTCAGCATCGACTCCCCGTACATCATTACAGTCATCCAACGATCGATATGCTATATACTCGTATGTATGATCCTCAACAAGCGTGTTGGCAATTGCTGAGAGAGCTCCAACGAGACCCCTTTGATTTCCACTGGAATATTTCCGAATACTGCTTTCTTTGATGACTCTCTTAGCCAATTCAATGGGAACAACACGCCAAAGTGCAAGCATTGAAAGATTCCGAACAGATTTTGGTACATTACCTTCGAGAAAAATCACTCCGGGGTTTGTATTGGGGTATTCTCTGTCCACATAGTCTTGAACGAGTTCTTCGATCATTACTATGATTGAATCTATGTTCTTTTGTTCTGTTCTAAAGCGAAGGGCGACTGCGCCATTACCCCGGGTTCTATATGGAATGCCTGGATTTAGACGAATAAGATTTGGATAATCGGCCCATTCAACATTCAATTTACTTAGGTTCTCCACAATAAGACTAGCAAAGTGTGTTGTACATCCCCCATCTGGGGAATCAATATCATCCATCCCGATTTGAACCAATTTCTTACTCATTCGTCACTCGTCCGGCAGTTATTACATAATGTTGACTCATTCAGCTTGATTCCGTGGTCTTCGCAAACTAGTTTTCCACATATATTACAAGCCCTTGAAGACAAATACTCACCACAGATTTGACATTTCGTGTCGCGACAATTGATGCAAAGCATTTCCTCTACAACCTGACATGCTTTGCAGATGTTGGCACCACACATTCTACATGTTTGTAGATCATCTTTCTCTTCACTACAAATCTCGCAAGCATTAGCCGGCTTATAGAGCATGATGAGTTTCCTCAACCAGATGGCATATGGTAACACAGAAATCCTTTGCTCTTTGACTGAACAGTGTTGGTGAAACTCTCCTTGGTCCATGTTCGCGAAATTATCATCTATCATGCAGACCAGTGTGATCCAAAGAAGTGCACTGGGAATAGATTAGGTAGAATGAACAAAGCCAAGATCATCCGAAATATGCGCCACATTCCACGAGGATCTGTCGTTCTCAACCCGATTTCAGAAGTTGCTTTCTCATCAGCAGACAAAGAGAATGTCTTAAAGTCTGGCCTCGTCGCTCTCGATTGTTCGTGGAAACAAGCAGAAAGAATTTTTGAAGCCTCTAGAGCTGGTACGCAACGGTCTTTACCATACCTATTAGCTGCAAACCCAATTAATACATACAAACCTGTGAAACTTTCCACTGCTGAAGCACTAGCTGCAGCACTCTATATACTTGGAATGTTTGACGAAGCAGAGAATATACTCTCCGTCTTCAAATGGGGACCTTCATTCATTATCTTAAATCGTGAATGGCTAGATGCCTATGCGGAATGCAAAACAAGCGCAGAGGTTGTCCAAGTTCAGTCTGAAATTATGAACGAGCACACTAGAGAATGAAGAAGGTATTGGATAGAGGCTCTGGTCCAAAGAGTAACCCCAATTCTGTTCTGCTCCAATCCGTTACCAGAAAGGAGCTTCGCGACATCAAACTATGCTCTCTACCCTAGGCTTCAGGTCGACTCATCGCAAGCCTAATCTTGAGATTGCTGAACCAGTGATGGGCCGTTTCAACCTATCCAAACTGATCCTCAACAGATTGGATCTCTGCATCATCGTCGTATCCAGTTTGGAGGTGTCGTTTCTGTTCCCAGAGCAAGGCTCTCGCCTTCCTGCATCAGCAGGACTGGTGTCGACATGCAGTTGGGAGTTTCCTCAGCGCTCACTCCGAAGAGTGAGTACCGTCAGTCGCGCTTTTGCTCCAGAGCCAGTCTTACCTCTGCAATTATAGATAAAAAGATGGTTAATAGCCACGTTAGGATGGAACATCCATAGTTTTCTTCTTCCAGAGAGAGGGATAACGACCCCGTTCCATCAAGACTCTCTCACTCTTTGCCACGATGCCACTCTTAGCTTTAGCAATTCGATCACTAGTGTCAGTACTTTTTGCTACAGCGACAGCTTCGCCTTTTAGAGTCTTCAGGACTAGCATGTCCCCTTTCCTTATATCACTGTTTAGACTGACCACACCACTTGCCGCTAGATCAGCTCCATGACAAATAGCATCAACAGCTGAATCTCGTAAGTTAATGACAGGAAGATGTCCAAGACCAAATTCTAATGGAAGTAGATATCTTCTGAGATCACTATCATCGCCATCCTCTTTCCAAAACATGAATGCGTCTTTGAGATCATAGAGTGTACACATGTGCTCGTCTTCTCGGAATGTTCCAACACGAGTTCGTCGGAGCTCTCTCATATGTCCTCCTACTCCAATTGCTTCTCCGATGTCAAAACATAGCTTTCGAATATATGTCCCAGCTTGACAACCTACTCGGAAAAGAACTAGACGTCCCTTGATTTCGAGTATATTATTATAGTATATCTCACGAACCCTTAGCACTCTTTTTACAGAGGACCTTAAAGGAGGTTTTTGATAGAGTTTTCCCACAAACTCGTCAATCACCCCGCGTATCTCAGCCTCTGGAGCATTGTGATGTAATTCGAGGACACAGACATACTCCTTCCCAGCTGGCAACAGTGCTTGCATAGCCTTTGTAGCATTGCCCACTCCAGTTGGTAATATCCCTGTCACCCCGGGATCAAGGGTACCCCCATGTCCTACGCGGTCCACTTGGAGAATCTTTCTGACCCAAGTAGCGACTTCATGACTTGTAGGTCCAGCTGGTTTGTCAAGAACAATAACACCGTTCTCAAGAAGGTATTCAATTGGCAGATTGTCAAGAGACTGAAATCCGTACTCTTGATTAGTAGTATCAGATGATTTGAGAATCAGTTCACGGGGTTTATCTGCAGGCAATATGCCCGTCAACAGACTAACACTCCTGAAGATGATCAAATCTACAAATCAAGCCTAATCTTTTTCCTGAACTTGTCAGTCAGACCAGCTTCTTCAATCGTTTTCTCAATTGCTTCATCATCAGCATCTGCTGCGATTGTGAGGATTGTTTCAAGTGGTTCCAGGTGTCTGATATTGCAGGGTCGGCGTCTGACTCCGCTCAGGTGCTTAGGTCCTGTCACCACTACATAGCTCTCATTTTTCTTTTCAACAACTACACAAAGACTTCCAGCTTCGCGTCCCATTGTCTTTACACATACTCTTCCTGTTTCGTAGAGACCCATTTTCAATACACCTCGCCTTGTCCTTGGTCTGCATCCGAGTCACCTCGAAGCATCATCCCTTCAGACTGGGAGAATATTGGTGGCGGGTTCAGTAGGCAATATGAGCCTTACGCTTGATACTAACAATCAATCATTTACCAAAGAATTCCTCTATGGCTGTGAAAACGATTGAGATGACCTCTTCCAATTCATATTTGTCCGTGTTTATGATGAGGTCATAGATTGAGTGATCTGATACATCTACTCCGTAGTATTCTAGATATCTTGCTTTCTCGCTGCCTTCACGAGTTATGGTCTCTCGTCTAGCATATGCAAACTCAGTTCCATCTCTTTCTGAGATTCTTCGAATACGGGTTTCAACTGATGCTGTTAGTAGAATATTCAGGTCTGCGTTTTCGCCTGCCATCCACGCAGCTAATTGTCCATCGATGACAGCGTTTCCCTTCTCTGCTTCTTCCCGTAGCTTGTCATCAATGAGTCTGTCAATATCCTCATTACCTGCAGCAACTCTACTGAACTCCTCCAGTGTGAGATTTCTCTCCTTTGCCATTTGACGGAAAATTACTCCGGCGGACATACGCCTTAAATTAAACTTCTTGGCAATTGCGTCAGCTACTGAACTTTTGCCAGTACCGTGAAGCCCTCCCACGGTGATGACGCGTTTCATTTTTCTAGTCTCTTGCTGCTTTGATTATTCCACGACGTAGTGCTCGTGCGGACACAACACCACCATAAGGACGATTTGGTCGTTTGGCTGAACGACTTGCTCCGCTTCTTCGTCCATGTTTTGCCCGTCTTGAAAGGTGTAGCTTTGATCCCGAAATAGCACATGTTCCTTCTACTGTGTAGAACTTCTGTCTGTGAATGACTCTCTTCCCACCTGGAGTCTTCACAGTACGGTTTGCACGGGATCTTGTCAGCATACCTGGTCGCATTTTATGACACCTGTCTTTCTCTCTGGGGACCGTCTAGACTTTCCTTTTAAGCAAAGCGGTGTCGCGAGGATTTCCTCTCACATCTTGCAATATCCACCGACAAGACGAACAAAATCCGTCAAATCTCTGTCAAACTCGTCACGCAATTCACGTATTGGAATCTAGTTTGTGAGAACCTGAGTTCCCATGATTCTTTGAAGGATGCTTGAAAGACCGAGTCCTACAATGAAATAGAACCCATAAAAGCTGAGACCGAAACCAGCAGCTGAAGGGGCACCAATCATTCCTACTAGGAACGGCAGAACTTTTTGGATATTAAATGGAAGAACGACGACTATGTCGTCAACACCTCCAGTATTGTAAAAAGTCCTTAGAAATGAGAATATGAAGATAAACGGAATGAAGAATATCAGTGATGGTTTACATCGCGCTCCCATCTGTTCTCTTTGAATACGATCGATGTAGGCTTTTCTTTTCCTGAGCTTCTTGAGGAGCTTCTCGTTCTGTGTCTTCTTTGCTTCCTGCTCCATCTCTCTGTACTTCTTGATTTCCGCTTGTTGCTTGTTCAGTCGCCGCATATCCGTGAAACGTCTCATGGCGAGATTGCTCATTGTCGAAATGCTCATCGAAACGAAGAGAATGAAGAGACCTGCCATTGGCGGGTCTTTGAACATAACAGTGAACCACAATAGAAAATCGCCAAGTATGTCCTGCATGTCAGTTTACTCCATTATTGTGTACGCAAGTTCAGAAGCTGCTTCCTCTACTAAACCTTCACGGTTCTTGATTATTCTGACGGTTGCTCCAGTAATAGTGCCCACTGATACAGCAGCAGCTCTGCACATCTCTTGATGCACTTGAATATCTGTCACAGCTTGAGCATCTCGTGTTCGAGTTTCATCCCCCGACCTTCGACTGGCAATTTTTTCTGAGTCTGCCTCCACCAAGACTATTGTCTTAGGTTTAATTGCATTAACTACCCACTCTGGCAAACCTATCAAATACCCGTTTCTGGTCTGAATGAGTGTATGAGTGTCAACAATAGTCCGAGCAGCCTTGGACTTTTCAGCTATAGACACTCCTGCTTTTCTTTGAATCTCTCTCTGCAGAGATGTTGGTAGCTTCCGCAACTCATCTCGATCCTTAACATGGCCTTCTTTTTCAGCTATCTCAAACATCTCTGTACCTATTGTTAGAATGAGAACCTCCTCGTTACGCTTCTCTTTGATTTGCTCCACAGCCGTGTTAATCACAGTAGTTTTTCCAACACCTGGAATGCCCGTCACAATCACAACATTTCGAGATTCGGTCATTGAGAAGTTACACTATCCTTCGAAGATAAGGCGCTGGTTAAATGAACCTGTTATAAAGTCTGCTCCTAGTCAAGCAACCGTTTCAAAGTTCTACAGATGATAAAGTTGACCCATAGATTCTGGCTTTTATCACCTACTCCTCTCACCAATTTTAGTTTCCAGAGGCCATGCTTCTTTTGTTGATCAATGAACCAGTCTACACCCTCTCGAATTCCAGGTACATCAATTGATAGACTCAACTTAGAGAGAGAATCAAGACTAGAAAGAAGGTCTGTGAACCAGAATGGAAATGAAAATCTAGTCCAGAACTCAGGCGCCTTTCGGTCGGTATATGCATCTGCCTTAAAGATACGCGATGCCAGCAATTCTCCTGCTGTTTTCACCTCTGGAAGTTTTAGATATTCTTGATGTGCAGCAAATGCTCTTAGAACAACACCTGTTGCCATATGTGAGAACCGCTTACTTCTATCAGGTTTGACCGGTTCTTGCAGAGTCATTGATTCTTTGAGTCCTAGATTCGCAGTCCTAAATGGGATTACCCAACCTCCGTCATCTTGACGAAATGAAAGCAACCAATCAAGTCCCAACCTTATACGATTGTCATCTTGGTAGCCCGCTTTTATGAGTAGTTCCATGAATGCAGCTGAATAGTTTGGGGTATACTGATTCCAATATACACCTCGAAAATCTCCGTCTTCTGTTTGACAACTGAAAAGGAATTCAGCCGCTGCTTCGATAGCAGGATGTTCTCTATTCAGTAGATATTTTTCAATCAGGATGGCAAGTATTCTGAAGGTTTCTATCTGATTATATCCTCTGAGTGATCTGATTTCTTCTTTAGGATTGGGATATCGCCATGACCCATCATCTTGCTGTTTACGGAGTAATCCTCTAACTTCCCTCATTTTCCATAGAATCTCAATGGAATCATGGGTTTCTCCAAGTAAATCGCGCGACACTTGAAATCTGAGCGCATCATTTGACGCAGAAGCAAGTAGAGGGATTGGATCAAATTTCAGATAACTTCTCCAATCATCCACGTATTTTCACACCTGGTATAAGTAAATAGGTGCTTTTTCAAAAAGTCTTCTATCTATAAAATTCATAAAACTAACTTGCAATGCTGTCGGAATTCGCTTTGGATAAATCCATCAAGGGAAGACCAATGCCTTCCCCTGACTTATAATATTCCAAGTAGTCCAGCTGCACCTTCGCCGCTCATACCAGCAAGCTGTTCCTTGGCTATCTGCTCATAGTACTGTTTGATGATTGATACCATTAGCAATATTCCAGTACCACTCGCTAACGCTCCCATGACATCTGCAGCCGCAGCAAGTATCCCTATCAATAATCCACCCAATCCAGCTACAATTGGAATGTATCTCTCCAACAGTCTTTCGAGGACCTTCTCGCTGGTTCTGAATCCAGGAATGATATATCCTGAATTGAGAAGCTGTCTTGAAACGTCTCTTGGTGCTATTCCTGAAATGTCTACCCAGATTTTCGAGAAGCCCCAACATAGCAGTATCATGAGCGCAGAGTAGATAAAGATGTGAAGCCATCCTTCCGTGCCTTCTTCTATGAGCCGAAAGACACCCTGAGGTGGCGTGATGTACTTTGCTAATCCTTCTGTTGCAAGCATACGCCCACTATCAGGATCTCGTTCAAAGATGCCTATCCAGCTCAGGAATGGATTTGAACCGTCAGAGTTGAACGCTCCCCAGATCATCTGCCCAAAGAACAGAATGTTGGCATAAAGCGCCTGAGCAAGAATGACTGGGATGTTT
Source organism: Candidatus Thorarchaeota archaeon (assembly GCA_048882385.1). Taxonomy (GTDB): domain Archaea; phylum Asgardarchaeota; class Thorarchaeia; order Thorarchaeales; family Thorarchaeaceae; genus SMTZ1-45. The sequence continues at coordinate 44,962 of JBHLRQ010000004.1, read as the reverse complement.
GATGTATAGAGGAGCTTTATTGGATACCGTGCCTTCATTCCTCTGTATTTTGCATATTGCAGAGGAATCTCCACTCGAACAGATTCCATCCAGATGACAGCGAAGAATATGACAAACGTCACTATCAACGAGAGCAGACTAGGGTCAAAGCCATTTCGTACAAAGAACCACGCTGCGTCAACAGCATCGCCCTGGGTAGTGCCAATATTAAAGAATCTCAATAGGTTGCTGAGTAAGGCCGCTACGATTCCCTTTGGTAGATTTGTAGGTACTGGATTGGCTTCAGTTCCATTCATGTACCCAACGGGTGAAGAAACCTCTGTGTCAATGAAGTTCAGTGAGTTGAACAATACCTGACCCGCGACGTTGGTCATGATGAACAAAGATACACCCGAACCAAGACCCCACCCCTTCTGAACCAACTCATCCATGAGAATGACGATGATGCCAGAAAGGAATAGTTGGATGAATACAAGGACCGCTGCTGTAGGAGTTAGGTTGCCGTATGCAGCGCCCATAATGTATGCAATGGCTTGAAAGGCAGTCATGAACATTGCCAGGACTTTCTGACCTCCGGTAAAGAGGGCTCTGTCCTCGGGGTCTCCGAAATCTACATTGATGATTTTTGAACCTGATAGAAGCTGCATGACCAGACCTGCAGTAACAATTGGTCCTATTCCAAGCTCCATCAGAGTTCCACGAGTGCTAGCAAGAATAACTCGCATGGCCCAAAGGTAGTCAGTTCCTACGGTCTTGTCGACACCATAGAGAGGTAGATGCGACATGATGAGGAATATTATGAGAATAAGGGCAGTCCAGACGAATTTCTCACGAAAAGAAACCTCTCTATCTGGTGCCTTTACTTCAGGCATTATCCTAACAAATGGTGATAATGCTTTTAGGAATGTGCTAGGCATTCATTTTGCCTCCTGCAGGTACTTTTCGGGGTCCAGCTGACCTTTACCTTTAAAGCTAGTGGTCAGTTTCAAACCTGTACTATTCTTCTGGAAGATCGACTGTTCCTCCAATACCAGTGACTTTTTCCCTGGCTCTTGGAGTGATTGCTTTCACACCCGTAAGATTCAGCTTCCGGGTTACTTTTCCAGATCCTAGTATTCGGTCAATTCCAAGCTTTGAAACATCAATATTATACTGCTTGCCTTTCATTGTGGCTAACTCTCTTGCCACAAGTCTGTCAGCCGCCTCATCGATATCTCCGATGTTTAGAACTACTAGGTTATCAATGAGTTTCTGAGGTCTCTTGAATCCCCATTTTCCAAAATATCTTGGGTCTTCCTGCATGACTTTGATGTAGTGATGTTTTTTGGAACCTGCCATGCCTTTGCCACCTCTCTGCCCTGAAGCTCGATGACCCTTTGTGTGTCCATAACCTGATGCACGACGTCCTCGCATCTTGTTGATTTTCTTTGATCTTCGTTTTTGCATCGATATCTCTCCAACCTATGCTTTCTTGAGACGTACCTCCAGTACGCCATTACGAATGGCTGATTTCGCTTCGTCTTTCGTCACTTTGCTTGGAAGTTCAATGACCTTGTGATATGGTCGTTCAAGGTTCTCAGAATGAATTGTAAGAGTTGTTCCCTTGATTCGAACCTTTATTTCATCTCTCTCTACGCCTGGAACTTCTGCAACCACAATAATCTCGTCGTTCTCCTCGACAACATCCACAAGGGGTTCAAGGCTTGGTGATGGTTCTACACCTACATCTCCAGATGGGTTGCCAAATCTCTTGATGATGGGTTTTCCATCGGGACCAACATTCATTGAAAATCCGAAGACGAAAGGACTTGTTCCCTCAGGGTTTCTGAGCATTTCCTCAAAGGCTTTACTATCAAACAAGGAGCCTTCATTCATCTCGCTCATCATTTTCTCCATCATTTCTTCGATCATCCGAAACATTTCTTCTGGTATGTAGTCCCCAAACCAACGTCGGAGTTTTCTCCGAGTTTCATCATCATCGTCCCAAGACATTTGCGTTCACCTCAAAGCATTCGCAGGGTTAGATCGTTGATTTCTTCCCCGCGATATCCTGTGATTCCCCCCATCTCTATTGGCAGGTTCTTCTTTCCCTTGTAGCCCTTACTGGGAGGAGTCAATCTAAAGATTGGTTTCAATCCTTCAACATCAGACATTGTTGCTTTGCCACTTGCAATAGCCTTAGCCAGTGCCTTGATGCTGCTGAGTTTCGAGTTCTTCTTCACATATGCATCTGTCAGTCTTTTGTTTCCAGGCAGCCGGCCTCTCTTAGTGAGAAGTCTCTCGATTACTTCCTCACTTGGTTCTCCCCAAGTGATGTAATCTTTTGCCTTTGTGATCATACCCTGTAGACTTGGTGTTACTTTGATCAACCTGGCCTGATGAAGTCGACCCAATAGAAGCTTGTCTAGAGTGTCTTCAATCTGAGGTCTGACTTTGACTTGTCCTCTGACTCTAATCGCTAGCACAACCTTCTCTGTTTCACTCATATCTCAGTCACTCCTGTTGTACCCCACTCTTGGGGTGGAAGCATCTTGTATGTCTGTGAAAGTGCGTTGACGAACGCTTTTGCAAAGTTAGACGAAGTTCGTGACCGTCCCTTTGTGATTGACCAAACATCGTGTAGACCAGCTATCCTCAACACAATCTTTCCTACATCTGCTGTTACAAGTCCTGTTCCCTTTGGTGCAGGTCTCAATGTGACATTTACTGAACCAGATGAGCCCATCACTTGGAATGGAATACTGTGAGGATCATCACAACGACATTCCCATGAGCCACAACCTCTGCGGAACATCATTATGTTGAGTTTTGCTCTGGATTCTGCTGCACGTACTGATGGCACAAATTCAGGGGCTTTTCCAACACCGATTCCAAGAACTCCTTCTCCGTTTCCAACAACAACAGTAATTCTGAAGCTTTTCTGCTGTCCGCTGTCAGACTGTCGTTGTACGAGAGTGACATCTACAACTTCTTGTCGAAGATCGGGAAACAGAGCATCAACAATTTCTGGCTCCCTGATTCTATAGTTGCTCTGCATGATTTCTTCAATCGAGTTGATGTGTCCCTCTTTCACAAGCCTGCCGAGTTTTGTTTTCGGAATCCATTCATCAAGTGGATTGATTTCTGCTCGAGGTTGTCTCCTTCGTCGTCCTCTTTGTTGTTTACTCATCACATATCACCCCTATTTCGCTCGCCTCTTACCTTTCCTACCCTTGCCTCGTGCGATAAGCTTCTTCGGTTTTGGTTTCCGAGGTACAGCCCTTGGAGGCGATACAGAGGGTTTCTCTTTCTTTGGTTTCTTTGCTTTGGGCTTTGCTGCTGCCTTGGCAGGAGCCTTGCGTGTCTTTTTCTTCTTCAACTCAGCAGCAGGTATGTCTTCTATAGCTTTTTTCACAGTATTGAATTTCTTCGGTATCGTTGAGATATTGGTCTTCTTCTTACCCAAATCACTGAACATGTGTGAATCGGTTCCAAAATGATCAAAGGATGCCACAATGTGCTCGCCTGAAATTCTGGATTCATCTGGGAGGATGTTTGGATCATGAGGTACCTCAAGCCCTGCATCAACAGCTCCTCTCAATGCTGCATAAATTCTCGAACCCTTTACCGGCGGATTTAGTCCAACATCTAGAACTGCACCATTCACACCTCTGCTTTTTGCTCGCAAACCGGCAAGCAATCCAGTCAGGTATGCTGCAGGGAGATTTCCAGTCCCTGCAATCCATCCATGCTTCGTGAGTTCTGTTGATGTCGCAGAAGCTACAGTTGAATCTCCAACTACACTTGCGTTTATGATTTGTACGATAGTTGAAGTGTTTGTTTTTCTGACGACAAGTCTTGGACGTCTTGATTGAAGCAGACGTCTTCGGCGATAGTAGTTTGTTTTGCCTTCTCTCCTGCGCCGAAACTTCACCCTATATGTTGGTCCTTGTGCCATTATTTGGACAGCCTCCGTTCTGCGATATACGTTCTAAGGTGAGCAGTGTTACGGAAAGCATTACCTTTTGCTTTCAGATACAACTCTCTGTACACTCTGCTTGTTATCTTCCCTTCATCTCTGAGCTTCTTCAGCTCTTTACGTAAGGGTCTAATCTTCATCATCCATCGATCTTTGCTGCTTAGCTTGGATGTAGCTTTGCCTTTCTTTCTTCCAGGTCCTGATCTTTGGCCTTTCCTTTTCTGCCGGAGATTATACCGAGCGCGTCCTCTACTAACGCCCCGTATAGGTTTCTTTTGAATTGCACCTTCATCTACAAGACGGCGAATATCATCTCTAGTTATTGCTAGGCTAACCTCGTCTTCGAAACTGGGGTCAATCCAAACTCTGGATTTGCCCACTTTCAATACATCCGCAGCTAATCTCTTCTGAGTGCTGAGTTTCAATACTAATCCACCTCCAAATCAAGATCTGTGAAGAGGTCTTCCTCACCGATTTCTTCGCTCCTACCAGGATTGAGAACACGTAGAAGTTTGGCATCTGCTGCCGCAAGTATCTCTTGTTTCTTCCTAGAACCTACTGTTGCTGCAATTCTAACAGCATGCACTTCAGGGTCGAGATTCTCAATCTCAGAAGGTCTGTGAACTCTCACCTCAACATAGAGTGATGGATGTAGGTCTCTAACAGCCTTTGGGGTTCGATATCCTGAGGACACCATTGCAATTCGTCCCTTACTTTTTTCACGAGTTGCACTGTCTATTCCTCTTACCTTTCGCCAATTGTCGCTTACACGAATCCATCTGTGCGCTTGCTCATGACGGAATTGAGGCATGCGTTTCTTTTTCTGTCTAGCAATCCTCAATAGACGCTGGTCAGTATTTTTGACTCTGAGAGGGACTTCCACTTTGGGTTTCTTCTTTGGTGTGACCTTCTTCTTTTTGGGTGCAGCAGCTTTTTTCTTCTTAAGCTTTGGTTTCTCTTCTGAAACCTTCTTTTTCAGTTTGGCTTTCTCTGCTTTAGCTTTGGTTTCAGCCTTCTTCTTAGGTTTCCCGGGAGCCTTTTCTTTGGGCTTCGCGGCATCCTTTGGAATCAATTTCTTTGCTTCAGAAATGAAACTCTTGGCACTGGCTTCACCGACACCTTCTACCTTTTCAGAGAGTTTCTTAGGATCCATCTTCGATAGACTAACGACTGTCTTGATACCAGCATCCCGAAGTTTTTCTTCCATTGCTGGTCCAACTCCTGGAACATCGCTCAGTTTTGGTTTCTTGGACATATCATTCCCTCTCCTATACTATTGACTTCATTTCCTCGCCTTTCCTCTTCCTAATCACATAGATTCCGTCAAGGAAGATTCGTCGGTCTTTATCACGTATCTTGCATGCTTGCTGAATATTGGCTGCACTCTGTGATACGTGTTCAATGTTGATTCCGCTGATGAAGACTTCATCCTCTGTTGTTCTGACTTCGACATCACCAATCAGACGAGCTGTTCTTATACCCCTCTCTCCAATGAAGTTCTTGATAATCACTTTCTTGTCCATTACCTCCACGGTAATCGGAAAGTGACTATATACAACCTTCATCTCATATTCAAAACCGTGTTGCACACCGACTAGCATGTTGCGAACATGAGCAACAACTGTTCCAACAAGAGCTTTAGCTCTTTTTCGATTAATGTGAGTAGATGCTATTAGCTCATTCCCATCAATCTTGATATGAGTCTGAGGTTCTGGGAAAGAACGTACCAATGAACCCTTTGGGCCATTGACTGTGATAGTTTTCTCTTCTAGGGAAACCTGACATTCACTAGGAATCTCGATCCGTTGTTCATAGATTGCTTCTTCAGTCATCAGTCAGATCTCCTTAGTAAACATATGCTAGTAGTCTTCCCCCAATCCCACGTGTCTTTGCATCTTGATGAGTCATCACACCCTCCGGCGTTGTAACTATTAATATTCCATAGTTATATGCCGGCAAGAAGCGTTTCTCAAATTTCTCGAAACCATCACGACGGACAGGGAATCTGGGTTTTATTACACCGCATTTGTTCGTCCGTCCCATGAGTTGAATGCGAAATCGACCTGCTTTTCCGTCATCAATACGTTCGAACTCTCCGATGTACCCTTTCGACTGCATTACTTGCAGTACTTTCTCAATCAAGCGTGATGCTGGAGCTATAACCACCTCAGGTTTGCCCACTATCTCACTATTGTAGATGTTTGACATTGCGTCAGCCAATGGGTCTAGTAGTGTCACTTTCTCCTTAGCCTCCTTACTGATATTTTCTGAACCCGAGCTTTTCCGCTGTTTCTCTGAAACAGCGTCTACACATGTTCAAGCTATATGATCGTATGATTGCTTGATGTGTACCACAACGGACGCATGTTCTACTGCCTTTACCCATTCTCTTACGTTTAGGACGATCTTTCTTTGCACTCATCATAGTTCACCTCAGAATAGGTATGTCCGTTCTCGCTCCTTTTCGAGTATCTCAATACCGAACTTGTTCTTGACGAAGACCATACTCTCCTCTGGAGTCAGGCGATGCCTGTATGGAACTTTCGTCTTCTTTCGTCGTCGTCGCTTCACTCTGAAGCCTGGACGTTCTATACACACTGTAATATTCATGCCTTGAATCCCAAGTTGGGGATCGTATTTCACATCGGGTATGTCAATGTGTTCTGAAATCCCAAAAGCAAAGTTGCCATCAAGATCCCAATTCTTAATCAGTAGGACGTTTTCTTTTGCCTTCAGAGCCTTGACAAGAAACTTCTCCGCTTTCTTGTGCCGGAGAGTTACTCGTACTGCAATGGGCTCTTTCCTGCGAATTCCGAAATCTCGTACTGTCTGACGAGCCTTTGATTGTGTTGGAGTCTGTCCACTGAGTTCTTCAAGAATTGTAGCAGCTCTTGTAAGAGCCTCTCCGCCTCCAGTACACATGTCGATTACAACTTTGGCGATGTAAGGCTCCCTCATAGGATAGGCTTTCCAGTTTTCGAGGAAGACCTGTTCATTGATTTGTTCATTCTCGATGCTCATTCGGAACTACCTCCTGCTGCTTCCAGAGTCACCTCTGATTTGGTCTTCCCAACAACAAAGACATAGTCTAGAGCAGTCTGGAACCTATTTCCATCAGGATCTTGGATTGTCACGGTACTTGCATGCGTACCAATTCTTTTTTCAACTTCAACGACTTTTCCTTCGAAACCAATGTTCTTCCCTCGTGTGACAATTGCATAGACTCCTTTGTCAAGCTTGAAGGATTTCATAAGTTTCTGTTTTGGAATTCCAACTTTCAAAGTATCAAGGGTACTATAGTCCTCTGCTTTCTCACTATCTGAAAGCAAGAGGGTCCGACCATCGTGTAGACTAAGCTGCACTTTTCCTCCATTGACCATAGTCTTGTTTTCAATTCTGCAGAGTTTGTAACTAGCTTCTGTTTCGTCAATACTAACAAATCGTAGGCCTCCCCTCAATTTAGGTAGAAGCCTAAACCGTTCTCCAGAAGGTCCGATTTCAATGACATCCATGAGTCCCACAGGAAATCTAGGATTCTTTCTGATTTTGCCATCTACTTTTATCTGACCGCCTGATAGAATTGCCTTCACTTCACGCATGTTCTCAGCATAACCAAGAACCTCTCTTAGAACCAAAGCAAGTGTAAGGCTATGTTCTTTCGGATGAGGTCCAGGAACCACTCTGGTTGTGAACTTTGCCTCCTTTCTCTTGATTGGCCAGTGTCGTGGTGCTGGTAGACGTTTGAGATGTCTTTTTTGACCTCTTCTTGCCATTATTCGTCACTCTCCGCGAATTTCATTACTTTGCCTTCAATGAGTTTCTTTCTTTCATCGTTTAGCTCCAATTTCACTAACATGAGATTTGATGGATGCACTGGAACTGGAGCTTCTTTCCCATCTGCTTTGGTAATTGTAGCATTATCCAGAAACACACGAGCTGTTTTGTAGCTTACAGCAGTTACCTTCCCCTCAGTATCACGAAATTGACCTCTCATAACCCTCACCAGATCACCTTTCTTGATTACAAGTGAGCGGAGTCCGTATTGCTCTTGAAGGAACTCGTCAAGTCTGCATTTGAGCAGGTTCTTGCGATCATGAAGGGGAGCATTCATTATTCGCTTTCGCTGTTTCCTAGGTGACTTTGAACTTGGTTTCTTTGCCATTCTCCTCCCTCACACTATCTTTGATGCAATAGCAGAAACTCTTGGCCACTTCAGAGTGACTTCTCTTGCCATAGGACCTCTCAGTTCAGAACCTTGAGGTTCGCCTCCAGGCTTGACCAATACTGCTGCATTATCTTCGAACTGCATCCAAGTTCCATCAGGTCTCCTGAATGGTTTTCTTTGTCGCACTATGACGGCTTGAAGTACTTGTTTGCGTAGTTCTTGTTTTCCTTTGGTGACAGATACATTGACCATGTCACCAATACCAGCTTTACCCAGCTTCCTCAGTTTACCCTTGTATCCGAATACTGTGATTAGTCTCAGTTCCTTTGCTCCTGAATTGTCAGCACACAAAATTTTGGCACCAATTGGTAATCCTCGGGCTATTCGGGGGATGAATTTTCTGATTCCTCTTCCAACTTTCCTTGACACAGATTATTCCTCCTCTGTTCTTATTTCAGCTGGGATTGCTGCTACAACAACGGCTGACACATTCTTACTCAAAGGTCTGCATTCGACTACCTTCACTGTGTCTCCAACCTTGACCTCAATGCATGGAGGCAAATGTGCAAGTTTCTTTGTTCTTCGACGTTCGTATCGAGAGTATTTCTTGATTAGACTAAGATAGTCTGTTTGAAATGCAATCGTCTTGTACATCCGTGTGCTTGTGACGATTCCCTCTCGGACTTTGCTTCTTACTGATAGATTTCCATGGAATGGACAGTATCTATCATCACATGGATTCTCGGGAGGTTCCACATTTGGGATGCCAATATTGCGAACTTTATTCTTGGTTTCAGCCATCATCACCAGCTCCTGTTGAAACGCTTTTTCATTCTGTCTTCTGGTCTTCCTCTCAGTAGTCCACCATCAACGCGAACCACTGTTCCATCAGGGAGTGTAATATCAAAGACACAGACATTCTTGGGAACTGCTATTGTTCCTCTCTGAGTGTCAATCTGGATCATTTCCTTTGATTCTCCAAGGATTGTACCCTGTTTACAAACATGATTGGGGTCTCTCGAGTCTACAATATGAGTTGGCAACCCCACAAGTTCATGTTTCAAAATATTCTGGGGAGTAATTTTCATTCAGAACCCTCCAGCTCTTCTTCTCGATTTATAGTAAGAATACGAGCAATTGCTCGTCTCACATTTCGAATCTTGTATGGATTCTCTGTACCTCCACCTGTTGCTGATTCGATTCTGATACTGGACATCTCATTGTAAAGCTCTTCCAGCTTCTTCTGACGCTCTGCATGTGTAAGTTTACGGATTTCTTTTGCATTCAGTCCAGGCATTACTCAGTACCTCCCTCGTCCAATTCATCTAGTTCTTTGAGGTCTTCGATGATCGTTTCCTCTGCTGGTTCACTGATTTCAGCATCTTCAATGACTTCTTCATCCATTGGAGGTTCCTCCACGATTTCTGGTTCGGGTTCTTCCTTCTCTTGCGGCTCCAGTTCGTCGTCAATGAGCTCTAGACCATCTAGTTCTTCCAGTTCTCTGAGTTCATCTATGTCAGTGATTCCCTCAAGTGTTTCATCAACTGCTTCAACTTCATCACTGGGTTCTTCATCTGGCCTCTTTACAAGCTCAATTTCCTCTTTCTTCCTAGGTTTCGGTGTTTTGATCTGAATAACTCCAGGAAGTTTTGCATCAGGTCTCATAATTCGGACTTGAATTCCTATCACGCCTGGTTTTAGCACTGCCAAATCATTTGCATGGTCTACAAACATGTCAGCAGGTTCTCCAGTTTTTGCGATTGTACCCTGTTTGAATTTCTGATACCTAGCTCTTCTGCTAGACAGTTTGCCTTTCACAATTATCTCACAGCCAATTGCTCCAGCTCGCATTACACGTCTGAGGATCCAGTAAGCCATTCTTCTGAAACGAACGCCTCTCTCGAGTTGTCTGGCCAACCTTGATGCCATTACAGCTGCATCAAGCCAAGGATTCTCAATCTCACTAACCTCAATCTGAACATTCTCAATTCCAAACTCATTCTCGAGAATGTAGGTAAGCTCTCTAATCTTTGCACCACGACGACCGATTACTACTCCTGGTCGAGAGGCATGAATAACGACCTCTGTCTTCATTGGCATCTTTCTGATCTCGACGCCACCATATCCCGCAGCGTTGAGTTCAGTTGCCAAAAACTCATCAATCGCAAGTCTACGAGAGTTCTGTTCGATAAAGTACTTGACAGCTGACATTAACTCACCTCTTCTAATACTATCTCCACATGGGAAGTGTTCTCAAAATACGGAGTGCTTCTACCAAATGCTCGCTCAATGTATTTCTTGTAGGTTCTACCCCGTTGCGTTGCTGCATGCGCTATTCTGAGTCTATCAATGTCCAGACCTTTTGTATCTGCATTGGCTTCTGCATTCCGCAAAACAGCTAAGATATGCTCTGATGCTTTAACCGGATGTCCACCAGATGGCCATTTCTTCATTCCTGCATGATGGCCACGTTTCTTCCTGTGACGCCTGTAGGGAATCCAAGCTTTCTCCTCTATTACGAGTTCCAGAAGATCAATTGCCTTATCCAGCATCATCCCCTTGATTTCATTACAGACTTCTCTGCATTGTTTCGGGGAAACCCGCATGTTTCTTCCACTAGCAATTGCTGTTCTATCCGGGTCAATGCCCATGATTGAATATCCATATGTTGGCATAATGCCTCACTTCCGCTGTGGGGACTTGTTCCAGCTTGCATTCTATGAAAGCTGTAAAGTCATCGTTGTGCTCTCGCAACCACTCCAGAACCTATCCGGCACACGTCTGCAGACTGTTCTCGCGAGCAGAACTAGTTTGTCTGCACTGCTTCCATCGGTTCTGAAACAGCTATCTCAGTTGAGCAGCAGTCCGGTTTCGGAAGAGTTTTGCATTTAAACATTGTCACTTGCCCTAATTCAAAAAAACCAAATCACGGATTATTTCCAAATTCAGCAGTTACTCTTTTCAAAACTGGCGTCGTTACAGACTTCTTGATCAAATCTACTCCTTCATCAGTGAGGGTTCCTTTCACATAATGAATTCCTGCAGACTGTATATACACCAAACCCATTCCCCTCAATTTCTGAAGACTACCTAATACTATCTGCGTGAGTTCTTCCTCAGAGATATCTAATCCTCCCCCGGGAACCTGTAATGTTTCAGACATCTTGAGGACATTGCGCATTGAACTTAGTTGTCTTCTATTATTGTCATATGGATTAGAGTACATCCAAAGTAGAACTATCAGGTCAACTACATCCAGACCTATGTCTGGATTAAGCTCCAACGTCTTTTTTGCCACAAGTTCCACAATTGGCATTAGTACCACCTAATTGTACTCCCGAGCCTTATTCAACTAATCGAAACGCTTACACCAATTGGACCTTGCCGCTCCTTGGTTCAAAGATCTCTCCGCGTTGCATTAGCTTCTCTAAGGATGAAATAACTGAAGTTTCCGATATTCCTCTCTTCTCAAATCTCTTGACGATATCAACAACCTTGATAGCTTGATTTGACTCTGAAAGGAGTGCTAGAATATCTGTTGATACATCACTTGTTTCAGATTCTCTCTCACTATCCTTCTCTTTTGTAGCAACAAGTTGTACTGACCACGGTCTGGGAAATATGAGTGTTCCATTATTTGATAGGTTTTCTAATTGACTTTCGACCCATTTCCAATCAAGTTCATATTCCATACATATTTCTTCTATCCTATCAAGAGAACACGGAGCATTCTTTGCTTCCTTCTCCAGAAGCGCCATGAGACGTTTCCTCTTTCCAGGAGAACTGATAGTCGGTTCTCTATCTGAGATGTCAGACGCTTTAACAGGGTCCTTTGGCATAAGTGCAAGTGCTCTCTCCCTTGATCGTTCAACCGATTTCTGAAACTCATCTCCGCCTCGTGCAGCATTGAACTCCTTCACTGCAGTTGAAGCCATCTCAGGAGTATCAAAAATTGCACATGCTGCTTTTCTGATATCAATGATTGTTCCACAGTAGCTACACCTTCTCCTCTTTTGACCCGCTGGAGCATTTGTGAAGTTACTGCATTTGGGACACTTGAACACTAAAAATGGTTTCAACAACTCGACACCTACTATAATCACATCAAGATTGACAGTATTTAATGGTCACTCTTGTGGGTCAAATGAGAACCGTTATATCACGATTAGTTTGCGGCATGATTCGGAGTATCCTGCGATGGCAAAGAAAGCTAAAGCAATCGTTATTGATCCAAAGATGTGCAAAGGCTGCCACATTTGTATCTCCGTCTGTCCTCACGGTGTTCTAAAGAAATCTGATATTGTTGATAATCGTGGCTTCTTTCTTCCCATTGTGACTAATCTTGAAGCCTGCAAAGTATGCAAGTTGTGCGAATTGGAGTGTCCTGATTTTGCCATTGCCGTTGTTGCTGTTGAAGAATAATTGTAATCACTCATTATAACCGAGAGAATCTGTCTTCTACAAGTTCTAATAATACAATCAACCATATAAGTAATGGACAGTTCTTCAGAGTGTCCGCATGGTACGTTGGTGTATGCAGTGTCAAATCCGGAAATTCGTGTGTTACTTGAATTAAGAACCCAGCTCGGTGAAGAACTAGACAGACTAAGAGAGAGAATTGAGCAGCTTGAGGAGTTCATTCAAGCACTCGATGCAACAATTGGAAAAGGTAGTTTCACAACAGCTGATGTTTCAATGGAATCAGCTGCTCGAGCACAGGTAATGACACCTAGAGAAACACTGGAGGTTTCAGGTGAACCAAGGAATATCCTGATTGTTAACAAGTCTGGAGATTTGGAGATGGCTACAATTGAAGTGATTGAACAGAATTTGAGGATCGTACCAGCTGATCATGCTGTCTACAATATCACTCGTGGCGCATTTGCAAAATTCTTCATTCAAGAAATTCTTGGTAAGTATCAACAGGAAGACCGTCTTAGGGTTGAGAAGGGGGAGATTAGTTGGGATGATGCATTTGATTTTGAAGTTAAATCAGATGACAAAATCCTTGATGAAGTTGTTGTGAAGAATTATGGCGACGAGGCTCGATTAGAAGAGATACAAAGAACTCTAAGATGGACCTTGGAGAAGATATACAGAGCCCGATAGAGCATACCTATCTTTTGGCGCGGACAGAACTGACCTCATTTTCTATTGCAAAAGAGTAAAATAGCTCGACCCAACCTCTGCACTAAAGTCAGCTGTTTAAGTGCGCGGCTATTTTGGAGCGGAGACAATGGCATCACGCTTTGATGATGAACACTTGGCTGTAAATCCACAGGAAATTGTCAAGATTGTCCGTGATGCCCATGAATTCTACAAAGAGAATAAAGTTGACGAACGTTATGAGAACCTAGCTTTGGATCTTGTACGGAGATTTGTTTCACAAGAAGGAGTCCCTCGTGAAGTCGATCCCTTCTTTGGTGCAGCTCTCTATATGGTGACTAGACATCCGTGGAGTCATCCTAATCCTTTGACAAAGACAGAGTTTGCATCGCGACTTCGAATGAAAGAATCCAGTCTTGAGTGGTATACTGAGAGCATAGTCGAGAAGCTCGGATTCACTACATTGCACGATACTACTCATCTTCCTTTCTTTATGGATCCAAGAGGTACAATTGCAAGTGTCGTTGATTCGGTAGTTGGAGCAAGCGTTGGAGAAGTTGTTGTCCGTGGTATTGTGACAGGGAATACCCCTTCCTACAACAAGCTTGCTGACACCATCGTGGACAGGCTCTGCAACATAGTAAAAATTGTACCTAATGTATTTGAACAGGAAATTCACAATCTTGTAAGACGTAAGATTGAGGAAGAGAGCAAGAAACTTAGCGAACAGCTCTCTGGGCGAAAATAACCCACTATGAATTCTCGGGTTGAAGAGTTACCTCCTCAACGAATCTCTTTCCTGCAACAACCTGATCAATTGAGTGAATCACAGCTCCAGCCTGCTCAAGTATTTCTTTAATTGAGTCGTAGCTGAGATCATCACCCTCAAGAGTAATGGTAATGCTCTCCGTGTTCTGGTCTACCTCTTTTAATGAGATGTTCAGTCCATTAACCCGCTCATCTCTTGCAAGCATGAGTGCGAGATCAGTCAAACGAGGACTGTGAGGTTTCAATACATCAAGAACTATTCTTCTAATGCCTTGAGGCAATAATTCATTCCCCATAGTTGACCCTTTGGTCGTATTCTTCCTGTGATGTGTCAAGGATTGCCTTGTTAAACCTTACGACATGGGAATGGCGCCTTCTTCTTTCGCCTTCAAGACATACTGCTATCGATACAATGAGACCCTCAAAAAGCTCCCCAAGGCTTATATCGTAACAAAGAAATTTCAAAAGAGAGCCAACTTTTCGTTGGATTCGCCGGGAACTGAGGTTGGGATGCAGCCTTGATTAAGCAGGAGCGACTTGACAAACGTAGTAGAGAAACACCTGATTCAAAGCCTATTAAGAAGGTGAAGAATGGTGAATCTGGTAGAACTATAGACATCAATATTGCTGACTTCAAGAGCCACCCTCTTTGGCCATTACTCATTGAAACAGCTAGGAACAATCCTCTTTATGCAGGGAATGTAGGATATGCAGAAGAGTACATCTTGCCCAAGAACCCAAACATTACTGCTAAGGAACTTGCAAACAAACTTTCAATCACTGTAGGAGAAGCACTAGCTATCCTTGAAGGACTTAACCCAGAGTAATTGTACAAAATACACACATCTGAATTTTTATGCGATGCCAAGCTAAAACAGGCTTGGTTGAGATTCAATGAGTAAGCAGACAGGCTTTAGTGATGCCAGATATGCGCAAGCTGTTGTCAAAGAGATTGCATCTTTGAATGAAGGAATTGAAACCCGCATAGTTCATGTCTGCGGAACTCATGAGGACACAATTGTTCAACATGGAATCCGTTCCTTACTACCACAATCAATCAAGCTTGTTGCTGGTCCTGGTTGTCCTGTTTGCGTATGTGCCGCTGAGGATGTGGACAAGGCTATCGAGCTTGCCAGACAGGGACATATTATCACAACATTTGGTGATATGATTCGAGTTCCTTCCACCAATTCATCACTTGCGAAAGAGCGAACATCAGGAGCTGATGTACGTGTGGTCTATGGTGTCGGTGAAGCTGTAAAGATAGCTCAAGAAAATCCCAACAAGGAAGTTGTGTTTATCGGAGTCGGATTCGAAACAACTGCTCCTACGATTTCCCTCGAACTAATACGAGAACCACCTCAGAACTTCTCTATTCTGACATCTCTAAAGTTAATTCCTCCTGCAATGGATATCCTTGTCAATCTGGAGGGATATGGTGTTGATGGGTTCATAACACCTGGCCACGTGTCCACAATAATCGGGAGCAATGCTTTTCAACCATTTGCTGAAAAGACGGGAGTTCCATGTGTGGTTGCAGGTTTCGAGCCCCTCGATGTCCTCGAATCAGTCCGAATGATTCTTGCTCAGATTAGAGAGGGACGAGCAGATTCAGAGAATGAATACACGCGTGTTGTAAAACCAGAGGGAAATCTTGCCGCACAAAAAGTCCTTGAGCAAACCTTCCGGGTTGATGACGCGCCTTGGAGAGGACTAGGTATAATCAAAAAATCTGGGCTCTTCATCCGGGAAGAGCTATCCGAATACGATGCTCGATTACGCTTTGATTTCCCTGATTTTAAGTCTGTAGATATTCTTCCTGGTTGCCGATGCCATGAAGTGATATTGGGTATGATTGATCCAGTAGACTGTGCCCTCTTCGGAAAAAGATGTACAATTGACGAACCATATGGTCCATGCATGGTGGGTCACGAAGGAACTTGTAGAATCAGGTTTGAGAATCAAGAATAAGGATCATTCTTTCAAATCTCTTCTCTCTGCTGCTCTGAGTTCTTTTGGTGTGTTGAAGTTTGTGAACGTACTCAAGTCTGGATCGAACTGTTTCAGAGTTTCAGTTGAAACATATAGGACTCGTTGCAATCTATCAAGAAGATCTCTCATCTTATGGAAGCCTTCTTCCATCACTTTGAGCCCATGAAAATATGCATGTTCTGCAAAATAGACAGAATGAAGTGGCTCAATATATCCTGATGGCCATGAAGGTACTACAGCACCATGTCCTGGACTCATTCTGATTAACATTCTCAGAAGCTCACTACTGGCCAAAGGAGAATCTATTGGAAGAAGAAGAACCTGTGATGTCATTGTATATTCAAACGCAGTTAGCGCTCCTGATAATGCACATTTGATTTCACCAGGTGGATCAACAACAATCTGAATATCTGGGACAATATTCCTGAGAATCTCCACTTGGGTTTCATCAGACACTACAATCATGACCTTACGAGACAATCTTCGCGCGATATCAACCATGTGAGCAACAAGTGGTCGTCCTCGATACTCAGCAATTGCCTTCTCCGACCCGAATCTCTTTGAATTTCCACCTGCGAGAATTGCTACTGTTACGGTTTCCATGGCTAATTATCTCCACTATTGGATTCTTCTACTAAGCATTTATTGGACCTCGTGCCAGTATGCTATATACCTTCACCGCACAAGTCGCGCGGTCGATTGATGGTAATAAAGTGTTTCGGGACAGATACGACTATCAGATAGGAATGGATTCGGTGTCATTGCTCTTTGCTTCAATTTCCTCTGGAAAGTTGATTTTTACTCTATGATCTGCCAGGAGTAGATCCGTATCAGGCAATCCCATTGCGATTGCAAGAAGCTCAGTATAATAGAATACTGGCAAATCAAATTCAGTGTTGAATATTCTATTTGCTACCCGTTGCCCTGATTCAAAAGTTATGAAGCAAGTCGGACAAAAGACTACAATAGCATCAGGTTCGACCATTGCCATGCTTGTCATCTTTTCTTTCAAGACTGCATATGATGTGACTGAATTTGTTTTTCTAACACCCGCACCACAACACATGACCTTGTCCATATAATCGAGAGACTCCATTCCCAGTGCTTCACACAACATATCTAGTTTCACAGGTATTTCAGCGCTATCGACTTTCAGAATCTTCTGTGGTCTTAAGAGATGACATCCGCTGTGTGTGACAACTTTGAAAGGAATTGGTCTAACAACTTTAGTTGAGATGGTTTCGACACCAACCTCATCAAAGAGTAATTGATGAACATGAATAATTGATGATGTTCCCTTATACTCAAGTCCCATTTTATTGAGAATTTCGTTTGCTTTCTCCTTTCTTTCCGGTTTTGTATCGAGTTCATGCTTTGCGAGAGTGAGCGACTCATGGCAACCAGCACATGCAGTTAAGATATCTAGAGTTTCAGCCTCTGCAAGTGCTATATTCCTTGCTGCAAATGTAATCCATGTGTCGTCAGAGAGTGCTCTTATGGCGTTTGGTTCTGGACAGCAGGTGAAAGGTAAGTCAACTAGTTCAAAACCAAATTCAGGAACTACCATGCGCACTGATTTTTCAGCAAACTGAAGGCGGTTCGCCATTGTACATCCTGGGAAGAACGCGTACTTCATTCAGGCTCCTCCTTTACTGCAGCTCTATTTACCTCAAGCACCTCTAATGCACCTGTTGCATCAAAAATCAGTTTGACCTGTTCGGGGTCCGGTTCGGGCAAATGTGGAAGACCCAAATCATCTCTTTTTTTCTCCGCTCTATTAGATACAGGTGACAGACAACCTCTTGTATAGAGTGCTTCAGCTGACTCAACAACATCTGGAGGAGCTTTTCCCTCATTGGCTGAAATGTTCTTGATACCCATCAAGATCTCAGCAAGCGATACTCCCATTGGGCATCTTTCCTCGCACATCAAACAATACGCACAAAGCCATTCATTTCCTTCAGTAGGAACCACTCCTTCTGTTATGATGGAGTCCACTGATAATCGGGGATTCAACTCTGGTGCCACTCGGAAAACTGGACAAGAAGAAGCACATATTCCACATTGAAAACAGGGTCTAGCTGTTTTTCGCAGCTCCTCAAGCTTTTGGTTTTGACTGGCATCTACCATCTGAATCACTTCCCCCCTGTCTTCTTCTTGGGAGCACTCTTTTTTGTGCTACTAGTCTTTGGCTTTGTCTTCTTTTTGGGCTTTGCTTTTGATTTAGACTTTGGTTTTGATTTTGGGTCCGTTTTTGGCTTAGCAGTTGGTTTCTTAGCCTTGGGTTTAATCTTCTTATACTTCTCAGTGACTTCCGCCATCTCGCTCATGATATTTTGCCACTTCTTTCCTTCTCCAGCAGAAACCCATTCCACTCGGAAGCGGTCATCATCTATGTTATTCCTCTTCATCCATCCTCTGATTCTCGGCTCTCGTTTGGCCATCCAATGATTTCCAGTTTGAAAGTGACAATCTGCTGGAAGATGGCATCCTGAATAGAGTACAGCTCCTGCACCAAGTTCAAACGCTTTTTGTGCGAATTTAACTGAGTATCGTCCGGAACACATAGACCTGATCACTCTGGCGTTAGGTGGATACTGCATTCTTGAAACACCTGCGAGATCTGAGCCTCGATAGGAACAGAATGCACAAGCGAACGCTACAATCTTGTCCTCAGGTTCCTCAGCCAGCGCAATTTCTATCTGAGCCTCAATCTGCTCATTTGTGAAATTGGGCATGTAAATGGCATCTTTTGGACAATCACCTGCACATGTTCCACATGCCTGACAGAGGGCTCCCATTACAGTGAACTTGCCCGTGCCATCCTGTGAGATTGCACCATAAGGGCAACGTTTTACACATGTGCCGCATCTATTGCATTTGTCTTGCATAATTCGAGCACTGAGTGCTTCTATCGGGTAACGGCCTTTCTGAAGGATTATCGCCGCTCGACCAGCTGCAGCACTCGCTTGGATGACAGAATCTCTAATATCTTTAGGACTCTCAGCTCCTCCGCAGATGAATACGCCTGCCGAGCTAGTATCTACAGGTCTCAATTTTGGATGTGATTCTATGTAAAATGAGTCTGCTGTACAAGATATTGGTATTGGAAAATTCCCTGACTGACCTTCTGCTCCCATAGACAAAATGACCATATCATAATCTACCATTACTAATTTGTTGTGCGTTGTATCTTCAACACTCACTCGGAGGTTCTTTGTCTTTGGGAACTGCTGAATCTCACCAACCCTCCCACGAACAAACTTTACACCTTCTTCTCTCGCCTTAAGATATTGATCTTCAAAGTACTTGCCATGCATTCTAAGATCCTGATAGTAAATGGTGACTTCAGTGTCAGGATAGTGTTCTTTAATCAACAAGGCGCATTTCACTGATTCAGCACAACAGAAATTCGAACAAGCTGGTCTCGTATCAATGCTTCGTGATCCTACACACTGAGCTATTGCTACTGAAGTTGGTTTGACTAGGTCTGAGGGTCGAACAAGATTGCCCTCAGTAGGCCCTGCTGCATTAATCAGTCTCTCGAACTCAAGTGTAGTTATTACGTTTGGATATCTACCCCACCCAAGACGAGGTATCTTCTCTGGATTTGCAGGTTTAAAACCAGTTGCTAGGATTATGACTCCAGCTTCAAAGTCTATATATCGATCTTGGTCCGAGGAAACAATTGCTTCTTGTTCACATCGATCTATACACTTCCCACACCGTATCAAGTCCATACCAAGGCAGGAGTTGGGGTCAATAAAATATGATGAAGGGACTGCCTGTGGGAATGGTATCTGTATAGCTTTCTGCCAAGTCAGACTCTGATCTGTTCTACTTGGTACATCAACTGGACAAACTTCGACGCAGTCACCACATGATGTACATTTGTCAATGTCCACAAATCGTGCTCGTTGTTTAACTCGAACATGGAAGTTTCCAACATACCCTGATATTGTTTGTACTTCCGCCATAGTGATGAGATTGATGTTCGGATGCTTTGCTACATCCACCATCTTGGGTCCGAGGATGCAGATACTACAATCATTTTGTGGAAAAACCTTGTCTAGGATTGCCATGATTCCGCCTATTGTCGGTTCTTTCTCAACAAGATGGACCTTAAAACCAGCATCAGCAAGATCAAGAGCTGCCTGCATGCCAGCAACTCCCGCTCCCACCACAAGAGCAGCCTGTGTTACTGGAACATCCAATTCCTTCTGTGGTTCGAGTGTGGCAGCTTTTGCCACAGACATGGCGACAAGGTCCATAGCCTTCTGTGTGGCTGCTATTGGATCATCACGGTGGACCCATGAAACGTGCTCCCGAATATTGGCCATTATGCAGAGATACGGATTGAGTCCTGCGGCCTTCACCGCTTTTCTGAATGTATCCTCATGCATGGTTGGACTGCAAGATGCTACGACCACCCTATTGAGACCATGCTCGGTGATGGCTTCTTCAATCTCTCTCTGTCCTGGATCTGCACAGGTATATCGATTGACTTGTACAAACGCTACGCCTGGAAGTGTTTTTGCATACTCTGCCACAGCATCGATGTCTACTACTGCACCAATATTCTTCCCACACTTGCATGGAAAGACTCCGATGCGGAGCTCTGAACCTGTTGAAACAACCTCTATTTCAGAAGATTCAGAACTACTTCCTTTAGGGTCGCTTGTGGTCATATATGGGGCCTCGTTCAGCAGAACACAACTTGCGAGCTTCATTCAAAACTGGTAATAAAGGTTGAGAATAACGGGCATAATCCCTTCACGATATTTCATTTTCTGATAGGAATAATCCATCGATTGATGTAATCGAACATTACAGTTGGGACTATATTTTATATTGGTCTTGAAGTAATTACTATTGGTTCACCAAAAGCGTAAAAAGTACGTCAAGACGGGATTTCAATAGTTGGAGACTTTATGATGGCCGGTAAGGTTTGGAAGTACATCACTGAAAAACTAGAGTCTGAGGGTGCTTGTCATTTCTCGCTCCTCGACCCTGATCCAATGTCTACATCAATTGAAAATGTTGTAGAGATTGCTACTCTCGCTGAGAAAGCAGGCAGTGATGCAATCATGATTGGCGGTAGTACGATTTTTGGTGTCATTGATGATGCCGTAGAAAAGATTAGCGAAGCTGTGGAGATTCCAACCATCTTGTTCCCCGGTAATATCACCGGCGTTTCAGAACATGCAGATGCAATTTTCTTCATGTCACTCCTGAACAGTACGAACCCATACTACATAATTGGTGCCCAAGCACTAGCTGCACCAAAAATAAAACTCACAGGAATTGAAACAATTCCAATGGCATATCTTATGGTGGCTCCAGGAAAGACTGCATCATGGGTTGGTGATGCCAAGCCCTTCCTACGAGACAAACCTAAGCTGCCTACGATGTACGCAATTGCAGCAGAGTTACTTGGGATGAAACTGGTTTACCTTGAAGCTGGTAGTGGCGCAGAAGGTGGTGGAGTACCTCCTGAAATGATTGCCACTGTTTCTAAGTTCATTGATATTCCACTAATCACTGGCGGCGGATTTAACGATGAAAAATCAGTTGTCATGGCTGTTGAAGCTGGAGCTTCTATAGTTGTGCAGGGGACCTATCTTGAAAAACATATTCAGAAAGATAGAGGAGAAGGATTGGCAAAGATAGTAAAAGGTCTCAAGATAGCAGGCGCCAAGAGAGTTTAAATACTTGACATCCTTTTTGACTGAAAGGCGCCATGGAGATGCGTTACTTTGTCCTCAAAAACCGAAATGTTGAATGAGCTTCTTCTCGACTTGAGTCGGGCGTCACAGGGAAATGTCGAAGCAAGCGCTATCATTTCGAAATCACAGGGTCTTACTATTTGTACTCACTATCCTGAAGGAATGGATGATAGTAGAATCCCTGATGAGGATGTGATAGCAGGAAGATCCACCCAAATCCAGGAAGCAACAAGGAAAGTCTTCAAGCAGTTGAAACGTGGTCCTCTCGTTAGAATGTTGATTGAGGGTGAAACTGGTTATGTCATCATCTGCGATGCAGGAGCTGATGCCAGTCTAGCTGTACTCACAAACAAACGTGCTAACATTGGCTACATGTTCTTCATGATGACACGTATTGCTAAGAGGATTGAGAAGGTTCTATCGTAGTAGGTCTGGTCTTTCCGTCAATTTTATCTGGCTTGCCCTACACGAGCCAAAGAGTTGGTGATATCGTGGCAGAGGATAAGCCCGTTGATAAACCAGAAGATGAATCAGAAGATCCTTGGGACAAATGGCGTCGCGCTGGAGTCGTCGCCCGTGAAGCTCTCGACCTAGCAAGACCTATGGTGAAACCAGGAACAAAGGTCATTGATATAATCGACACAGTTGAGAACTACATTCGCGAAAACTCATCGGGAACTTCCTTTCCATGTAATGTGGCTTTGAACAATGTTGCAGCACACTACACATCGCCCTTGAATGATGAAACTGTCATTGAAGAGGGTGACCTTGTAACTGTAGATTGTGGGTCTCATGTCGATGGCTGTATTGCTGATACAGCATTCACGATTGCTCTCAATCCCGATCATGAGGCTTTGGTCAAGGCTTCAGTTGATGCTACCAATGTGGCCATCCAGATGATGCGTCCTGGTGCTAAACTGAACACAATTGGTGCACTGATTGAAGATACAATTCAATCAGCTGGATTTGAACCAATAAAACAACTGTCAGGTCATCAATTGAAAGAGTATGAGCTTCACGCTGATAAACAGGTTCCTTGTGTTTCAGGCAAGTCTGAGGTACTTGTTGAGGAAGGCGAAGTCTATGCAATAGAAACCTTTGCGAGTACAGGTTCTGGAAACATCTCTGATCAACCACGACCTCTTATCTATCAATTACTCCCTGTCAGGGTACCAGTTCGGTTTAAGGGTACAAAGCAGTTCTTAGGCATAGCTAGGAAGAACTACAAAGAGTTTCCATTTGCTAAACGGTGGATAGCTGAACAGATGTCACCTGCCTCTCTCGAGATGGCTATCAAGGAACTTGAGAAGAACGGTGCACTCTTTGGACACAACATCCTTGCTGAAGAAAAAGGAGAATTTGTTTCGCAAAATGAGCATACAATCATCATAACAGAACGAGGTCATGAGAAGACAACCTAGTTTTGTATGCTTCTGTGCATGAACAAACATTAGTTTATGATTCGTAGAAGGCTTCATCAGTTAACCCAGAACAATTAAAAGAAAATTTTCCCAGATGTTTTGTTGTGGGTACCGGGAGACTGTCATTGGGTCTATAACTTGTCAGTGATATCTGGCGGTTTTTTTCGGAACCATGGACTCTGGTGGAGAGAGAGAGGCATTGGACCGGACGCGGAGTGCTAATGATAGAAAGGGGACTGTAGAAACTTCTATTGAACCACCATCTTGTTCTGAATGTGGTTCAGCTTCTGTTGTTGAAGACCTAACTCGTGGAGAGAGGGTTTGCGGCGGATGTGGTCTTGTTCTATCAGATCATCGAATTGATACTGGTGCCGAGTGGAGAGCTTTCAGTGCAGAGGAGAGTGACGCTCGGAGCCGTGTGGGAGCCCCGGTACGTTATACAGTACACGATAAGGGACTATCAACAGTAATTGACTGGCGTGACAGGGACACGTCAGGTAAAAAACTGAGCCCAACGAGAAGATCCGAGATTTACAGGCTACGTAAATGGCAGATACGGTCTCGCGTTCACTCAAGTATGGATCGTAATCTGGCTCAAGCAATGTCAGAGCTTGAACGATTGTCATCACAGCTTGGCATACCTGGTCCTATTCGTGAGTTGGCTGCGCTTCTCTATAGAAAATCAATCATCCAAAAGCTTGTGAGAGGTAGGTCCATCGAGGCCATGGTAGCTGCAACGCTCTATGCCGCCTGCAGGATACGACTGAAACCTCGTCCTTTAGACGAAGTTGCTGATGCATCTCGTGTTGATAAAAAGAAGCTTGGACAATGTTATCGTCTACTTCTTAGAAGTCTTGCAATTAAGATCCCACTTAGTAATCCTATTGATTACATATCTCGGTTTGCTTCTCAACTATCATTATCCAGTCCTGTACAACTAAGAACTGTAGAAATTCTTCAGAGAAGTAGAGACATAGGTCTCACGATTGGTCGTGATCCCTTGGGTTTGGCTGCTGCAGCTATCTATGTTGCTTCAATCATGTTAGATGAGCGGAGGACTCAACGTGAGATTGCAGAAGTAGCCAGAGTAACAGAGGTCACTGTCCGCAACAGATACAAAGAGATTGTGAAGAAACTTGGAATCAACTCGATGACCCTTGGAACATGATTCTGACTAATTTTCAAAAGAATAGAACTAGAGGAAAATTCCCCAGAAGGCACCAGATGTTTTACCTTCTACCAGTTCTTTGGAAGGTCCAGTCCACCTGAACCATCTCTTCTGGGAATCCTAGCTTCGCCAATACTTCTTGTATGACTCCTCGATGATCTCCCTGAAGCTCTATGTGACCATGCTTTGCAGCACCACCACATGCTAGCTTACCTTTCAATTTCGTAGCCAAATCACCGAGGTCGATATTTTTGTCAAAACCTTCAACAACAGTTGTCAGTCGACCCCATTTTCGTCGTTCGATAGTCACAGAAATTCTTGCCTCTTCCTGTGCAATCGTTTCACAGACGCATAGGTCCTGAGGCAAACCACAATTCGGGCATATTCCACCTTCGTCGTCGC
This sequence comes from Candidatus Thorarchaeota archaeon, assembly GCA_048882385.1. Lineage (GTDB taxonomy): Archaea > Asgardarchaeota > Thorarchaeia > Thorarchaeales > Thorarchaeaceae > SMTZ1-45. The sequence goes on along the minus strand of JBHLRQ010000004.1, from coordinate 20,256 downwards.
TCACGCAGTATTATACTCCTTAGTTTTAGGTTGTACTTTGTACTGGAGAGAGATGTGTCCCTAGCGCCATATAAGTGCTATGAGTTGTGGCAATTATCCCTTCTAGGAACAGTAAAGAACCAGCTATGGATTGTAGACAAGAAAATAATGAAGGATCGAATACTGATTGTTGATGCACTCAGTGCAGGGTCAGGTCAAAGAAGTAGTTCGCGTGATTCAATAGGCTGTGGTCCTCGCACTGTGGCTGGACTCTTTGAAAAACACCAGCTGGACTGCAGAATACATCGCGTGGAAGATATACTATCCAAGAGAAGCCTTCTCCGTCGATTTGATCACATGGCAGTCAGTGCAATGACAATGGATCTGTCCGCGACAAAAAAAGTAGTCCGATTATGGCGTCAGGCGAATCAAAAAGGCAGGGTGATTATTGGAGGTCCAATTTCAGCAGAACCTGAAAGGACACTCACTGAGATTAAACCTGATATTGTGGTCATTGGCGAAGGTGAAGCGACACTCGATGACATCCTAAGAACAGACGCTCTTAACAATTGCAATTCATTATCAGAGATTCCTGGTATCGCATTCATCAAGTCTGGAAAGATCCACATGACCAAGTTTCGAAGCTTACTCTCAGCGGCTGAATTCTCTGAGAAGTATTTTCCTTCAACTGTTCGCATTATAGACTATCCTGTCTATCAGGCAAGCAAAGTCTATGTTGAGATACTTCGTGGTTGCTCGAATTTCAAACGCACTAAACTTCCTCTACCAGATGGAAGTAAGTGCACGGATTGTGAAAACTGCGACTCTGAAGTAGCAAAAGTTAGGATGAATTGTCCGGAATCTATACCTCCTGGATGTGGATTCTGCAGCGTGCCAGGTACATGGGGACCTCCAAGAAGTCGGTCAGTAGATTCCATTGTCAAAGAAGTGCAAGAGCTGGTTGATCTTGATGTTCATAGGGTTGTTCTTGAGGCTCCAGGATTTCTAGATTACAAACGGGGTACAGAACCGTTGACTGACCCCTGTCATCCTCCCGCAAACTTGGTTGCGATAAGAGATCTTCTCGGCAAGTTAAACTCCTTACCCCAAGTTCGGGAAGGCTCTATTCACATTGCAATTGAAAACATGAAAGCTTGTTTGTTTACAGAAGATGTAGCCAAGACACTCATAGAATCAATGATTTCCAGTTCTCCCAACATAGGTCTTGAAACTGGTTCTGATTATCATATGCAACAGATTGGGAAATGTGGTAACTCGGGAGATGTAATCCAAGCTGTGAAGATTGCACAGAAATATGGAATGAAACCATTTGTGTATCTCATATACGGTCTCCCTGGAGAGAACGCAGAAACAACTGAGCAATCAATCCGGATGATGCGAGATGTCAGTGAATCTGGAGCTGAGAGAATAATCCTCTATGGTTTTCGTGCATTACCAGGTTCTGCGTTTGCTGATTTTCCTGAGTCTTCGAAAAAGGATGAACATGGGCTTAGACTCAGAAAGGAAGCAGAGAAAATCAATCGTAGGAAAAAGGAACAATACGTTGGAACAATAGTTCGAGGAATTGCTGCTGAACCTTCAAAGACCCATCACGGTTTCACTATGGTGTATCCCTTCGAAGAGGGTCCACTCATGACAGTTCAAGGCGGATTCTCATCAGGTACCCTTCTTTCAGTTAGAATCAAGGATGTGTTGAGTAGTGGATTGGTGGCTGGTGAGGTAGTTCAGGAGTCTGATACACGTGTGTCGTAAGAAAAGCTTCATATTGCCTTAGAATTCCACTCATATTGGTGACTGGAATGGTTTACGTTTGTCATAAATGCCACAAGGAAGTTACTCCTGAAGGTCTGAAGGAGAGTCCTTAAGACAAACTTCTTATTGCGATATCATTCCAGAGGAGATGTTCAAACAATATGAAGGAGTGAATTTCAAGAATGGTTTACGTATGCCACAAGTGCCATAAGGAAGTAACGCCAGAAGGATTGAAGACCCTTCCCGGCGTCAAGTGCCCTACTGCGGCGGCCGGATTCTCTACAAAATCCGTCCGCCTGTCGTAAAACGAGTCAAAGGAGTCTAGTTTTTGTCTATTCAGGTCAAGGCCTGTACATGAGGAATATTGCTATTGCAAATGAACCTAGGAAAAGAAGAACCATACAGAGCGACATCAGTTTTCTCTTTGTTGAGTGTCTCATTCTTATTCCTCAGCTTCTCCGATGAGTATCTTGCCCAGTTTTGTGAGACCCTCAATCCCTCTTATCTCTCCTTCGAATTGTGGGACTTCTGTCAGGTCTAGGTCTGAGTACAACTCTCGAATATCAACCATATTAGCCTCTTGCATTTCGTGCCGTTTTGAACAGAACTTGCATGATGGATTTGGAGGTACTAGTTGATTGACTATCAAATGGGTGGCTGGAATGTGCCAAGAGTCGAGGCTTGCCAACAGGCGTTGTGTTTCAAAAACTGCCATTGCTTCAGGAATCATCACTACAACAAACTGAGTTGTATCAGGGTCTGATAATTCGACTCTTGCTGCATATATCTTGTCTTTCGTCTGCTGAATCATTTGCCAAGAGGAGTCTTCTTGATCCCCGCCTCCAAACATACTACGCAGTCCTGACATCATGGAGCTGAGTCGTTGTCTCATAGTCAGTATTTTGCCCAACCAGCTATCCAAAAGGTCCGGTAGTTCAAGTAGTTTAAGTGTGTGCCCAGTGGGTGCAGTGTCGAAAATAACCCGATCGTATGAGGAGTCTTCAATAAATTCAAGAATTTTGCCAAAAGCCATTGCCTCATCAGAACCAGGAGGTGCCATTCCTGTCATATCGCCCATCAGACCTGCAGCCATTTGTGCTTCAGGACCTATTGTGCCTTCTCCCATGGCTTGTTGGAATTGTTCCATTCCTTTTGCTGTATTTACCTCCATGCCCCAAAGATTGTCAAAGCCCTGTATCGGAATTACTTCTCCTCCAGAGAGATCTTGGTCAAAACTATCACTTAGACTATGTGCTGGATCAGTAGAGAGTACTAATGTACGAAAACCATGCCTTGCAGATAGCACTGCCATAGCTCCTGCTGTGCTAGTTTTTCCTACTCCTCCTTTTCCCCCAGATAGGATGAACTTGACAGTGTCTTTGTATATGATGTCCCGAAGAGTCATTGGTTTGCCCCTTGAGGTTCGAGGCTCGGGTGAGTTTTTTAACTCTTCCATCGGCCATAGGTTAAAGAAGCTTGAAGAATATGCAGCAGATACATTACTGCAGAGCCTATCTACCAAACCTTATTGAGGCGGATTTACGAACAAAAACAGGAACACCACCGAGGAAGAGGAATGTCGTTTCCACAGGTACGAACCACAGCATTAGAGTTTCCTGCGACAGTCTTGAAATTACTAGGTATAGAGATTCCTGAAGGACTCTTTCCTCCAAATGAAGAGTTGCTACAGAAATTCAATCCGAAGGCAGTTGTCATAATTATGATTGACAACTTCGGACTCTTTGAAGCAGTGGTGTACAAACCTGAGGCTCTTATTAAAAACATGGAAGCTTTGGCTCTACTTGAAACTACTGATCCTTATGCGTTACCTCTCATCAAAAGACTACTGAAAGGTCATAGAACTGACTTCCACCTTATCAAACATGTCAGGAACTCCGGAAAAGTAACCAAAGTTATTTGCCGTGAAGAAGACATGGTTCAATGTGATTTCGACCCTGCATTTACAGTTCGACCCAGAGACGATATGGCCACCTATATCGAGGCAACAAAACACATCTTCAAAAGCGAACTTTTGTATCTTCACTTCTTGGACTTTGAGAGCCTTTATGCACAATATGGACACAGAACTCCGCCAAAAACACTTCTAGAGAAAATTGTGCGTCGAACTGACAACTGGATCAAAGTGCTTCTTAGACAAGCAAGAGTTGGGACTCTATTTATCGTAATTGGCAATCATGGTCGCCATCCAGTTCCTCTAGATTACGAAGGCAAACTCGCGGAATGGCGTCAGGCGAACTCTCCCATCGCAATAATGTTTCAGAAAAGGGAGGATTAATAGCTATAATGGTATCAACGCAGGGATACCAAACAGAATCGCTATGACTGCTAGTACTAGACATAATTTCCAGAAACTTATTTGTCGAGCTAATCTTAGCAAGAATTCCATTGATGCTAATCCAACCACAAATACTATGGCCTCAATCACAATGAGGTCCAATGTTCCTACCCCCGCAGGAATGGTGCTTCCTGTTACAATCTCTAAAACAAGAATAGCCAATACAGCAGGGACACTCATCAAGAAACTGAATTTCATTGCAGTTTCCTTATCGATTTTTTGCATGAGCAGTGCTGAAATGGTGACACCGGACCTACTCAGACCTGGTAATACCGCTAGTCCCTGAATAAGTCCTGTTACAGCTGCATCTCTGTCTTCAACATTCTTAGTTATCTCCTCAGTTTCTCCCGTGGTTCGTGAAGGAAGATAGAGGATTAGCGCTGTGATTAAGAGCAATATACCAACTAGTACATTTAGAACCTCACCATGGAATGGTGTTAGACTATTCTTCAGAAAGAAATACAGTGGAACTGCAGTGATGGCTGTGCTTAATGTTGCCACAAGGAGTAGTCTGAACAGCCCTTTGTCTTTAAGGCTTAGAATCTCAAGAATGACTTTTGGGTATCGCGCTACTACAGCTAATGCAGTACCAAGGTGTAGCCAAACAACAAGTGAAACAATTTCCTCTGTGGGAACAGCTGTGAAGTTGTAAAGAAACAACACTACCTGTCCTTCACTACTTATAGGAAGCCATTCTACAAGTCCTTGTATCAGTGCAACAATAAGCTGCCAGAGCTCCATTTCACCTAGTTCTCCTATTATGGTGGAATGTCAGGAAGAATTAAAAAGCTACTCCAATCGACTCCAGCTTGCAGGGTGAAATACAATGGTTCTTGATAATGGACGTTTCATGAGTTCCGAGCTAGGAAATATCACTCATATGCTTGATGAGCATTATAGGACTGCTGTTTCTGCATATAAGATTGTGATTAATGCAATGACTGACTGGCTTGAAGGGAAGAAATCGATTGACGAAGAAGAATTACAAAAAATCACAGAAATTGAGGTAAAAGGCGATGCCCTGAAAAGAGCCATCCTTAATGAATTGGCAGAAGCAAGTACACTAATGCAACGCGAAGACCTTCTGAAACTTGTTCATTATAATGACAAAGGCATAGATGGATCAGAAATTGCCTGCTACCATCTAGCTGCAGTCGTAGGAGAATGGACTCCTGAAGGTGACCTTAAAGAGAAAGTTGCTAAGCTTGGTGAACTAATAGACGCTCAAGTCTCACAACAAAGAGAGGCGGTACGATTTCTTTCCATAAATATGGAAACCTCAATGAAACATGCAGATGAAATTTGCAGACTCGAGAAGGAAATTGATGTAGTAATGAGAGATATTGTATCAATTCTTTATTCTCTAGAGATTCCCTTAGCAGTCCTGCTGAGATTTCGAGACTTCATTAACATGCTTGAGGACATGGCTAATTTCAGTGAAGATGCTGCACTAGTCATTCGAACATTGTCCCTCACACTAAATACATGATACAGTCGGTGTTATGAATTGAGTGAAAATTCCCCTGTCGCAGACGCACGTCTCGTGGGTGATAGAGGTATTGTATGGGATGTTAAACAAGGCATGCGTCTTTATGACAAGGACTACTTCGGACAACCAGTTGGAATTAGAAAACCCAAGTCCTCTGTATTTGATAAACCTCTGGAGTTATCTCTCATCGAATGTGCATATCTCACAAAACACAAGCGTTTGAGAGTTCGAAGACATGACGATGAATCCATTTTGAGCGTGGAAGACCTTCTCAAGTTGGGCTCTGAATGGTTAGATGGTTTTAGAGACCGGTTTGTTGTGTATTCTGAGCTTCGTGACTCTGGGTATGTTGTACGACCCGGTTTGAAGTTTGGAACTGATTTTGGAGTCTATGAATATGGTCCAGGAATTGACCATTCACCATTTCTGATACATGTTATTCCTAGGGGACAAGGAATTGATCCCCTTGACATTGCACGTACAGGAAGATTGTCAGCAAGTGTACGAAAGAAATTCATCATTGCTACTGTCAAAGAAAATGGTGATGTCGCATACTATTCGTTTATCTGGTATAGACCATAGTTTGACCAACTGAGAAAGTTTTAAGTTCGCAGTTTCATTGTCCCTGACAACATCTAGCCCCGAGGATGAATCCTGATGGCTGATAAGGCTGAGAACGCGAAGGCTTTTGGTATGCTGTTGGCCAAAGCCTGGGAGAATACTCCTTCATTTATCTGCAGCAATGAAGACTACATCTACTGTCTGTTCCCCTCTGATGACACTAAAACAAAGTGGGTCGAGGCATCACTTACTTTTCCTGATGGCTCGCTTGATCAGAAGGAGATAGATTCGGCGAAGGCAATTGCGCTTCTTGTGGAGGAACTAAAGGTTTTACCCACTTACGGAATGAGTACAATTGTCACCACTAAAGCCCAGCTAGATGAAGTGAGTGCACGATTAGGCTCGCTAGCATAAGAAATACTGTATCCTAAACTCGGATAATGATCCGAGTAAATCTTTGGATGGTCAAGAGCCATGTCTGAATCCTTTGTCCTGTGTCCCTTCTGTAATCTTGAGGTCCCTGATGGACGATATTGCAAGCTTTGCGGAAAACCACTTCATTCAGAGGATTCTCCATATCCAGAAACACCCGATCCTATGGATGATGAAAAACCCGTTTCTTTAGATGTGGAACAAGTCACAAAGGTGTCATACCCTCATTTCGATGTAACAATATCCGATATGGAGTATGAAGCTGCAATAGTCCTTCTGGCTAGAGCAGAACTTGAGGTTGTTGACCTAGAACTGGATATATTGATTGACAAAACAAAAGCAACGAGGCAAGCTCTTCAGCTAAAGCAAGCTAACAAGTCCGTTTTAACAATACGTGCAGAGGAGTTGCGTTCCGAATTCGAGAAAACCAAGAATCGAAGAAGAGAACTGAAGATGGTTAAAGAAAAACTAGTTCTGGAGCAGCTACTTGAAGCTCTTGACATCCATGAGGGACGATTATCAAAACTTGAGGATATCTCAGGTACAGTCGACAAAGATGTCTACAATGAACAACGGAGTGAAATCATTGATACATTAAAGGAGCTTCGCAAGAATCTAAAGAATGCAATCAAAACTGCCAAAAAATGGATAAATGGAATAAATAAGACTCTCAAGCGTCTTGAGAAAGAAATCAGTAGGGTGAATGCTAAGTTCAGAATCGGGGATGTTTCAAGAGATACCTATGAAATAACAAAGTATCGTTTTGAAAGAAATATACGAATCGTAGAAGGCGGAAAGGAGCGACTAACCACGCTTGTCCGTCTTGCTGAGAAAAGATGAATTTACAAACCGAGAAATTTGGAGCGGTGAGCGATGACCAGCAGTGATATGGATTGTTCGGCTCTCTGTAAGAGTTTCAAGTGTGAAAGACAGCCTCCTGCTCTCAAGATCAGGAAGCTTGGTAACAAGACGGAAATCTGGTGTACTTGGATTGATGAAGAGTGCGATCAGGGATGGTGCATTCATGCCAAATGCCAAGAACGCAAAATGACGCAGGATGGGAAATGTAAAAAATCTGCTAAGCCTGTTCAGACACAGACTAGAATCAAGTTTGACGAACCCTATCCTGATGCTATGCCTAAAGAGATAGCTAGAAAGTTCAGACAAAAACTGTGACACTAGACATTTGAGTAGGTGTGGCACAATGTCTATAAGTGCCGCAAAGTTCGCAGTCAAGCAAAGGTGAACTGCAGTGTTCGAGGAAATCCGTCCCTCAATGAGGGCGCTAATTTACTTAATGGTCGGGATATCACTTTTGGGAATTGGTATCTTGCTTGGTCAAGCTGCATTTGCACTCGGTTTTCTAAGTGGTCCCTAGGTCATGACACAACAGCTATCGAGTGATTTGATGTGAATCGTCTTGATGAGATTATGAAACTTCTTTTGAGTTTCGATGGAATCTCACGCAAGTTCGTTTTGCCCTCTATTATTGATAAACTCCGACTTGAATCTTTCAATGGGGATACACCCCATAGCCTAGGGGAGGACTCCGCAGCCATTGATTCAGGATGCGACGATTTCGTGCTTCTAACAACTGATGCTATTGTTGAAGACCTATGCTTGAATCATCCACGTGCGGCTGGTTTTAATGCTGTGCTTGCCAACATGATGGATATCTATGCTGCAGGAGGAACACCAACATCTTTTGCAGTAGCTCTCTCATATTCCGACCCGACAATAGGAGAAGCAATACTTGATGGTCTAATAGCAGGTTCTCAGACGTTCAGAGTGCCTATTGTTCGAGGTCACACTAATCCAAGTTCTAGCTCAACATATGTTGTAGGATCAGCAACCGGTACTGTTCTCGAGAGTAACCTACTTACTGCTGGAGGTGCAGAAGACGGTAACACCTTGATTCTCCTGTTTGACAGAGTTGGTCAGAGGGGTGAAAGCTACAAACTTGGATGGGATTCAGTCACAGACAGGTCTTCTGAGGAGGTTGTGTTACGACTCTCAGTAATGAACTCTCTTGCTAGTGAACAACTACTTACTGCATCAAAAGATGTGTCGGTGGCTGGTGTTGTTGGCACAGCTGCAATGATGCTTGAGTATTCTGGAAAGGGCGGAACCCTTGACCTTAACGCTATTGATTCGTCAAGACCCTCAGGAATAGATCTTGATGACTGGCTACGTATGTACATCTCGCTTGGTTTTTTGATTTCCATTCCCAATGAAAACCTAGAACGAGTGGAAGAGATTGCTTCGAGGCATGGAATGACGTCTGTTGTAGTCGGAATTGTAAATAATTCAAAGGAAGTAAGGCTACGCCTTGATGCTGAGGAGAAGGTCCTCTTTGATTTCTCCAAAGGTGGCATTCTCACTCCTAAGAATATGAATACTTGATATCAATGCGCTATAGTTATAATACCATTAAACAGGAAGTGCGTTTGAAGTGTCACAAGTGAGTACGGACAAGATTTGCAGTATTGTTGGTTGTAGGAAACCTTCGAAGAGATCAATGAAGCGCGATCGAATCGCTGAGAGTGTAGCTAAATCTGACCTCAAAGTGAAAGATACAAAATCAAGGACAGTCTATCTTTGTGCTGACCACTGGAAAATAGTCAAGAAAGTGTTTAAGAAAGACACGAAGGGTGAACGCCTTCGCTGGGGTCATTAGATTATACTGTGAATTGAATACTCCATCCCTGTCTACGGAGGAATTAATGTGAGTCCTAAAGACGAACGAACCCTTAAGCTGGAACCCAACTACAAGTTGTGGCTTGAGAGGGATGGGAAGTACATTTTCGGACCGGGTGCATATGCAATTCTGAAGGCTATTCATGAAGAGGGAACAATCACCAAGGGTGCAAAAAAACTTGGTATGTCCTATCGATATACTTGGGGAGTCATCAAGAAAATCGAGAGAGAGCTCGGGATAACTCTTGTTGAAACCCACAAAGGTGGAACCGAGGGTGGTGGAGGGGCTCGCGTTACAAAGGACGGACTAGAGTTGATGAAGCTCTATTCTTCTGTGAATGATGCATTCAACGATGTTCTAGAGGTCACCGATCATCTCGATCTATGAGAACCTAATGACAATTGCGTCATTCGGACAGTGGCTTTTGCAGTCCAGGCACATGATACAATCTGGACTATGCATGCGCTGATATGGGAATTTCCTGATTCTGATATTCATTGGACATACCACCTCACACACATTGCATGTGTCTGGAGTGCATCTTGCAGGATTCCTTCCTAATCCAATCAAGGCATCCCTAGAGAAGACGCTATAGAACCATCCTGCAGGACAGAGCCATCTGCAGAACCATCGTGGAACCCAGAATGATATCAAGAACACCAATATGACAAATCCCATCTGAGCTAATGGCCAACCCCATTGTGAGAAGTACCATAATGTGTTCAAATCAGTTGGCCATAGACCTAGTTCCGCCTGCTGAGGTAGCACAACAAATAGGATATACGCTGGGTTCAAAGGTGCAAATGCATCGTCAACAAAGGCTCCAAGAGCTACCTCTAGCGATTCAGCTGAACCAGTGATTCTAGCAAATCCAACCCAGACTGCAAGAAATGCAACTATGATGAAAACATATGGTTTTACCTTTCGTAGTTCCTCCTCAGTTTTAGGCGGAGGGCGAGTCTTAGTTCTCTTTGGAAGTGTAACAAAATCCTGAATCGTACCAACTGGACATATCCACCCGCATGGAGCACGACCAACGATAATCAGTATGACCAGCATCGCTCCAATCGTAAAGAGTGGGAATATTCCTGATGAAAACTCACGTATCAAAGTATCAAAAGAACCTGCAATTGCCCCAAAGGGTGCTTCCAGAGGAGCAAGGATTGGTAATGTTGGCAAATTACTCCAAATGGAAAGCCAAAATGCTTGGACGTTTGGCATATGGAACCAAGCGAGAAGTACGTACCCATTAATTCCAATCAAAAAGACTAGCTGAACAAATCTTCGTAGCATTCTGAAATTCAGAAGAAATCCTACTGGATTTGCTGGAAGACTAATCTTTCTACCCTCTTTCTTTTCGACAGTTTCAAGCTCTTCGTACACTTCTTCCTCTGGCTCGGACTGCTCTTCGTCTGTGCCAGTTTCTTCGACATGATCGGCATCTTCTGCCATTACATTCAGTCCTCACCAGGTGGTGTTGGCGGCGTGAACCTGAGCCTAGATTAAAAACGTTGTGCTGGACTCACATTGACCTATCAAAACTGCTTCTATGAGTATGTGATGTGAATTACACCTGCTTCTATGAAGAAATACATCAAGTAGTTACCAGCTTCCGTAATTGGCGTAATCAGTATAGGGTGGTCGTATGTTTCTATCCATGATTGGGTTTCAGAACTTTGATAATCGAAAAGTATCTGCAATGAAGATCCTACTGCGCTTACAGTGACTCCTTCTGGGATTTGCACCTGAATTGTGGCATTGTCAACCGTACCGAGATCAATCTGCCTCGTGGTGTTATGAATCTGTTCTGCCACTGTTTGTGCGTCTTCTAGATAGGAAGTTACAGTGATTGTATCAATTGCATACATTAGTACTGGAACACCTACAATTACTGCTGTGGAGAGACCTATGGCAATGAGCATCATCTTCTCAAGCGAACGTGACACCATGTATTTTCACTGTACACTCTCCCCAATAAACTACTCTGACAATGGTTTTATGCAAGAAACCATCTCACTCAGCTGAGGCAGTGAAATGGAGAATCTTGTCCCAGTCCATGTGGGACTCATGGGTCACATAGATCATGGGAAGACAGCTCTTGCTAAAGCACTGAGTTCGAAGGTTTCCACGGCAGGATTGGACAAGCATCCGCAAGCAAAACAACGTGGAATCACCATTGATCTCGGTTTCACAATGTTTGAAATGGACAAGTTTATGGTGACGTTGGTTGATGCCCCTGGGCACGCTGACCTGATTCGAAGTGTAGTTGCAGGAGCAAGCATTATTGATGCTGCCATTCTCGTGATTGCTGCTGATGAAGGACCTATGATACAGACTGGCGAACATATTGTTGTTCTTCAATCGATGGATGTTGCTTCTCTAGTAGTTGCTCTCACAAAGACTGACATAGTTGCCGAATCACAACTAACGAAAGTTGAAACCAAGATTCGTTCAATTCTTGCAGACACATCATTTCCAGACGCAAAGATTGTCAGAGTATCAGCTAAGACCAATCAAGGTATAAACGAGCTCAAAGATGCACTCAAACAAATAATCAGACCAAAGGCACGACATACAGACGGTCCGTTTATTCTGCCAATAGACCATGCTTTTCCAATCAAGGGTCACGGAACAGTTGTGACAGGAACTATACTCCAAGGAAATGTCAAGATTGGTGATTCTGTGGAGGTTGCACCCCTCAAAAAGAAAAGCCGAATACGATCCATACAGACTTTTAGTGTAGAACGTGAAACTGCTTCAGCTGGAGACCGTGTCGGGATTAATATTCCAAATGTTGATGACTCTGAAATTACTAGAGGGGACTATCTATGCACAATAGGGAGTATTCCATCATCATCAGGATTCATAGCAAAGTTACAGAGAAACCCATTATATCAAGGCAGGATTACTCGAAGAATGATCGTCAGCATATCAGTTGGTATGCCATCAGTCACAGGGCAGATTATTCCTCTGGATGAGAGAGGCATCGTCGTGGATGAACCCAATAGTGACATTTTCGCTGCTGCAGTTCTCTTACAAAAACCAGTTTCTATTCGAGTTGGAACCAAGATTCTCTTGCATCGGACAGATCTACCTCCTACACAAATGAGAATTGTTGGAGCAGGAGAAGCCACACATATTCCCCAAAAAGTCAAACTCCTGCGTCCAAGAGTCAGGACTGGAAAGGTTCACCGAATTCGTGAAAATGATGTGCTGGTTTCGGGATTGGCGTCAAGAAAGGAGATTGCAGAACGTCTGGTTCATGCATCAGTGTATTCAAAGAAAGGAGTAACTGGTATTATTAGGCAACCGTTCGGTACACGAGGAGTAGTCATTGTCAAATTTGAGGATGCTGTAACAGAAAATGAAGATGTATACTATCAAAGATTAACCGAGGAGGAATACAGCTTTGGATGATGATGAGATTGATCGTATTCTCGAGAAGACAATTCCAGAGAACATGCTGCGCCGAGGTCGCACAACTGTTGATTCATTGCTTGGTCCAGTAAAGGATGTGCTTAATCGACGCCAGTTTCCTGAGAAAGGATTGACTGACCTCCAGCTTGAGATGATGTTTCAGCTCCTATCTTCCTTGGACACTGACAAAGATCCTGAGGCGGTACGAGTTGGTGAGCGCGAGGCAAGAGTTGCATCACCCTATGTGGCTCGGTTATCGGTTGGATTCAATCATGGTATAGGGAGGAGTGGAAGGCTTGCTGCACCCCAACCCAAGGCTCCTGGAGCTTCTCAGATGCAGCAAGTGGCAAATAAAGTGGCTCTTGATGCAATACGAAAGCTAGGTTTGAGTAATGTGAAAGCTGGACTAGTTACACCACTTTCTACAGGCATGACCATTTCTCTCGTTCTCGGAGCTCTTAGGAGAGAGTACGGAGTGAAGCGTGTCCTCTATCCTCGAATAGATCACACATCACCGAAGAGAGCCATTGCATTAAGTGGGCTTGAGGAGAAGACAATTCCAACATTGATAGATGCTGATTCAGTCCAAGTTGACTTTGGTATCCTCGAGAAGGAAATCAAGAAGAGTAATTCAACTGCAGTTCTAGCCACGACCACCTTCTTTCCACCACGATTATCAGATCCAGTGAAGGATATCTCAAAAATATGTGCAGAAACTGATACTCCACTAATAATCAATAATGCATACGGTGTGCAGTCTCAAAAAGTGATGAGTGAAATTCGTGCCGCTATTGACGCAGGTAGAGTCGATGCAGTTGTACAGAGCAGTGACAAGAATTTCCTTGCGCCTGTTGGTGCAGCTGTCGTAGTCACTCCGAAAAAGGACTTCACAGATTCTATTGCAGATACCTATGCAGGTCGTGCTACAGCAGCGCCTGTTGTTCAGACTCTAGCTGCACTACTTGCAATTGGATTTGACACTTACAAAGACCTGCAAAAGGAACAGCTCGATAACAAAGCTATGCTAGACAAGAGGATGGATGAGATAGCTGAAAAGTTAGGTCAGAGAGTACTCTCAGTATGGAATCCAGTAGCCTGTGCGATTACCATGGATGGGTTGGATGTAATAGAGATTGGAGCCAGACTCTACAATGCACGAGTAACTGGTCCACGAGCAATCGAAAAAGGTGGAGCTGGTTCATCAGTAGATAATTATCCACATAGCTATATTGTAATGAACGCAGCCATTGGCGCCTCAAAAATTGATATAGAGACAGCAACAACCAAACTCTATAAGGAAGCCAGTAAATAAACAATGAACTCCCTGAGGGAGGGCAAGATAGTTGAACGACGAAATGGCAGAGGTCTCTCGAACACTGAACTTCAGCAGCGATGAACCAGCGGTCATATTCAGGCTTGCTTGGTACGTGGTCGCATCCAAACCAAATTTGATATTGGAAGAGCATAGTGAGGCGGAGAGCCAAGATTTTCAAGGTTCCGCTAAATTCTCACTAAGAATCGCTGGCGAGGAGGCAAATGTCATCATCAATGTCACTGAGTCGAGATCATCAATGGAGCTGATCGCTCTAGGACAAGATGAGGTAGCTTTAGCTGTTTATCTTGATGATCATATTGAAGCGATGCGTGCTGCTCTAGAAAAGTATCAGTCATTGCCTGAAGAGGACAAGACAAAACTTAGGAGAGCTCTCGTGGCAAAGACTTGCTGGGACAGAGTGGTCCGAGAAATTCTGAATAAGGCTCCAGTAAACGATGTGTATATTCAAGTAGCACACGGTAGAGAGATGATGATAAAGGCAACAGAAGGGGAGGACGGAGTACCTCCACTCACTCTAACTACTGCCGCATGGTTGACAAAGATCGAATCACTTCCCCGTGATAAAACAATGCCTGGTAATATCGCTTCAGAGCTTGCAAAGAAGAGCATTGAGTGGAAACGAGAAACTCACGAAGTCATATGCCGTTACATTTAGATTCGATTGCACCAGCTCTTTTCCTTGAATCGTATACTAATCTGGCCTTCTACAGGACCGGTGGTCTGGTTCCGTGGGCTTCAAACCCATGAACGTGCAAGCGTTGAGAGTTCGATTCTCTTAGGAGGCCGCCATAATCTTTCTTCTCTCCAAATTTCTATTGTTCCACACATACACCGTAATCAAGAAAATTATGATCATACCTATAATTGTCAACTCGAAAACGTGTTGCACCAGGGATTCCACTATATGTACCCAGATGTATGCGTAAAGCATGAAGAACAGAGTAAATCCGATAATCAATGCACAGAGAATCACCACCGAACCCAGACACTCCCACCCACGAGCCCGTTTCCTCCCAGGTTCGTAATCTTCGAAGTACAGATCCGTCATAATGGGTTCCTTCAGAGCAACTTGTTCAGCCTCTCGAGAAGTACCTGCTTGACTCCTTTCAAAGGCATTCTCCTTTCGATGGCTGTTCTAAGGAATTCGCGTCGTATGACTGAAACCTGTCTTTTTCCTCTGAGCCCAGGGTTTTCTTTGAGAAACTCCGACACAACTTGACGCGTTACAGTGTCTAGTTTATCGAATTCATTACTTGTGACTAACATGGGTTTTGGCTCTCTTGCTGGACTAATCTCCTCGAGAATCGTAATGATCTCAGGGATGACCGCTGACAGGTCGTCTGCTTCCATATCGACCTCCAAGTCTGAGTTATCCCAGAGATAGCGCTTTCCAGGAATGTCGAATCTCTCAGATATATTCTCGATTACACTTTCTGGTATGTCTGAGTTTGGTCTCTCACGATTCCATTGGAGTGCAGTTGTCACAGTCGTTGAAACATGAATGATTGAAAATCCGATACCGTTCTCAACAGCTATCTCAAAGAGCTCATGCCGCATACTCGTGTAGTAATTCGTGTCATCATGAATGACACTCTTTCCTTCAGAAACCTGTTCTCTTACTCTATCCAGTGCAGCTTCTCTTACGGACTTTTCCTTCTCTGGTTTCCAGTTGGTGTAGTATGTATCATCTCGCCAGTCATCAGTTCTAACAATCACCACTTCAGATTCCAAAGCTTTCTGGATTGCATCTGCAAGCTTGGATTTTCCTGATGCAGGAAGTCCACATAGAGCGAGAATGAACTGGTTCATTTGAATCTGAAACCGTCTGCTCACTCAATCAAATGAATGTAATGGAAAAATAGGAAATTAGTAGTTGGGAAGATTTCCCAACCACTATGGTTTGATTGTAATCTGAAGGCTGTTAGCCAAATCCTTGTATCTGTTACGGACAGTGACCTCTGTGACATTAGATGCCTCAGCAATCTCTCTCTGAGTGCGTCTGTCATCCTCAATGATACCTGCAATGTAGAGTGCAGCTGCAGCTAGACCACCTGGGTCCTTGCCTGCTGTAATACCTCTTTCACGAGCATCATTAATGATGTTCATTGCAGTCTGGACTGTCTTTCCATCAAGACCTAGGTCCGCTGAGATTCTTGGCATAAGATCATTGGCCGAAGGGATTGGAACCTTCACGTCAACATTTCTGAGGATTAGTCGGACACACTGTCCAAGTTCCTTCCTGTTGACTCTTGCTTCAGTTACGATTTCATCAAGCTGTCTTGGAATCTTGTGTATTCGGCAAGAGAGATAGATGGTTGCAGCCACCATGCCTTCTATGCTTCTACCCCTAACAAGCCGTCTACTGAGTGCTTTTCGATAGATCAGAGCTGAGGTTTCTTTGGTTTCCTGCGGGACGCCAAGCTGTGATGTCAGCCTGTCCATCTCACTCATAGCAATACTGAGATTTCGGTGCTGGGAGCTGTGAACTAGTGTTCTGATTTGCCACTTACGCATCCTGTAGATTGCAGCGCGACTACTAGCAGCAATCGCTCTTCCATTGGCGTCTCTATCGCTCCAACCAATTGTAGTTGCCAGACCCTTGTCTGCCATTGTCAATGTCATTGGGGAGCCTGTCCTGGCTCGGGCATTCCTCTCTTCTGCTGTGAATGCTCTCCACTCAGGTCCTGTGTCTAAGAGCCTCTCGTTCAATACGCATCCGCATGAAGTGCAGATGTTCTCACCTCGTGTCAAGTCTTCGTAAAAATCACTGCCACCACATACGGAGCAAACTGCCATTCCTTTCCGATACTGTGTGTTGGCACGCACTGGTCTAGCCATTTATTGATCACCTGTATTGCTCCCTCTGAGATATGGCCGCCGATATACATAGTCAAACATATGCAAAATAGCAGCCGAGGGAGAATGCTTCCCCAAGCGCTATTATTTACGTATATAAGTCTAAGCATGAGTGAGCTGATGTACCATCGTTATCCGCAGCGTTTTCTCAAGAAAACATATTATTCTCATACATACAGGTAGAACAACTCATACTCCACATCTATTGAGTTGGAGTGTATCCATCAAATAGCTTTCTAAATGCAGATTCATAACTCTCCGGAAGATATTTACTTCAGTTACATCTACTGGTATCACAATAGGGTATGGTTTGTTCCTTTGTTAGGGAGTATGAGAATGAAGATTAAAGCTGTATTATTTGGTATCCTTTGTTTCTTGATAGTATCCCCGTTTTTTATTCAACCATTTGGATTCTATCACGAGGATAATACTCAACAGAAAACTAGTTGGGTTATGAGCTATACTGATAGCAGTCCAATTCTAATTGATCATGATGATAATTTCACAACACTAGGGTTCGATGGAGACGGTTCAGAAACAACTCCGTTCGTCATTGATGACTTGAATATCACAAGTAATCTCGAATGTATTATAATCAGAAACACAAGAGCCTACTTTAAAATCACAAATTGCTATTTTGCGCCAGAATTCGATGACTATTCAGTTGGCATCACACTCGAAAATGTCACAAATGCCTACATTGGCTCTAACATCTTTTCTGGCAAGACAACTGCTGTGAATTTGTACTATGTGAATGATTCCTGGTGTGTTGACAATGAGATCGAAGGAAATGTTAATTCAGGTGTGGATTTAACATATAGCTATAATTGTGAAGTGGAACAAAACCACATTGATGGAAATGATAACAACCGTGGAAATGGAATTCACATAATGCAATCCTACTTCTGTAATGTAACTGAGAATGAAGTGGCAAACTCATTCACAGGCATCAAGGTCGAATATTCTGCTAATTGCACACTTGATCAGAACACGCTCCATGATTTTAACTATGGATCAGAAGGGACCATGTATTATCCAGCAGCAATAGAAATGTCCAACTCTCAAAATTGTACTGTACTACAGAATACAATCTATGATAGTCCCATCAGCGGTATACTCTTAGTGAGCCCTCAGTCTATTGTTTGTAGTAACAACATATTGTCTGGTTGTGGCTTCTTTCCTCAGAACCTAATACCTGGAAATCCTGGATTTACAACATCAGGTGATATAATTAACAGCAAACCTATTCTTTACGTTTGGAATCAGACACATCTGAGTATTGATGGATCGACATATGGACAGGTCATTCTTCATGAAGCCAAGTTCTGCTCTATAACAGGGGGTGATTTTAACGAGTCCTCTTTGGGTGTTTTCATTTCGTTTAGTACAAATTGTACTATAGACGATGCGAAATCCTCTGGAAATCATTTCGCTGGTGCAATGATGCTTTCCAGCGTTAACTGCACATTCAACAACATGGTACTTGAGGACAACTCGCGTCTTCACAGTTTATTGGGTTTTGCTGCTAGCGTCTGGGTATTCGGAAGCCAAAATGCTAGAGTCACTAATTGTGATATATCTGATTCTCAAGGCGCTGGTTTACTGATAGCTGCATCTCCCTCAACTCTGATTGCAAATAATGTGTTTCTGAGAAACGGAATACTCGTTGTAGGAATGGGAATGCCTGCTGCGGCAGACTACTACTTCATCGAGAAGCATAACACTCTCAATGGTAAACACTTTGGTTATTTCTTCAATGAAACCGATTTGACCGTAGATGGGAATCTCTATGGTCAAATATTGGTTGCAAATTCAAGTAGAGTCAATATCGTTGGTGGGGACTTTTCTGATGTTAGTTCTGGAGTGACATTCGTTTTGACCACTAACTGTTCCCTAGAAGGTGCAACTGTGAAGCAAAACTCGTATTATGGACTCCAACTGATCTCATCAACAAATACAACCATCATCGATAATGCAATCGATGATAATCCATTTTCTGCGATATATAGTCCATATTCTGAATCAACAGACTATCTTAACAACTCAATCAGTAGAAACGGTCTAGGCATTCCTGAGAATCAAGTTGCTCCTATATTGATGGTTCGTCCCTATGATGAAGTATCATACAACTCAATTTCTCATAATCGATATGGGCTTCAATTAGAAGGAACCAACATAACTGTTCATAAGAACAATATCTCATGCAATGCTGTATATGGTGTTTATGCTGGAAATGCTGACTTCTTCAATATCTCCTCGAATGTAGTATCTGGGACTTATTTGGATCAAACATTTGGCGCACCAGGGATTTTCATTTCTGCCGGTACTCATGGAGTCATCCACAACAACTCCGTCTATAGTAATAGTGGATATGGTGTGATGTTGAGTAGCCTTTCTGCTACTAACATTATGGTATACTGGAACGAAATTGGATGGAATGGTATTGGAAATGCCGCAGATGGTGGAACCGACAATCTCTGGGATGATAATGTAACAACTGGAAATGCTTGGAGTGATTATGTGGGACCTGGAACCTATCCAATTTCCATGTCGTCTAGTGTTGATAGATACCCAATCTCTTTGACTGATGGTACAACACCAACCGTTGATAGTCCTGGTGATGAAGTCTTTGAAGCCGGCACTTTAGGTAATGAGATTGCATGGCAAGCATCCGACAACTATCCTGGTCGCTTTGTTGTCTACCAGAATGGAACCGTCATTGCAAATCGGACATGGTGTTTTGATCCTATAGAGGTAGAACTAGATCCACTGGTTGTAGGAACTCACAACCTAACAATAGTGGTGTATGATGGAGCTGGCAACCATGTTTCAGACATGGTACTTGTTGATGCAGTAGACACAATCAGTCCTACCATTGACAGTCCTGACGATATCGAGTATGTTGCTGGAGAAACTGGAAACAACATCATTTGGCATGGTTCCGACCTGAATCCTGCTTCCTATGAGGTCTTTGTTAATGATGTTTCTACAGAAACTGGGGATTGGACCTCTAGTGCAGATCCAATTATAGTCGATGCTGATGGTCTGACTGCAGGAGAATACAACTACACCATTGTATTAGCTGATCAAGGGAGTAACACTGTGAGTGATAGTGTGATAGTTACAGTCACAGAACCTCCTACAACCCCCACTACAACAACTACAACGACCACCACTACTCCTAGAAATGGCGCTATTCCACTTATGACAATCTGGATAGTACTTGGAACAGTTGGTGTCGTAGTTATATTGGTGATTGTTGTAATCCGTATGAAACGATGATAGAGTGCGGTATGCCGCCTCTATCTGTTTTCTTTCAAAAATAGGGATGAGGTGAACGCCCGAAGCGAAAGGATGTC